>JBBIVU010000071.1:0-13067 GCA_037439585.1 Roseateles sp. | reverse complement strand
AGCGAAATGCCGTTGCCGCAAGCCACGACGACCCAGTTCGCCGGCTTCGGCGCTGCAGCGCCCGGCCTCAACCTCGCCCCCACCGGGCCGGACCAGGCCGCCGCCCTCGCCCGCCCCTCAGCGGCCCGAGCGCCGCATGCGCAGGCCGGCAATGGCGTGCCCGATGTGCTGCTCACCAGCGTGCCGGGGCTCGACGGCCGCGTGGGCAGCCAACTGCTCGGCGTACCCCAGGCCATCACGCCGCCGGCGCGCGAGGCTGCAGCGCCCGCGGGCTACTACTTCCTGGAGCCCGCACCCGGCGCTGCACCGGCCCAGCCCTCGCTCTACGTGCTGGACCTGAACCGCCACCCCGGCGCGCACGGCCACCACGCCGGCGAGCTGCCGAACAAGCACCAGCTGCAAGGCCAGCGCCAACCCTTCGATGTGAACGCCATCCGGCGCGACTTCCCCATCCTGGCGGAGCGCGTCAATGGCCGCCAACTCGTCTGGTTCGACAACGCCGCCACCACGCAAAAGCCCAAGGCCGTCATCGACCGCCTGACGCACTTCTACGAGCACGAGAACAGCAACATCCACCGCGCGGCCCACACCCTGGCCGCACGCGCGACGGACGCCTACGAGAGCGCCCGCCAGACCGTTGCGAAGTTCGTCAACGCCCGCTCGGCCGATGAAGTGATCTTCGTGCGCGGTGCCACCGAGGCCATCAACCTCGTGGCCAACACCTGGGGCGAGCAGAACGTCGGCGAGGGCGACGAGATCGTCGTCTCCCACCTGGAGCACCACGCCAACATCGTGCCCTGGCAGCAGCTTGCAGCCCGCAAGGGCGCGCACCTGCGCGTGATCCCGGTGGACGACACCGGCCAGGTCATCCTGAGTGAGGCCACCAAGCTCATCGGCCCGCGCACCAAACTGCTCGCGGTGACGCAAGTCAGCAATGCGCTGGGCACGGTGGTGCCGGTGCAGGAACTGGTGGGCATCGCGCAGCGGCAGGGCGTGACGACGCTGGTGGACGGTGCGCAGTCGGTGTCCCACCTCACGGTGGACGTGCAGGCCATCGGCTGCGACTTCTTCATCTTCAGCGGCCACAAGATCTTCGGTCCCACCGGCATCGGCGCCGTCATCGGCCGCAAGGACGTGCTCGACGCCATCCCGCCCTGGCAAGGCGGCGGCAACATGATTGCCGACGTGACCTTCGAGCGCACGGTGTTCCAGCCCGCACCGGCCAAGTTCGAGGCCGGCACCGGCAACATCGCCGACGCGGCCGGCCTGGGCGCGGCGCTGGACTACGTGAGCCGCATCGGCCTGCACCACATCGCGCGCTACGAGCACGACCTGCTGGCCTACGCCACCGAGGCCATCCGCCCCATCCCGGGCGTGCGGCTGGTGGGCACGGCGGCCGACAAGGCCAGCGTGCTGAGCTTTGTGCTCGCCGGGCACGAGACCGCAGCCGTGGGCAAGGCGCTGGCAGAGGAAGGCATCGCGGTGCGCTCCGGCCACCACTGCGCCCAGCCCATCCTGCGCCGCTTCGGCCTGGAGGCGACCGTGCGGCCGTCCTTCGCGTTCTACAACACCTGCGACGAGATCGACCACTTCGTGTCGGTCGTGCGCCGGCTTGCCCGGGCCTGAGTGCCCCCCGCCCGGCGGCGCAGCGCCTGTACCGCCGGGCCTTTTCATCCCTTCCCGTCCCCCAGCATCGCCTGCGTCTGCGAGGGGGGAGCGGGAGCATCGCGCGCACGGCCGAGCAGGCGAGCACCCAAGCGAGTCAGCAGTGCCCCCGGAGCAGCTGAGGTGCACCGCACTGTGGGCCGCCACACCCAACTGCGAAGATCCACGCCCATGACTGCACACCACTCCCGCCTGCCCCGCCTCGACGCCACCACCGCCCCCGCCGCCGCGCAGCCGCTGGTGGCCAAGGTGATCGCCAACAACGGCTTCCTGCCCCACCTCATCGGCACCCTGGCCAATGCCCCCGTGGCGCTGGAGACCTACCTCACGGTCTCGGAGATCAACAGCCGCGCGTCGCTGGACCTGGCCGCCCGCGAGGTGGTGCAGATCACCGCCGCCCAGCTCAACGGCTGCGACTTCTGCGTGGCCGGGCACAGCGCCATCGCCATCAAGAAGGTGCAGCTGCCGGCTGCCACCGTGGCCCAGCTGCAGGCGCTGCAACCCACGGGCGATGCCCGCCTGGATGCGGTGCAGGCCTTCACCCGCGCTGTCATCGAGTACCGCGGCGCCGTGCCCGATGCGCCGCTGCAAGCCTTCCTGGCCGCCGGCTTCGGGCCGCAGCAGGTGCTGGAGGTGGTGCTGGGCGTGAGCCTGGCCACGCTGTGCAACTACGCCAACGTGCTGGCGGGCAACGAGATCAACCCCGAGCTGCAGCCCTTCGCGGCCGGCCACCTGGCATGACGGAACTCCTGGCCTGGCTGGACCGGCACGCGCTGGCGCTGGACGAAGGCGACGCAATCGCCACACAGGCCTTGCTGGGCGAGTTGGGCCGCAGCGGCGTGCTGCGGGTGGGCGTGCCCGCGGCCCTGGGTGGCACGGGCGGCAGCGTGAGCGACGGGGTGGACGCCATCGCCCAGGTGGCCCGCCACTCGCTCACGGCGGCCTTCGTGTTCTGGGGCCAGCGCGCGTTCATCGAGTACCTGCTGAACAGCCCCAACGCCACGCTGCGTGAACGCGCCCTGCCGGGCCTGCTGGCCGGCCACGAGCCCGGGGCCACCGGCCTGTCCAACGCGATGAAGTTCCTCAGCGGCATTGAGCAGCTGGGCGTGCGCGCCGAGGGCGCCGGGCCCTGGACACTGCAAGGCCGTGTGCCCTGGGCCACCAACCTCGGCCCAGGCTTTCGCGTGGCCTTGGCGGTGGCGCGGGACGATGGCCAGCCGCCCCTGGTGGTGGCCGTGCCTCAGGGCCTCGACGGCGTGAGCCGCAGCGAAGACCTGGACCTCATCGCCATGCGCGGCAGCCAGACGGCGGCGCTGACGCTGGACGACGTGCGCGTCAGCGCCGACGACCTCATCCACCCCGTCGCCACCGAGTTCCTGCCGTGCGTGCGGCCAGCCTTTCTGGGCTTGCAGTGCGGCCTGTCCATCGGACTCGCTCAAGCCGCACTGGACGCCACACGCGAGCATCTCGGGCCGGCACGCGCCGTGCTGGGCGAGCCGCTCGCCCAGGCCGATGCCGCGCTCGCCGAGCACCGCACGGCACTGCTGCAAGGCCTGGCGCAAGGGCGCTTCCTGGCAGACGCCCCGGCGCTGTTTCGCCTGCGCATCGCGCTCGCGCACGACGTGCAACAGGCGCTGCAACTGGAACTGCTGGCCAGCGGTGGCCGGGCCTACCACCGCGACCAACCGCTGGGCTTTGCCCGCCGCTGGCGCGAGGCGGCGTTCATCCCCATCGTCACGCCCAGCCTCAGCCAGTTGCAGGGCCAGTTGGCCCAACTCCCGGCAGGCGCGGCACGCCCGGCATGAGCGGCGCGGTGCTTTCGGTCCAGGGGCTGCGCGTCGGTCACCCCGGCAGCAGCCAGCCGGTCATCGACGGGCTGAACCTGCAACTGCACCCCGGCGAGATCGTCGCGTTGCTGGGTGCCAGCGGCTGCGGCAAGTCCAGCCTGCTGCGGGTGCTGGCCGGGCTGGAGCAGCCCTGGGCCGGTGAGATCCATTTCCAGGGCGAGCGCCTCACGCGGCCCCACCCACGCGCCGGCCTGCTGTTCCAGCGCCCAGGGTTGCTGCCCTGGCTGCCCTGCGCCGCCAACGTCGGCTTCGGCCTGGGCTTCAAGCACCAGACGCCACTGCCCCGCGCCGAGCGCCGCGCCCGCGTGGCCCGTGCCCTGGCGGACGTGGGACTGAGCGATGCGGCACACCGCTTCCCCGCCCAGCTCTCGGGCGGCATGGCGCAGCGGGCAGCACTCGCGCGGGCGCTCGCCCGCGAGCCCCTGCTGCTGTTGGCCGACGAACCCTTCTCCGCGCTCGACGCCATCCTGCGCGAGGACATGCAGGCGCTGCTTCGCCGGCTGGTGCATGCCTCCAACACCGCCACGCTCATCGTCACCCACGACGTGGACGAAGCCCTGGCCCTGGCCGACCGCATCCTGCTGCTGGGCCGCACCGCCGCCAGCGAGCCCGCCCGCCTGCTGCAGGCCTGGGGCCCCGAGGCGCCCGCGCAGCGCGAGCCCATCCTGCAGGCGCTGCGCGCCGGCAGCCCGTCCTCTACCGACCTCCTCACCTCCACCGCCGCATGAGCCACGACACGCCCCGCCCCCTGCCCTACCAACACCTCTGCCGCGGCGCCGGCTGCGACTGCGGCTTCACCCGCCGCGACTGGCTGCGCCTCACCGCCCTCAGCGCCGCCGCGGCCTCGCCGCTGCTGAGCGCTGGTGACGCTGTGGCCCAGGGCTTCAAGGGCGACGACCAACCCGTTCGCATCGGCTACCTGCCCATCACCGACGCCACCCCGCTGCTGGTGGCCCACGGCCGTGGGCTGTACGAGGCCGAGGGGCTCAAGGCCGAGCCGCCGCGCCTGTTCCGCAGTTGGGCGCAGATCGTCGAGGCCTTCGTGGCCGGGCAGATCAACGTCATCCACCTGCTGTCGCCCGCCGCGCTGTGGGTGCGCTATGGCTCGAAATTCCCTGCCAAGATCGTGGCCTGGAACCACGTCAACGGCTCGGCGCTGACGGTGGCGCCGCAGATCCAGAAGGTGTCGTACCTCGGCGGCAAGACGGTGGCCGTGCCTTTCTGGTATTCCATCCACAACATCCTGCTGCAAGGCCTGCTGCGCAAGGAAGGCCTGGTGGCCGTGACCCGCCCGCGTGAGGCGGCGCTGAAGGCCAACGAGGTCAACCTCGTGGTGCTGCCGCCGGCCGAGATGGTGTCGGCCCTGGCCTCGCGCAGCATTGCCGGCTTCATCGTCGCCGAGCCCTTCAATGCGGCGGCCGAGATCGCCGGCGTGGGCCGCGTGCTGCGCTTCTCGGGTGACGTGTGGAAGGACCACGCCTGCTGCGTCACCTTCCTGGCCGAGCGCGACCTGGAGCAGCGGCCGGAGTGGACGCAGCGCGTGACGAACGCGCTGGTCAAGGCCCAGCTCTGGACGCGCGACAACCTGCTGGAGGGCTCCAAGCTGCTGTCCAGCAGCGGCGAGCGCCGCTACACACCGCACAGCGTGCAGGCGCTGTCCAAGGTGCTGGCCACCACCGACTACGCCAGCTACGAGGCCAGCGGCGTCGTGCAGCACCGCGGCTGGACGCAGCGCCGCATCGACTTCCAGCCCTACCCCTTCCCGAGCTACACCGAGCAGTTGGTGAAGCTGCTGCGGCAGACGCAGGTGGAAGGGGACGCCAAGTTCCTGGACGCGCTGGACCCGGCCTTCGTCGCCCGGGACCTGGTGGACGCGCGCTTCGTGCGCAAGGCCATCGACGCCGTCGGCGGGCCCGCGCGCTTCGGCCTGACGGCGAACTACCAGCGCCAGGAAGTGATCACCCTGTGAGCCGCCTGGCGCGTGCGGCCTGGCCGCTGGCCGGGGCCGCCCTGGCCCTGCTGGCCTGGCAGGGCGCCGTCGCCCGCATGGCGGCGGACAACCCCATCGCCGCCGGCTTCGGCCCGGCGCCCGCACTGCAGGCGCTGTGGGCCCTGCTGCCCACGGCCGACCTGTGGATGCACCTGGCCACCAGCCTGCGCCGCATCGCCATCGGCCTGGGCGCGGCCATCGCCATCGGCCTGCCGCTGGGGCTGGGGGTGGGCCTGTCGCCCCGCTTCGCCCAGGCCACCACGCCGCTGTTCCAGTTCCTGCGCATGATCTCGCCGCTGTCCTGGATGCCCCTGGCCGTGATGGCCCTGGGCGTGGGCGATGCCCCGGTGTACTTCCTGCTCGCCTTCGCGGCCGTGTGGCCCATCGTGCTCAACACCGCTGCGGGCGTGCAGGCGCTGGACCCGCAATGGCTGCAACTGGCCCGCAGCCTGAGCGCCACCCGCACCGAACTGCTGCTGCAGGTGGTGCTGCCGGGCAGCACCGCGCATGTGCTGGCCGGCGTGCGGCTGGCGGTGGGTGTGCTGTGGATCGTGCTGGTGCCGGCCGAGATGCTGGGTGTGTCCGCCGGCCTGGGCTACCTGATCCTGGATGCGCGCGACCGCCTCGCCTACCCCGACCTGATGGCCCTCATCCTCGTCATCGGCGCCCTGGGCTGGGCCCTGGACGGGGCGGCGCGCGGGCTGTTGCGCGCCTGGGGGCGGCACGGCTAGGGCTTTCTCGCGGGCCGTGGGGTGCCCAGCGATTGCCGCGCATCCGACGCTGAATCACCTCGCCTATTCGAAATCTGAATAAGCGTTCAGGTTTTGCGTCGTTTGCAGCAGCGCCCGCCGGCCCTAGCCTTGGCAGCTCTTTGCACGAGAGCTGCCATGAGCGCCACCCCTGTTGAGCCTTCCACGCTGCGAGCCACAAGCACCGCATCCGCCATCGACATCCGCCAACTCCCCGGCACCTTCGCCGCCGAAGTGCTGGGGCTGGACCTGAGCCAACCCCTGGCCGACGACGACTTCCGCCGCATCCACCAGGCTCACCTGGACCACCACGTGCTCGTCTTCCGAGACCAGCACATCACGCCAGCGCAACAGATAGCCTTCAGCCGCCGCTTCGGCCCGCTGCAGATCCACGTGCTGCACCAGTTCCAGCTGCCCGGCCACCCGGAGATCCTGATCGTCTCGAACATCGTCGAGAACGGGAAGCCGGTGGGCCTGGGCGACGCCGGCCACTACTGGCACTCGGACCTCTCCTACGTCGAGAAGCCGAGCCTGGGCTCCATGCTGCTCGCGCAGGAGCTGCCCGCCGAGGGCGGCGACACGCTGTTCGCCGACCAGCACGCCGCCTGGGACGCGCTGCCCGAGCCCCTGAAGGCCCGCGTGCGCCACCTGAAGGCCGAGCACTCCTACCTCGCCAAGTACGAGGAGCTGCGCGCCCGCAGCCCCTGGCGGCCCAAGCTCAGTGACGAGCAGATCGCGCAGGTGAAGCCCAGCGTGCACCCCGTCGTGCGCGCACACCCGGAGACCGGGCGACTGGGCCTGTTCGTCAGCGAGCACTTCACGACCCGCATCGTCGGCCTGACGGAGGACGAGAGCCGCGCGCTGCTGGCCGAGCTGTTCGAGCGCAGCACGCTGCCGGCCTTCCAGTACCGCCACGAATGGCGCCCCGGCGACATGGTGTTCTGGGACAACCGCTCGGTGGTGCACCTCGCCACCGGTTGCCCCGAGCACCTGCGCCGCCGCCTGAACCGCACCACCATCGAAGGCTCGATCCCCCAATGAAAAAGATCCTGCGCCGCCTGGCGCTGTCCACCCTCGTCGCGCTGCCGCTGGCGGCACAAGCCGAAGGCCGCATCCGCATCGCCGAGCAGTTCGGCATCGTCTACCTGCTGCTGGACGTCGCGAAAGACCAGCAGCTCATCCAGAAGCACGGCAAGGCCCAGGGCCTGCCCGAGGTGCAGGTGGAGTTCGTCGAGCTCTCCGGTGGCGCGGCCGTGAACGAGGCGCTGCTGTCCGGCGGCATCGACGTGGCCGGCGCCGGTGTGGGCCCGCTGCTCACCATCTGGGACCGCACCTACGGCAAGCAGAACGTGCGCGGCGTGGCCTCGCTGGGCAACTTCCCGTACTACCTGACCAGCACCAACCCGGCGGTCAAGACGATCGCGGACTTCACCGACAAGGACCGCATCGCCACGCCGGCCGTGGGCGTGTCGGTGCAGTCGCGCGTGCTGCAGCTGGCGTCAGCCAAGCTGTGGGGCGACGCACAGTTCAACCGCCTGGACAAGCTGCAGGTGGCTCTGCCCCACCCGGAGGCCACGGCGGCGCTCATCAAGGGCGGCACCGAGATCAACGCCCACTTCGGCAACCCGCCCTTCCAGGAGCAGGTGCTGGCGGGCAACCCGAACGCCCACATCGTGCTGAAGAGCTACGACGTGCTGGGTGGCCCGGCCTCGGCCACGGTGCTGTACGCCACCGAGAAGTTCCGCAAGGACAACCCCAAGACCTACCGCGCCTTCGTGGACGCGCTGGCTGAAGCCGCCAGGCTCGTGAAGGCCGACCCGGAGAAGGCGGCAGACATCTACCTGCGCACCAACAAGAGCAAGGTGGACCGGGCGCTGCTGCTGAAGGTCATCAAGAACCCCGAGGTGGAGTTCAAGCTTTCGCCCGAGAACACGCTGCCGCTGGCCGACTTCATGCACCGCGTGGGTGCCATCAAGAACAAGCCGGCGTCGGTGAAGGACTACTTCTTCGACGATGCCCACGTGGCCCACGGGAGCTGAGCATGGTGGCCACGGGCACGCTGGAGCACGCCGCCGTGGCAGCGGTGGCTGAGCCGCTGCTGCAGGTGCGCGGCCTGACGCTCGAGTACCGCACCGAGCGGCAGCGCATCCGCGCCACCCACGAGGTGAGCTTCGATGTGCAGGCCGCCGACCGCTTCGTGCTGCTCGGGGCCTCGGGCTGCGGCAAGAGCTCGCTGCTCAAGGCGATTGGCGGCTTCATCGCGCCGACGGCCGGTGAGATCCTGCTCGGTGGTGAAGCCGTGCGCGGCCCCGGCCCGGATCGCGTCGTCGTGTTCCAGGAGTTCGACCAGCTCCCACCCTGGAAGACCGTGCACGAGAACGTTGCCTTCGGCCTGATTGCCTCGAAGCAATGCGGCCGCGACGAGGCCCACCAGCGCGCCACGGAGGCCTTGGCCACCGTCGGTCTCGCCCGGTTTGCCGACGCCTACCCGCACCAGCTCAGCGGCGGCATGAAGCAGCGCGTGGCCATTGCCCGAGCGCTGGCCATGCGGCCCCGCGTGCTGCTGATGGACGAACCCTTCGCCGCGCTGGACGCCCTCACCCGCCGCAGCCTGCAGGAAGAACTGCTGCGCCTGTGGCAGGAGCTGCGCTTCACGCTGATCTTCGTCACCCATTCCATCGAGGAGGCCCTGCTGGTGGGCAACCGCATCCTGCTGTTATCGCCCCACCCAGGCCGCGTGCGCGCCGAGCTGGATGCCGCCGGCTTCGGCCTGCACAACACCGGCAGCGAGGCCTTCCAGACCCAGCAGCAACGCATCCACCACCTGCTGTTCGACCGATGAGCACCTTGCCCCCGCCGTTCTCGGTGCCTCGCCCCGAGGTGCTGTTCGACCTGCCGCCGCTGCCCGCCCAGGCGACGGAGCAGCCCATCCCGCTCGCGCGCCGCCTGTGGCAACGCGACGGCGTGCGACAGCTGGTGGTGCTGGCCGTCATCGCTGTGGCCTGGGAGCTGGCGGCTCACTGGGCCGGCAACGACCTGCTGCTGCCCGGCTTCCTGCAGGCCGCCGCCGCGTGGTGGGACGACCTGCGCAACGGCGAACTGCTGGCGCGCACCGGCATCTCTTTGGCGCTGCTGCTGCAGGGCTACGCACTGGGCATTGCCCTGGCGCTGGGCCTGTCCGCCGCCGCCGTGGCCACGCGCACGGGGCGCGACGTGCTGAGTGCGCTGACCTCGCTCTTCAACCCGCTGCCCGCCATCGCCCTGCTGCCGCTGGCGCTGCTGTGGTTCGGCCTGGGCGCGGGCAGCCTCGTCTTCGTGCTGGTGCATGCCGTGCTGTGGCCGGTGGCGCTGGCCACGCTGTCGGGCTTCCAGGGTGTGCCCGAGACGCTGCGCATGGCCGGCCGCAACTACGGCCTCACCGGCCTGCGCTACGTGCTGCAGATCCTCGTGCCGTCGGCGCTGCCGGCCATCCTGTCGGGCCTGCGCATCGGCTGGGCCTTTGCGTGGCGCACGCTGATCGCCGCCGAACTGTTCTTCGGCGCCTCCTCGGGCCGCGGAGGCCTGGGCTGGTACATCTTCCAGAGCCGCAACGAGCTGATGACCGACAAGGTTTTCGCGGGCCTGGCCACAGTCGTGCTGATCGGCTGGGTGGCCGAACGCCTGGTGTTCGACAGCCTGGAGCGCGTGACCGTGCGGCGCTGGGGCATGCAGCGCTGAGCGTACCGCCGGCCCGCCTGCTGCCGGGAGCTCATATGCATCGGCGGAATCCTTCCTTCGCGGCGAAGGCGCGGATGCCTAACCTGCCGGTTTGCTTCACACCGCCGCATGAGCACCGTCCTGCAGTTCAACACCCCGGCACGCCGCCAATCGCCGTTGTCAACGCCCGATGCTCTCGCCCTGGCCGAGCCGGTCGCGCAGGCCCTGGCGGGCACCGCCATCGCGCGTGACCAAGCCGGCGGCCACGCGGCTGCCGAGCGCGAACTCATTCGCGACAGCGGCCTGCTGGCCCTGACCATCCCGATCGAATTCGGCGGCCTGGGAAGCAACTGGCCCACCTTCTACCGCGTGCTGCGCCGCTTGGCCCAGGTCGACAGTGCGCTCGCCCATGTGTTCGCCTTCCACCACCTGCAACTGGCGGGCGTGCTGCTGTACGGCCAGGCCGAACAGCAGGAGCGCCTGCTCGGGCAGACGCTGGCGGAGCGCTGGTTCTGGGGCAATGCGCTCAACCCGCTGGACAAGCGACTCGCAGCGACCGACACGGCTCAGGGCTACCGCCTCGACGGTGTGAAGAGTTTTGCGTCTGGCTCCGTGGGCTCAGACATGCTGACCCTGTCGGCCTGGCATGCCGCCACGCAAAGCCCGCTGATCGCCGTCCTGCCCACGCGGGCCGCTGGCGTCCATGTGCATGCCGACTGGGACGCTTTCGGCCAGCGCCAGACCGACAGCGGCACCGTCAGCTTCACGGCGGTCGAGCTGCCTGGCGCCAACGTGCTGCAGCGCCCCGGCACCCCACCGACACCCCGAGCGACGCTGCGCTCGCAGATCGCCCAGCTCATCATGGCCAACCTCTACCTGGGCATCGCCCAGGGCGCGCTGGAAGCCGGCCTGCGTTTCAACCGCGACCAGGCCCGCCCCTGGTTTCAGTCAGGCGCAGCCTCCTCCGCCGAGGACCCCTACATCCAGCACCGCTATGGCGAACTGCGCCTGCAAGTGCGCCCGGCCGAGGCCCTCGCCGATGCGGCCGCAGCGCTGCTGCAGCAGGCACTGGACGAAGGCGACGCACTGACGGCTGACGGCCGCGGCCAGGTGGCCATCGCGATTGCCGAGGCCAAGGTGCTGGCGCACCGCGCCGCGCTGGGCGTGAGCGGCCAGGTGTTCGAGCTGACCGGCGCCCGCGCCACGTCAGCCCGTTACGGCCTGGACCGCTTCTGGCGCAATGCGCGGGTGCACACCCTGCATGACCCGGTGGACTACAAGCTGCGCGACATCGGCCGCCATGCCCTGAGCGGCACCTGGCCCGAGCCCACGGCCTACTCGTGAGCGATGCCGTGAGCCGCCCGCTTCGCTTCAACGCTTTCCAGATGAACACGGTCGGGCACCAGTCGCCCGGGTTGTGGACGCATCCGCGCGACCAGTCGCACCGCTACCATGACCCCGACCATTGGGTCACGCTGGCCCGCCTGCTGGAGCAAGGTCGCTTCGACGGGATCTTCCTGGCCGATGTGCTGGGCGTGTACGACGTCTACGAAGGTCGAGCCGACGTCGCCTTGCGCCATGCCGTGCAGGTGCCGGTGAACGACCCGCTCGCGCTGGTACCGCTGATGGCCCAGGCCACCGAGCACCTCGGCTTCGGCGTGACTTGCGCGCTGACCTACGAGCACCCCTACCCCTTCGCGCGCCGCATGTCGACGCTGGACCACCTGACACGCGGCCGCATCGGCTGGAACATCGTCACCGGCTACCTGGACAGCGCCGCCCGCAACCTCGGCCTGCCGCGCCAACTGGCCCACGACGAACGCTACGACGTGGCCGACGACTACCTGGACGTGGTCTACAAGCTCTGGGAGCACAGCTGGGAAGACGACGCGGTGCGCCGCGACAAGGCCGGCCGCGTGTTCACCGACCCTGCCAAGGTGCACCCCATACGCCACCGTGGGCCTCACTACCAGGTGCCTGGCATCCACCTGTGCGAGCCCAGCCCGCAGCGCACGCCCGTGCTCTACCAGGCGGGCAGTTCCCCCCGGGGAAAGGCTTTCGCCGGGCGGCATGCGGAATGCGTGTTCGTCAGCGGCCCGAGCACGGCCGTCGTCGCCCGCTATGTGCGTGACCTGCGCGCAGCCGCTCAGGCCGCTGGCCGTGACCCGCACGACCTGCTGATCTACGCCCAGGCACTCGTCATCACCGGCGAGACCGAAGCCGATGCCCGCGCCAAGCTGGCGGACTACCGCCGGCATGTGGACATCGAAGCGGCGCTGGCGCTGCTCTCGGGCTGGACGGGTGTGGACTTCAGCCGCTACCCGCGCGACGCCACGGTGGAATACCTCGACACCGATGCGGGCCGCGGCGCACTCGCGTCGTTCAGCCAGGCCGACCCTGACCGCCGCTGGACGGTGGGCGAGGCCGCCGAGTTCATCGGCCTGGGCGGCCGGGCCCCGGTATTCACCGGCGGGCCCGTGCAGGTGGCCGACGAACTGGAGGCGTGGGCCGAGGCCACCGGCGTCGACGGTTTCAACCTGGCCTATGCCGTGGCCCACGAATCGATGGCCGACGTCGTGCACTGGCTGGTGCCCGAACTGCAGCGCCGCGGCCGCTATGCCCGCGACTACAAGCCCGGCACGCTGCGCCACAAGCTGTTCGGCCAGGGCGACCGCCTGGCTCCCATTCACGCTGCACGCCGCGTTCGCCTGGACGCCGAGGCGGCTCTCACGACCTGACCCCTGGAGACCTTTCACCATGCAAAGACGCCATCTGCTGCAAGCCGCTGCCGCTGCAGGCTTGGCCGCGCCCGCCCTGGTGCGCGCCGCGGGCGACAAGCCGCGCGAACTGCGCCTGGACTTCGCCACCTACTCCCCCTCCAGCCTCGTGCTCAAGCGCTTCGGCTGGCTGGACGACGACTTCAAGCAACGCGGCATCCCCGTCAAATGGGTGCAAAGCGCCGGCAGCAACCGCGCGCTGGAGTACCTGGCCGGCAACAGCATCGACATCGGCTCCACCGCCGGCCTGGCCGCCCTGCTGGCCAAGACCAACGGCAGTCCCATCCGCGCACCCTACGTGTTCTCGCGGCCCGAGTGGACGGCGCTGGTCGTGCCCAAGGAC
>JBBIVU010000070.1:0-13238 GCA_037439585.1 Roseateles sp. | reverse complement strand
GATCAAGGGGCTCTTTGGCCGTCCGACCATCGTCAACAACGTGGTGACGCTCACCTCCGTTCCCTGGATTCTCGCGCACGGAGCCGAGGCCTATGCCAATTTCGGCACCGGCAAGTCCCGCGGCACGCTCCCGATCCAGCTCGCGGGCCAGCACCATCTGCGAGAAGCCCACGTTCTGCAGGAAGCGCGCCTTCTCGGGGGTGCGGATGTCCGTCTGCGTGCTGGCATGCAGCTGCAGCGGCGGCAGGTCCAGCTCCAGCAGGCCCATGTCTTGCACGATGAGGGCATCCACGCCGGCGTCGTGCAATTGCCACGCGAGCGTTCGTGCACCCTCAAGCTCGTCATCGCGCAGGATGGTGTTCAAGGTCACGAACACGCGGGCGTTGAAGCGGTGGGCGTGGCCCGCCAGGCGGGCGATGTCTTCGACGGTGTTGCTCGCCTTGTCGCGGGCACCGAAGCCCGGACCCCCGATGTAGACGGCATCGGCGCCATGGTTGACCGCTTCGATGCCGATGTCGGCATCACGGGCGGGGGCGAGCAGTTCCAGGCGGAGGGTCGTGTCGGAAAGCATGCCGAATTTTAGGAAGTGATCGAGGATTCGTTGCTGGAACGTGTTGCAGCGCAACATGAGTCGTACTAGTCTTTTCCCGATGCGTCAGTGACGCGCCGGGAGACGGACATGAGGACCTGGATCGAAAGGTTGGCCATCGGCCGCAAGCTCGCGGTTGTGGCTTTCATCAGCGCATCGATGGGCATCATTCCATCGGTGCTCTTTCTCCGGGAGGCGCTGCAGTCCCAGACGCAGATGAGCAAGGAGGTCAGTGCCCTGCCGGCCGTCACGTTCGGCCTCAAGGTGGCCCGGCTCACGGCCCAGCACCGCGGTCTGGCCAACAGTCAGCTCAGTGGCGACGTCACGGCCGACGCCAGGCGCAGCGCGGTGTGGCAGGAACTGCTGGCGCTCAAGGCACCCAGCCTGGCCGCGGCCGAGGCGGCGCTGAACCCTGCACTGGTGAAGGACCTGCGGGACCACTGGCGCGCCCAGGAGCAACTCGCCGCCGACGTGGGCAGCCGCGGCGTGACGGCGCAGGACAGCTTTCGGCGCCACACCGAGCTGATCGATGCGCGGCTGGCCTGGCTCTACGAAGCCTCGGTGGTGTCCGAGCTGGTCCTGCACCCGTTCCAGAACGGCTATTTCCTGCAGGACGCCGCGCTGCAGCACCTGCCCCGCAGTGCCGAATTGCTGGGCCGCCTGCGCGGTGCGGGCATGGGCATGCTGGCCAAGGGTGAATTGACGCCGGCCGACCGGCAGCGCCTGGTGGTGGCCCTGGAGCGCGCCCTGTCCGACCAGGCCAGCGCCAGCCGCGCGTTGGCGCATGTCGACCTCCAGGGCCCCGAGCAGAAGAAGTTGACTGCGCTGACCGAGCAACTCAGCTCCCGCCTGTCCGAGGCGCGGCAGATGGCGCTGAAGGGCTTGATCGAGCCCGAGTCACCGCAGGTCAAGGCGCCGGACTGGTGGGCCACCACCACCGCAGCCATCGACGCCCAGTACGCACTGGGCGATGCCGCCATGGCCGCGCTGCAGCAGGACCTGGAACAGACACTGCACGACGACCGGCGCCTGTTCACCGCCGGCATGAGCTTCTTCCTGCTGCTGACCGTGGTGGGCGGCTGGCTGCTGTGGGTCATCTCGCGGCAGACCGCGCGCTCCATGGGCTGCGCGCTGGGCATCGCGCAGGCCGTGGCAGACGGCAACCTTGCACACCATGCCGAGGTCGATGCCCGCTCGCGCGACGAAGGCGAGCGCCTGACAGCCGCGCTCCTGGACATGGCCGGGCGGTTGAGCGAGGTGGTGGGCACGGTGCGGACCCGCGCCGACGCCGTGGCCAGCGCCAGCCAGGAGATCGCGGCCGGCGGTGCGGACCTGTCCTCACGCACCGAAACCCAGGCTGCGGCGCTGGAGCAGACCGCCGCCTCGGTCGACACCGTGCGCCAGGGCCTGGAGCATGGCGCGCAACAGTCGGGCCATGCGGCCGACCTGGCCAGCGAGGTGCGGCAGCTGGCCGAGTCGGGCGGCAGCACCGTCGCCACGCTGGCGGCCACGATGCGCGACATCCAGACCAGCTCGAACAAGATCGCCGACATCATCGGCACCATCGACGGCATTGCCTTCCAGACCAACATCCTGGCGCTGAACGCCGCGGTCGAGGCGGCGCGGGCGGGTGAGCATGGCCGCGGCTTCGCCGTGGTGGCCTCCGAAGTGCGGGCGCTGGCCCAGCGGGCCGGTGCGTCGGCCAAGGAGATCCGCACCCTCATCAGCGCCAGCGTGGAGCGCGTGAGCGCCGGTCATGCGCAGGGCGAGGAGGCCGCCGTGTTGATGCAGCGCGTGGTGGAGGCCGTGGGCCGCGTGGCGGGCGTGATCGGCGAGCTCAGCACGCTGTCGCGCGACCAGCACCTGAGCATGGACGAGGTGGGCATCGCCATCCACCAGATGGACGACACCACCCAGCAAAACGCCGCGCTGGTGGAAGAAAGCGCCGCAGCGGCGGAAAGCCTGCTGCGCCAGGCCGAGGCCCTGCGCGAGCTGATGGCGCGTTTCCGCACCGCCGGCACCACGCCTACCGCGTGAGCCGGTAGATCAGCAGCGCCGCCCTCACGGCACCCCGCTCGATGGACGCGATGTCCAGCCATTCATCGGGCGTGTGCGCGCCACCGCCGGCCGCGCCCAGGCCGTCCAGGCTGTCCACCAGCGGCGCCACGAACTGCACATCGCCCGCGCCGCGCTGGCCGGGCGGGAAGGCGACCACCGCGCCCAGGCCGGCATCGGCGCTGGCCTGCGAGTAGGCCTCCAGCAGCTTGAAGTTGCCCGGCGTGGGCGCCATGGGCGGGTAGCTCTCGTGGAAGCTGATCCTGGAGCGCGTGCCCGGCAGCGGCTGGTCGACGATGGCCTGCATGCGCTCGCGTGCCTTGGCGCCCTGCTCGGCGGTGAGGTAGCGCAGGTCGCCGCGCACCTGCGCGTCGCGCGGGATGACGTTGGTCTTGCCGAAAGCCTGGCCCTGGCTGTCGCTGTCGTCCCACTTGGCGCTGGTACCGGCCACCAGCGTGGCGGCGTTGAAGGTGAGGTCGGGCTCGATGAGCTGCTCGCGGAAGGCATTCACCACGCGCGCCGCCTCGTACACCGCACCAAAGCCGTCGCGCCCGAACACACCCGCCGAGTGGCCGGTGCGCGCCGTCACCTGCAGGTGCCAGCCGCCCGAGGCACGGCGGCCCACGGTGGCGGCGTCGCGGCCCTGGTCATCCTTGGTGGCGCCCTCGAAGGCCAGCGCCACATCGCTCTGTTTGGCCGCGCCGATGAGCGCGGCGCGCGCCACCTCCACGGAGCTGCCCACGCGCTCCTCGTCGCCCGTGAACACGGCGCGCACGGTGCGGCCCTGCAGCGCGCCGAGGTCATTCAGCGCCCGCAGCGCGAGCAGGATGATGACGTCGCCGCCCTTCATGTCGGACACGCCCTGCCCGCGCACACGCTGGCCGTCGCTCTGCCACGGGGGCACGGGGCTGTCTTTCTCGAACACGGTGTCCAGGTGGCCGATGAGCAGCACGCGCTTGCCTGCGCTGCCCACGCGCTCGGCCACCAGGTGGCCGGCGCGCTTCATCTCGGCAGGCATGTCCACCCAGCGGGTCTGGAAGCCGAGGGCGTCGAATTCCTTCGCGTAGAGCGCGCCCACCTCGCGCACGCCCGCCGGGTTGAGCGTGCCGCTGTTGATGAGCACGCTGCGCTCGAGCAACCGCAGCGCGTCGGGCGTGTGCTGCCGCACCTGGGCCACCAACCGGGCTTCGTCGGGGCTCAGTGCCTGCGCACGGGCGAAAGCGGTGGCCGTGACGAGCAGCACGGCCAGGCCGCGTCGGATAGCGTGAGGGGTCTTCATGCTTCGAGTGTCCGACACCTGCCATGCAACGCCGCCTGCTGCTGACCCTGCCCCTGCTGCCCGCGTTGAGCGCCCTGCCGGCGCTGGCCGCCCCCTCCACCGCCCTGCCCAGCGTGCGCGTGCTGCCCGAGCCGCTGGCCATGCCCGGCCTGCAGCGCACGCGCACGCTGCGCCTGTGCCTGCCACCCAGCTACGACAGCGCCCCGGACCGCCGCTACCCCGTCCTCTACATGCACGACGGGCAGAACCTGTTCGACGCTGCCACCAGCTACGCCGGCGAATGGCGCGTGGATGAAACCTGCGCGCAGCTGGCGCAGGAGACGGGCTTCGAGGCCATCGTGGTGGGCATAGACAACGGCGGCCTGCGGCGCAACACCGAGATGGCACCGCACGACCACCAGGCGCTGGGCCAAGCCGAGGGCGCGGCCTACCTGGGCTTCATGGCGAACACCGTCAAACCCTTCATCGACGCCGGCTGGCGCACGCGGCCCGAGCGCGAGCACACGGCGCTGATCGGCAGCTCGCTGGGCGGCCTCATCAGCCACGCGGCACTGCTGTGGCACGGCGAGGTGTTCGGGCGCTACGGCCTGTTCAGCCCGTCGTACTGGGCGGCGCCGCAGCTGTTCGACGCGACGGCCGCCGCCACCCTGCCGCCCGGCACCCGCATCCACCTCTACTGCGGCGGCAAGGAGGGGCGAGGCATGGTGGAGCCCACGCAGCGCATGGCCCGGCTGCTGCAGGACAAGCTGGGCGGGGCCGGGCCCAGCCTGCACATTGCCGAGGACGCCGGCCACAACGAGGCGGCCTGGGCGGCCGAGCTGCCCGCCGCGCTGCGCCTGCTGTTCAGCCTGGCCTGACGGCGCTGGCGCCGCCGCCGCGGGCCACGTCCAGCCGCGTCTCGCGCAACCAGTCGGCCAGCTCCTGCGGCGCATCACGCGGGGACAAGCCGTTGGCGCGGATGGCGCCCACGTGGCCATCACGGCCCTGCGCCTTGGCGGCGTACAGCGCCGAGTCGGCCAGGGCCAGGCAGGCGCGCCAGTCCCACAGCCGGGGGTGGTCCGGGTCCAGCGGGAAAGCGCAGAAGCCGATGGACACCGTGACGCGCACCGTCTCGCCGGGGCCGATCTCGAACGGCTGGTCGCGCACGGCGGCGCACACGCGGGCGGCCAGCTCGGCGGCGTCGCGGCGGTCGGTCTCGCGGGCCAGCACCAGGATCTCCTCGCCGCCCCAGCGCACCAGCGAGTCGGTCTCGCGGAACACCTCGCGCAGCCGCTGGGCCAGTTGCACCAGCACGGCATCACCCGCCGCGTGGCCGTGCACGTCGTTCACGCGCTTGAAGTGGTCCAGGTCCAGCAGCATCAGCAGCAGGTCGGCTGCGGGGCCAGGGTTGTGCCCGACGCTGGGGCCGGGCCTGCCGTCGTCGGGTGTCTCGAAGCGGCGCAGGCACAGGCGCAGGTCATCGTCCAGCCTCAGTTCGAGGTAGCGGCGGTTGCGCAGGCCGGTGAGGGCGTCGGTGAGGCTGAGCTCGCGCAGCTCGGCCGTGCGCTCGTCCACCAGCGCCGTCAGCTCGGTCTGGCGCTGCCGCAGTGACCGGGTGCGCCAGCGCATCCAGCCCCAGACCGCGGCCATCACCGCCAGACCGCCGCCCGCACGGGCGGCATCGGTTTCCCACCAGGCGGGGCGCAGTTCGATGGGCAGGCGCAGCTGCCCGTTGCCCCACAGGCTGTGGTGGCTGGTGGCCCGCACCTGCAGCGCATAGCTGCCGGGCCGCAGCGGCCCGAAGCTGGGGTTGCGGCCGCTGGCGTCCACGCGGGTCCAGTCGTTCTCCAGGCCCTCCAGCCGGTACTCGTAGCGCAGCCTTGAGGGGTCGGCAAAGTCCAGCGCCGCGAACTCGACGGACAGGTTGCGTTTGCCCGGCGGCAGCACCAGGCCCTGCTGCAGCGATGTCGGCTGGTCATGCGGCTGCCCGTTCACCCGCAGCGTGCTGATGACCAGCGGCGGGCTGCTGGGCTGCGCCCGCCACAGGTCGGGCTGCACCCGCAGCAGGCCGCGGCTGCCGCCGAACAGCAGCGCGCCGCCGGGCAGCTCGGCGCTGTCGAAGAACCAGAAGCTGCCGAAGTTGGCGCCCTCGGCGGCGCCGAAGCTGTCCAGCCGGTCGGCGGCGGGGTCGTACACGAAGAGCTGGCTCCAGATGCGGCCCTGGGCGTCCTCGTGCAGGTTGCCACCGAACACGCCGTCAGCGCCGTGGCGCTCGCTGATGCGCTCGAAGCGCGCGCGGCCCTGGTCGTCCCAGGCCTTGAGGCGGTGCAGGCCGCTCACCGGCGTGTCCACCCAGAGCCGCCCGTCGCGGCTCCAGAGCATGCCCATGACAATGGGGCTGGCCAGCGCCTCACCGGGCGCCTGGGGCACCACCTCCAGCGCCCCGGAGCCCGCTTCATGTTCCCGGAACAGGCCCTGCTGGCCGCCCACCCACAGCCGCCCGTCGGGGGCGGTCTTCAGCACGTAGACGCCCCCGTGCAGCAGCGTGCCGCCGGCCGGGTGCACGCGCTGCAGTGCCGTGGCCGTGTCGCTGCCCAGGCGGTACAGGCCCTCCTGCATGCCCAGCCAGACGCTGCCGTCGGCCCGGAGCAGCAGCTGCTGGGCGCGGCCGCCGTCCAGCGGCCAGTCGCGCAGCAGGCGGCCGCTCGCGGCGCGGTGCTCCAGCCGGCCTGCAGCAGCCAGCCACAGGCTGCCGTCGGCCGCCTCGGCCATGATCTCCACCACGCTGTGCCGCTCGCGCGGCCATTCGCCCAGCGTGGCCAGGTCGCGCCCGGCCCGTCCATCCAGGCGCACCACGCGGCCGGTCTGCGTGGCGGCCAGCACCTCGCCGTGGCGCAGCGCCAGCAGGGCACGCACATCGGCCTCGGCGAGGGGGCTGGTGGGATCGGCGTCGGGGCCGCGCACGGCCAGCGCGGGGTGGTGGAGGTGGCGCTGCACGCCCAGGCCATAGCCGCTCACCCACATGGCGCCGCTGCGGTCGCGCAGCAGGCCGCTGATGTCGTTGCCCGCCAGGCCCATGGCACGCCGGGAGTCCTGGCGCAAGACGGCCTCCACGGCACCGCTGGCCGGGTTCACCCAGAACAGGCCCACCTTGGCGCCCACCCAGAGCCGCCCGTCGGGCGCTTCGGCCAGCGCGTTGATGGGCATGCCCAGGGTCTGCACCCAGCGCACCTGGCCCTGCTCCACCACGCCCAGATGGCCGTCCTGCATGCCCAGCCAGAGGCGGCCGGTGCGGTCTTCGGTGAGCGCTTGCACCTGCCCGCCCTCGGGCAGCCCGGGCAGCGGGATGTCTTGCCACGCACCAGCGGCGAAGCGGGCCAGCCCGCGCCAGTGGCCCGCCCACACGGCGCCATCGTGGCCCACGCACAGTGCCAGCACGCGCGACTCGGCCTGGCCTTGCCAACGCAACCCGTGCGCCTGGAACTGCCGGGTGGCCGGGTCGTAGCGGAACAGCCCACGGCCCATCGTGCCCACCCAGACGCCGCCGTCCCCCGCCGTGGCCAGCGCCCGGATGGCCGGGTGCGGCCCGCTGCCGCCCTGGGCGCTGCCATGTCGCTCCACGCGGTCGTGATCGGGGTCGTAAGCCACCAGGCCGTGGAACTCCGTGCCCACCCACATGCGGCCATCGGCCGCCGGCGCCATGGCGCGCACCCAGCCCAGGCTGCGCTGTGCGGTGGTGCTGCCCGCCAGCTCGATGGGCCGCAACCGGTAGCCGTCGTAGCGCGTGAGGCCCTTGTTGGTGGCGATCCAGATGAAACCTGCGCGGTCTTGCGTGATGGCCGGCACCGAGTTCTGCGGCACGGCCACGCTGCGGAATTGCACCTCCAGCGGGCCCACGCCGGCGTCGGTGCGGGCCAGGCCCGCACCGCACAGCATCAGCAGGCCGAAGATCCCATGAATTAGGGGGTGCATGGCACGATCGTAAAGGTGCCAGTCAACCGTGCGCGACGCCTGAGCGCAGTCCACGCGCGCCAGGTGAAAAACAAGTCACACGCTGCCGGAGGTGGTGCGCCTCAGGCCTCCGCGCTCCAGCGCATCCACCACCACCCGCCCGCCCAGCAGCCGCAGCGTGCACGCCACCCAACAGCCTGGCAGCGGCGCGTGCTGACCTTTTGATCACCGGCACGCCACCGACCGGCTTTCCTCGGTGGTGAAGGCGTTCCCCGGGTGTTAGGCTGCCTGCTGTCATACCCCGGGGATGGAGATGTTTCACGAGTTGCAGGACATGTTGGGCGCTTATCTGATGCCGGTGCTGATCGCAATTCCGCTGGCCATCATCGTGCTCATCGCCGGCTTCAAGCGTGACGACTATCGGCCCACGCGCGACCGCACGCCCCCGCCGCGCCCGCCAGGCAGTGCGCATCGCATCCCGGCGCCTGTGGTGCTGCCGCCGTTGCCGGGTGCTGCCGGAGCCCCTGCCGCCGGGCCGTCCATGGCCAGCGCGTTCGTCACGGCGCCCACCCCCATGCTTCAGCCGGTTGCCCCCCTCCCGGACGGCCCAGCCACGGTGCTGGTGGCCGACGACTCGGCCGTGGTGCGCACCAAGCTCAAGCGCCTGCTGGAAGGCGCCGGCTTTGTGGTGGTGCAGGTGAACGACGGCAACGAGGCCCTGGCGCAGCTGGAAGAGAAGCCCGAGATCGCCGTGCTGATCACCGACCTGGAAATGCCCAACAAGGACGGCTTCGAGCTGATCGCCGACGTGCATGGCAGCCTGCGCACCGAAGACTTGCCCGTCATCGCCATCACCGGCCACGACGAGTTGCACGGCCGTGTGGGCCAGATCGAGGGCGTTTACGGCATCTTCAAGAAGCCCTGGAACGACCGCGAACTGCTCAAGCGTGTGGAGTCGCTGGCCCACCTGCGCAACGCCGCCAGCCGCCGCAGCCGGCGCTTGAACGACCTGCGTCCCTCGGCCTGAGCGGCACCGCGCCGCTTCAGGTGGCGCAGGCACATGTCGCACGGAGCAGCTTGCGGGCCCTCCATCGGCACAGTGGGTGTGGCCCAAACCGCCGGTGATGTGTCCGCATCGCCACAACGCCCACGCACATGGTGCGAGAGGGCCACCGGTCGAGGCGTTTTCAGGAGGGCATCAGCCTGGCGCGTGGGCTCACGGCCGTGGCCGCCACGGCCAGGCCCAGGGCCAGCACCAGCACCGGCAAGACCTGGCGCGTGCTGGGGTCGAACAGTAGGCCGGCGAGCGCCAAGGCGGCGCTGCTGGTGAGGGCGTCGCTGAGCTGCAGCGAGGAGGTGTTCCGGCCCTGTTCCTCCGGCGCTGACAACTGCAGCAGCAGCACCGACAGCATCGGGAACGACAGCCCGATGCCCAGCCCCACCGCTGCCCAGCCCACCAGCACGACCCATGAGGGCAGCGCCAGCAACAGTGGTGCCAGGGCCCCGACCAGCCCCATCACCGCCAGCGCAAAGCCGCTTGGCAGCAGGTGGCGCCGTGCTGCCGGCTGCCGGACGCGGGCCTGCACCGCACTGCCCAGGCTCCAGGTGACCGCCCCGGCGCTGAGCGCCCCACCCGCCTGCGTGAGGCTCCAGCCAAAGTGCTGGGTGAGCAGCAAGGGCAGGAAAGCCTCGGCGCTGGCGAAGGTGGCCGCGATGAGGCCGCGCAGCAGGATCACCGTGGGCAGGCCCCGTGCCGCCCTCAGCGTGCCAACCGGCAACAGCCGGTGCGCGGCCAGACCTGCCACGGCCAGCCCACCCACGAAGAGCAGCGCGGCCCCTGTGCCTGCCTGCTGGCTGGCGGCATGCAGCGCCAGTGCGCCCACGCTGGCCAGCAGTGCCCAGCGCATGACGCCCCAACGCAGCACCTCGCCCGTGCCGGTGCCCACGCGCCGCAAGGCCGGCAGCATCAACGCCGCCGCCACGGGCACCACGGCCGCCACGCCCAGGAACACCGAGCGCCAGCCCGTGCTCGCCGTCAGGAAGGACGCCAGCGCCGGCCCCACCAGGCCCGGCACCACCCAGGCGCCTGCGAACATGGCGAACATCCTCGGGTGCAGCGTGGCCGGCACGACCTGGGCGACACCCACATACAGCGTCACGCCGAGCACGCCGCTGCCCAGGCCCTGCAGCGCCCGGCCCAGCACCAGCACCGGCATGGAGGGCGCGAACCCTGCCAGCAGCAGCCCGGCCAGGAAGGCTGCCAGCCCGGCGAGGGCTGCGCGGTAGGGGCCGCGCTTGTCGCAGAGCTGGCCAGCGGCTGTCATGCCGAGCACCGAGGTGGCCAGCGTGGCGCCAAAAGCCAAGGCGTAGTAGGGCAGGCCGTTGAGCGCCTCGGCCACGGCAGGCATGGCGGTGGCCACGGCGATGGATTCGAAGGCCAGCATGGAAATCAGCGCCACGGCACCGCCGCAGGCAGCACGGCGGCCGGGGGCGAAGAGGTGCTCGGCGCGGGCGGGGTGAACGGTCATGGCGCACAGCGTAAAAGCTCAAGCCCACTTCAAGTCAAGCACCCGGCGTTCCCGGGGAACGGTGGCACGCGACAATTGCGGCATGTCTTCGTCCGTGTTGCACTGCGCCTCGGCCGGCTTCGAGTCGGCCTGCCGCATCCCTGCCCTGCCCGCCGGGCACCGCAGTCATGGCCTGCATGGCCACAGCTACTTCGCCACCGTGCGCACGGCGCTGCCGGCGGGCTGGGCTGCGTTTCCCGGCGGCGAGGTCGAGGCGCTTCGTGTACGCATGGCGGCCACGGTTGCCCCGCTCGACCACGCGTTGCTGAACGACCATCTCGACGCGCCCACCGACGAGAATCTTGCCCGCTGGGTGCGCAGCCGCCTGAACGCCGATGTGCCCGGCATCGTTCAGGTGGGCGTGCAGAGCACCACGCACAGCGGTGTGGATCTGGACGGTGCCGGCCATGCCCACGTGTGGCGCCGGTACCGCTTCCAGGCGGCACACCAGCTGCCCAACGTGCCCGCCGGGCACCAGTGCGGCCGCATGCACGGCCATGGTTTCGAGGTCATCCTGCACGCCAACGCAGACCTGGGCGAGCGCGACCTGAGCATCGACTATGACCACCTGGACGACGTGTGGGCGCCGTTGCACTTCGAGCTGAACTACCGCTGCCTGAATGACATCCCCGGCCTGCAAAACCCCACCAGCGAGAACATCTCGGCCTGGCTGTGGAAGCGGCTGAAGCCCGCGCTGCCCGAGCTGAGCTGGGTGACGGTGTACGAAACCGGATCGAGCGGCGCCAACTTCAACGGCAGCAGCTACCGCATCTGGAAGGAGATGACGCTGGACAGTGCCGTTCGCATGAAACATGCGCCCGGCGGCCATCCACTGGCGGGCATCCACGGCCACACCTTCACATTGAGGTTGCACCTGGCTGCGCCACTGGATCAGGTGATGGGCTGGACGGTGGACTTTGGTGACGTGAAGGCGCTGTTCAACCCCATCTTCAAGCGGCTGGACCATCACCCCCTGTTCGAGATTGCCAACCTCCCCGATGGCGACGTGGCCAGCATTGCCGCCTGGGTGCTGCGCGAGGGTGGCAGCGTGCTGCCGCAGATCGATCGGGTGGACCTGTACGAGACGCGCGGCTCGGGTGCCATCGTCAGCCGCGCCAACTCGGAAGAATTGATTCCCGTATGACGTATTCGGTCAAAGAGCTGTTCTACACACTGCAAGGCGAAGGCGCCCAGGCCGGGCGTGCGGCCGTGTTCTGCCGCTTTGCCGGTTGCAACCTCTGGACCGGCCGCGAGCAGGACCGGGCGATGGCCGTCTGCACCTTCTGCGACACCGACTTCGTTGGCACGGACGGCGAGGGCGGTGGCAAGTTCGCCACGGCAGCCGACCTGGCTGACACCGTCGCCAAGGCCTGGCCGGGCGGCGGGCGACCCTATGTGGTTTGCACCGGCGGCGAGCCGCTGTTGCAGTTGGACACGCCGCTGATCGATGCGCTGCATGCACGCGGCTTCGAGGTGGCGGTGGAAACCAACGGCACGCAGCCGGCGCCGCCGGGGCTGGACTGGATCTGCGTCAGCCCCAAGGCCGACGCGCCGCTGGTGCTGACTGCAGGCGACGAATTGAAGTTGGTTTACCCGCAGCCGCTGGCCCTGCCGGAGCGTTTTGCCGACCTGGACTTCCAGCACTTCTTCCTGCAGCCGTTGGACTCCGTGCTGCAGCGCGACCACACCAAGGCCGCCGTGGCGTACTGCATGGCCCATCCGCAATGGCGGCTATCGGTGCAGATGCACAAGATGGTGGGCATCGCGTGACCGTTTCGCATCCAGAAGGTTGAGGCTCGCTGCCGACCGACCTCGCGCAACGCGCCAGCGAAATCAGACGTCGATGTTCCCGGCTCGCAGCGCGTTGGTTTCAATGAAATCCCGACGCGGTTCGACTTCGTCGCCCATGAGCATGGTGAAGACCTTGTCCGCTTCGATGGCGTCTTCGATCTGCACACGCAGCAGGCGGCGCACCGTCGGGTCCATCGTGGTTTCCCACAGCTGCTCGGGGTTCATCTCGCCCAGGCCCTTGTAGCGCTGGCGGCCGACGCTGCCTTCCGCCTGGCCCATCAGCCAGGCCATGGCAGCGCGGAAGTCGTCGACCTTGCTTTCCTTGGCTTTCTCGCCTTCGCCCTTGCGCACGATGGCACCGGGCTGGATGAGACCCTGGAAGCTCAGGCCGGCATCGGCCAGCACTTCGTAGTCGGCGCCGTGCACGAAGTCAGCGGAAATGACGCTGGCGCGCACGTTGCCATGGTGGACGCGGGCGATCTTCAGGAACAGTTTGTCGGTGCGCGGGTCGGTCTCGACGGTGACCTCGGCGTTGTGCAGCGCGGCCTTCAGGGCGGCGGCGCTGGCTTCGGCGTCCTCGCGGGTGTCAACCTTCAGCGCCAGCCCGTTGGCCAGCACATGCAGCGCCTCGCCATCCATCCAGTTGGACAGGCGCTCGATGACGCTCTGCGCCGTGACGTATTTGCGGGCCAGTGCGTCCAGGACGTCGCCGCTGAGCGTGGAGCCGGCGCCGGTGTCGAGGTGGGCGTCCTGCAGCGCGACCTTGAGCAGGAAGGCGTCGAACTCGTGGCCGTCCTTGAGATATTGCTCGTGCTTGCCGACCTTGACCTTGTACAGCGGCGGCTGGGCGATGTAGATGTGGCCGCGCTCGACGAGCTCGGGCATTTGGCGGTAGAAGAAGGTCAGCAGCAGCGTGCGGATGTGGGCGCCGTCCACGTCCGCGTCGGTCATGATGATGATGCGGTGGTAGCGGAGCTTGTCGGGGTTGAAGTCGTCGCTGCCTGCGCCGCGGCCGATGCCGGTGCCG
>JBBIVU010000069.1:0-13246 GCA_037439585.1 Roseateles sp. | reverse complement strand
GCTCGGCATCAAGCAGCTCGGCGACGACCCGTGGCACGGCGTGTCGCGTCGCTACCCGCAGTCGACGCGGCTGTTCGGCAAGGTCACCAACATCGCCGACTACGGCGCCTTCGTCGAGATCGAACCGGGCATCGAAGGCCTGGTGCACGTCTCCGAAATGGACTGGACCAACAAGAACGTCGCTCCGAGCAAGATCGTTTCGCTCGGCGACGAAGTCGAAGTCATGGTCCTGGAAATCGACGAAGACAAGCGTCGCATCTCCCTGGGCATGAAGCAGTGCAAGGCCAACCCGTGGGAAGAGTTCGCCGAGAACGTCAAGCGCGGCGACAAGGTCAAGGGTCCGGTCAAGTCCATCACCGACTTCGGCGTGTTCGTGGGCCTGGCCCAGGGCATCGACGGCCTGGTGCACCTGTCCGACCTGTCGTGGGACGAGTCCGGCGAGACCGCCGTTCGCAACTTCAAGAAGGGCCAGGAAGTCGAAGCCGTCGTGCTGGCCGTCGATGTCGAGCGCGAGCGCATCTCCCTGGGCATCAAGCAGCTGGACAGCGACCCCTTCACCGCCTACACGACCATCAACGACCGCGGCGCCTCGGTGACCGGCAAGGTCAAGACGGTCGACCCGCGCGGTGCCGAAGTCGAACTGGCCGACGGCGTGATGGCCTATCTGCGCGCTTCGGAAATCTCCCGCGACCGCGTGGAAGACGCCCGCAACGTGCTGAAGGAAGGCGACGAAGTCACCGCCATCATCGTGAACGTGGACCGCAAGACCCGCAACATCCAGCTGTCGATCAAGGCCAAGGACAACGCCGACAACCAGGAAGCCATGCAGCGCCTGAGCCAGTCGAGCGAGCGTGAAAACGCTGGCACCACCAGCCTGGGTGCCCTGCTGCGCGCCAAGCTGGACAACCAGGGCAACTAAGCTCTTGGCTGACCGCTCGGCCTCTCACGAGGCCGGGTATGCTCCCCACAGGCTCGCTCGGCCCATCGCCAGCGAGCCTGTTCATTTTCAAGATGCACGCCATGACCCGCTCCGACCTCGTCGCCGTCCTCGCCGAACGCTTTGGCCAACTGACCCAGCGCGACACCGAGTTCGCCGTCAAGACCATCCTGGACGCGATGAGTGATGCACTGGCGCGCGGCCACCGCATCGAAATCCGCGGCTTCGGCAGTTTCTCCATCAGCCGCCGCCCGCCTCGCGTCGGCCGCAACCCGCGCAGCGGCGAGCAGGTCCTGATCCCCGAGAAGCTGGCGCCCCACTTCAAGCCAGGCAAGGCGCTGCGGGAAGCGGTGGACGAACATCTGCCCGTCACCGACGCCTGAGCAGTCCTGACGCAAAATCCTGGGCCATGCGCACCCTCGTCTGGCTCTTGCGAGCCTTGCTCTTCTTCACGCTGTTCGCCTTCGCGCTGAACAACAGCCACGAGGCGGTTGTGCGCTGGTTTTTTGGCCATGAATGGCGTGCGCCCCAGGTCATCATCGTGCTGCTGGCCTTCGGCTTCGGCGCCGCTTTTGGCGTGCTGGCCATGGTGCCCGCCTGGTGGCGCCACCGCCGCGCCGCCCAACGCGCCGAGCCCTTGCCAGCCACCTCTGCGCCGGCAACCGACCTGCCTGCAACGCCTTTCGCCGCACACCAAGATGGCGTTTAACCCCACTTGGTTGCTCTTCGTACTGCCCGTCGTCTTTGTTCTCGGCTGGCTGGCCTCCAAGCTTGACTCCAAGCAATGGAAGCTCGAACAGCGTGAATCGCCCAAGGCCTATTTCAAGGGCCTGAACCTGCTGCTCAACGAGCAACAGGACAAGGCGATCGACGCCTTCATCGAAGCCGTCCAGAACGACCCCGACACGTCCGAGCTGCACTTCGCGCTCGGCAGCCTGTTCCGCCGCCGTGGCGAGACTGAGCGTGCCGTGCGTGTGCACGAGCACCTGCTGCGCCGCGGTGACCTGCCCAGGGCCGAGCGCGACCGTGCCCAACACGAACTGGCCCAGGACTTCTTCAAAGCTGGCCTGTTCGATCGCGCCGAAGCCGCCTACGCCGAGCTGCGGGGCACCGCTTTCGAACGCGAGGCACGTCTGGCCCTGCTGTCGCTGTACGAACGCTCGCGCGACTGGGTCAAGGCTGCCGAGGTGGCCGCCGAGTTGGAGGCCGCCGGCACGGGCTCGTTCTCGGGCCGCATCGCGCACTACCTGTGTGAACAGGCGCTGGTTGCCCAGTCGCAAGGCCATGCTGACCTTGTGCCTGCGCTGCTCGACCAGGCCCGGCGCCGCGCGCCCGAGGCCGCCCGGGCCTACGTGCTGCAGGGCCAGTTGGCGCTCAAGGCCGGCGAGCCCGAGGTGGCACTGGCGGCCTTCACCCAGTTGCTGGCCGTGAACCCGCCAACCTTCAACCTTGTTGCTGCCGACTGCGCCACTGCAGCCAGGGCGCTGGGCCAGCCGGAACGCGCCGTTGCCCTGCTGACTGAGCAGCACCAGCGTGCGCCCAGCATGCACCTGCTGCGCGCCTTGGCCACGCTGCAGCCCGGGGCGCAACGCGACAGGTTGGCCGCCCACCTGCGCGAACAGCCGGCACTGTCGGCCGCGACTGACCTGCTCAAGCTCAATGTTGCGGCCCTGCCTGCCGATGAGGCCGGCCCCATGGCGCAGGCGCTGGAGAAAGCCTCCAAGCCCTTGCTGCGCTACCGCTGCGCGGCCTGCGGCTTCGAAGCAGCGCACTATTTCTGGCAGTGCCCCGGCTGCCTGAACTGGGACACCTACCCGCCCCGACACGTGGAAGAGTTGTGATGATGAAAGCCCCACGCGCTGCGCTTTCGGCGGCCGGGCGAGTGATATGAGAACCATCGTCTGCATGAAGTGGGGCACCAAGTACGGCCCCGAATATGTCAACCGCCTCTACGCCATGGTGCGACGGCACCTGCGCGGCGAGTTCCGGTTCGTCTGCCTGACCGACCGCACCGAAGGCATCCGTGCCGAGGTGAAGTGCTTTCCCATTCCCGAGCTGACACTGCCCAACGGCGAGCCGGAACGTGGCTGGAAGAAACTGACGACCTTCAGCCCCTCCCTCGTCAACGACTACGGCCTCAGCGGCACCGCGCTGTTCCTGGACCTGGACGTCGTCATCGTCGACGACATCACGCCGTTCTTCGAGGTACCGGGCGAGTTCCTCGTCATCCACGACTGGAAGCGCCCCTGGCGCATCACCGGCAACTCTTCCGTCTATCGCTGGGAGCTGGGTGCCCATCAGGACGTGCTGACCGAGTTCGTCGCCGACCAGGCCAAAGCCAAGGCCGAGTTCCGCAACGAGCAGGCCTTCCTGTCCGCCGTGCTGCACCGGCAAGGCAAGCTGCAGTACTGGAATGCGGCCTGGTGCGCCAGCTACAAATACCACTGCATCCCGGCCTGGCCCACCAGCTATTGGCGCGACCCGTTCATCCCCGGTGGGGCTCGCATCCTGATCTTCCACGGTGTGATGAACCCACCCGACGCACTGGCCGGCCGCAGCAACGGCAACTGGCGGCATGCACGGCCGGCCCGCTGGATTGCCGACCACTGGCGGGAATGAACCTCCTCATGCTCGGGCTGCTGGCCATCGTGGCCGGCTTGCTGCTTCGTGAACTGGCCACAGTGCTGCGCGCGCAGGCACCGGCGCAAACGAGGATGATCGCCGTGGGCAATGACGCACCGCCCTGCCCGCAGGACATCCCCAAAATCATCTGGACCTACTGGCAGCTGGCACCACCGCCCGCCTTCATCCAGGCATGCCTGGACAACTGGCGCCACTTCGCACCCGACCATGAACTGCGCGTGCTGGACCGCGACAGCATCGCCGCCTGGCTGCCCACCGTGCGCGCGGACTTCGACACCCTGCCCGCCTACCGCCAGGCCGACTGGCTGCGCATTCACTTGCTGGCCCGCCACGGCGGCATCTGGATGGACGCCTCCATGCTGCTGAGCCGCGACCTGGCCTGGCTTCACGAGACCCGCAAGAAGCGCGCGGCGGACTATGTCGGCTTCTACATCGACCGCTACACGACACGGCCCGAACTGCCCATCGTCGAGAACTGGCTGATGGCCTCGGTGCCCGGTGGCCCGTTTGCCACGGCACTGGCCCAGGCTTTCAACCGTGCACTGGATGAAGGTGCAGAAGCCCTGCTGCAACGGCTGCATGCCGAGGGCCGTCATGCGCGTGTGGTGCAGGCCCTCACAGAAGACTTCCAGCGCTACCTGCTGATGCACGTGGCGGCGAGTGACCTGCTGGATGGCCACCCGAACCTCGCGCGCCTGGCTTTGCTGCGCGCCGAGGATGGCCCGTTCGCCTGGCTGGCTGCCGTGGGCTGGCGAAAGCGCCACCTCTACGCCCGTCTGGCGCTGGTACCGTGCCCCCGTGTGCTGCCCGCCGTGCTCAAGCTGCGTGGCGGCGACCGCGCGGTGGTGGAGCGCAACTGGCACCGTGGCCTGGTGTCGCCCTTCAGTGCGCTTCGGCACCTCCTGCCGCGCAAACCGTGAACCCGCCTGCTGCTCCCCCGTGGCTCAGCCTGCTTTTCCCGATGTACCGGGTGGAGCGCTGGCTGCCAGCCTGCATCCAGTCCCTGCTGCCGCAACTGGACGAGGGCATCGAACTCGTCTTCGTGGACGATGCATCACCCGACAGCTCAGCCGAAATCGTCACTCAGTTGCTGCCCCAGGCCCGGCTGATCCGCCAGCCGCACAACCAGGGCGTGAGTGCCGCACGCAACCGCCTGCTGGACGCCGCGCGCGGCAAATACCTGTGGTTCATCGACCCCGACGACATCGTCGAGCCCGGTGCCATCCCGCGGCTCAAGGCCTTGCTGGCCGAGCATCAGCCGGACCTGCTGAGCTGTGACTTCCGCGTCTTCGACGACGGAGATTCCACCGAATCCACCAAACCCCGCCACCGCCACCTCACCACCTTCGACGGGCCAACCGGTGTGCTGATGCACGACGTGAGCCAGCGCCTGCGTGGCTTCTTCGTGCACGGTCAGTTCCACCCTTGGAGCAAGGTCGTGCGCCGTGCCTGCTGGCCGGCAGACCTGCGCTTCCCGGAGGGGCGCGTCTTCGAGGACATGGCCGTCTATCCGCGCCTGCTGTTGCACACGCACACCCACTTGCATGTGGCTGCCGTCTGGATGGCCTACCGCCAGCGCGGTGGCAGCCTGCTCAGCCAGTTGGACCTGAAGCGGCTGGATGACTGGACGCTGGCGCTCGACGGCCTCGCAGCCACACTGCCCCCGCTGAGCGACGACGCGCGGTTTGAAATCGCCCACTTCTGCGCCCGCACGCTGCTGCGCGCCCGCAGGCGGCGGCGGCAGTTGGGCGGCGAGGCGCTGACCGGTTTGAGAACGGATGACGAGCGCTTCGACCGCAGTTCGCCACTCACCCGGCGCCAACTGCTGGCGGCGTATCTCGAACGGGGCCGCTGGCTGCGCGCCCTGCAGTGGTGGCGCATCGCGTGATCAGCGCCTCGTAGCGCTCGCGCATCAGCGTCAGGCCATGCTCGGCGTGCGCACGGTGCCGCGCCGCGGCGCCCAGGCGCGCAGCCAGGGCAGGCGCCCTCAGCAGGCGTGCTATGGCGTCCGCCAGGGCAGCGGCGTCTCCCTCAGGCACGAGCAGGCCGGTCACGCCGTCTTCGATCACACCCCGCACGCCGATGACGTCCGACGCGATGCAGGCACAACCGGCCGCCATTCCCTCCACCAGGGCCAGCGGCATTCCCTCGTAGTGTGTGGCCAGGACGTAGATCGCCTGTGACTGCAACAGGCCTGGCATGTCCGCGTGATGCCCGGCGAAGCGCACCTGGCCCGACAGACCCAACCGGCCGGCATGCGCCTGCATGCGAGCCTGTAACGGCCCGACACCCGCGAGGGTCAGAGGCGGGCGCAAGGCGTGCCGCGAGGCCAACGACACCATGGCGGCCAGCAGTGTCGCGTGGTCCTTCTGTCGGGCAAAGCGAGCCGACATGACCAGACCCGTCTCCCGCGTGGCACTGTGCTCGGCGAATCGCGACAGGTCGATGCCGTTCGGGATGGCCACTGTCTTGTCGGCCGGCAAGCCCTGGTCCAACAGGCTCTGACGCACGCCCTCGCTCACTCCCACCAAGGCCGCACTCCTGCGTGCGAGCCAGCGGCTTTGCCAGCGGCTCCACGGCGTGTAGCGCTCGCGCGAGTTGTGTTCCACATGGATGAGGACCGGCACGCCGGCCTGCAGCCCGGCATGCCGGCCGATCAAATGCTCCGGGAAACCGTGTGCGAGCAAGGCCAGCGGTCGCAGCCCGTGCAGCATGTCGGCCAGTTCGACCATGGTCTTCAGGTGCGACCAACCCGACACCAGGCGCACGTCCAGGCCCTGGGCCCGCAAGGCCTCCACACGCGCCACCGGCGTGTGGCGCTTGCGCCTCAACACCAGGACCGGCTCGAAGGGCCCGCACCGCATCGCCGCCAGGCACAGATCCGCCGCCACCTGCGTGGCACCGGAAAAGCCGCCGGTCACGAAATGAACGACTTGGGGGCGCGCGGGCGTCGTGGTCGGGTTCGGCATGGCCGCGCAGTGTAGGAGGGAGAATCGCGCGCCATGTCTCCTGACACCAACGCCTCCGTCGCCCGCCGCCTTGGCCGGTACGTCTACCCCCACCGTTGGGGCGCCCTGCTCACGGTGCTGGCCTACATCGGTGCCGCGTCCACCGAGCCCATGTTGCCCAAGCTCATCGGCTACGCCTTTGGCGAGGGCTTTGCCAAGGATGCCTTTGCGCTGTGGATGGTGCCCGTCGTCCTCATCGGCCTCTACATCGCGCGCGGCGTGTTCAGCTTTGCGGGCCAGTACCTCTTCAACTGGACGGTGACACGGAGCGTGGAAGACTTCCGCAACGCGCTCGTCGACGCCCTGCTGCGCCTGGACGCGCAGGTCTACACCCGCATGCAGAGCGGCACGGCGGTGAGCAAGGTCGTCAACGACCCGCAGCAGATCCTGCAACTTTTTGGCGATGTCGGCATGAGCGTGCTGCGCGACGGTCTTCCCGCCCTGGCCATGGTGGTCTACCTGTTCTATCTCAACTGGAAGCTCACGCTGCTGAGCCTGGTGGTCACACCGTTGATGGCGCTGGTGATGAAGAAGGTCAACCAACGCATGCGGTTGATGGCGACGCGCTCCTACGACACGCAATTGGTGCTGGTCAACAAGGTGGACGACATCACGCGTGCGTGGCGTGTGGTCCGGCAATTTGGCGCTGGAGGCTTCGAGAGTGGCCGATTTGCTGCACTGGCACACGACGTGCGCCGGGCCACGATGAAAACCGTCACGGCCGCTGCGCTGTCGCAGCCCATGTCGCAACTGGTCGCCAGTGTCGGCCTGTCCTTCATCATTTGCGTCGCGCTCTGGCAGGCGCGACAGGATGGCTCTGGTGCGCAGCAGTTTGCGGAATTCGTGGCCGCGCTGGCCCTGCTGACCTCGCGCCTGCGCCACCTCTCCGACCTGGCCGCACCCGTGACGCGCGCCGCCGTCATCGCCCAGGGCTGCTTTGAGCTCATGGATGCCCCCAAGGAGGTCGACCACGGCACGCGCGAGCTGAGTGCCCCCGCCCACGGCGACATTGCTTTCGATGCTGTGCACCTCACCTACCCTGGCGCCGTGCAGCCGGCGCTGGACGGGCTGAGCCTGCACTTCGGCGCGGGCCGGACGACCGCGCTGGTGGGTGCCTCCGGCGCGGGCAAGAGCTCCATCATTCACCTGCTGCTGGGCTTCGGGCAGCCAGACGCTGGCCGCATCCGGCTGGACGGCAACGACATCGACACACTGACGCGCCTGTCCCTGCGCCGCCAGTTTGCTGTCGTGTCGCAGGACATCGTCCTGTTCGATGACAGCGTGGCCAACAACATCGCCTACGCCCAGCCGCGTGACGAAACCAAGCTGCAGGCGGCGCTCAGGGCGGCCCATCTGTGGGAATTCGTGCAGACCCTCCCCGAGGGCGTGGACACGGCGGTGGGTGCCAATGGCAGCAAACTCTCCGGCGGCCAGCGTCAGCGCCTGGCCATCGCGCGGGCCCTCTACAAGGACGCCCCGGTCTGGATCTTCGACGAGGCCACCTCAGCCCTGGACACCGAGAGCGAACGAGCCGTGCAGCAGGCCCTGGCGGCGTGGTCGGGCCGCAAGACGATGATCGTCATCGCCCACCGCCTCTCCACCATCCGTGATGCCGATGCCATCCATGTGCTGGGTGCCGGCAAGCTCGTCGAAACCGGCACACATGCCGAGCTGATGGTCAGGGATGGCAGCTACGCAGCCATGGTGCGCGCCCAGGCCGGCGAAACGTGAGACCACCCAAACCCGCCGCTGCGCGCCAGACGCCGCCCCCCGAGGCGCGATCTGCAAGCTCGGGAACGACGACCCTCAGGTTTCCGATGCGACGCCGGACGCTGCTCTTGTGGGCCACGGCACCCGCCCTGGCGCAGGGCCAGGCTCAGGACGAGGTCGAGGCCAACACCGCAACCCGCGCGGAACTCGAATCGCTGCCCGGCCTGGGGCCCGCACTTGTGCAACGCCTGCTCGCAGCCCGGCCGTTCGACGATTGGGCGGACCTGATGCATCGCGTTGTTGGCATCAAGGCCGCCATGGCCCGCAAGCTGTCAAGCGCCGGCCTGCGCGTGGCCGGCCGGCCCTTTTCAGCAGCCGGCCGCGAAACCGGCTGACCTGCTGCGCCGCAGCAGCGCGGGGTCGATCTGCGGTGCCCGGGCTGGCCAGCCGAAGAAGCGCTGCACCTCCGCGCGCTTGGCCAGGGTATCGCTCATGCCCAGATTGATCAGCTCACCAATGAAGCTGGGCTCGAACAGCAGGTAGCTCACCAGCGCCGAGCCGCTCATGGCTTTGCCCTTGCCGCTCACACCAAACGCCCGCAGCATGGCCCTCACCGACTGTGGCAAGCTGGCCTGGTGCTCGCTGGCCAAATCATCCAGCCGCCGGCTTGGCGCGATGACCAACAGCTCGATGGGCCGCAATGCCGTTGCCATGCGCGCCTCGCGGGGCAGCAGCGACAGCGTGCGGTTGATGCGTCGCAACCGCTCCACGTCCACCGCCAAGGCATCCAGAAAGATGTTGGAGAGCGTGTGCCCGGCAATTTGCGCCATGCTGGGGTGAGCGCCACTGGACTCCACGCGGCGCCCCTCCGGTTCCTTCATGCGCCCCGCACCGATGACGAGCACGCGTTCGGAGCCCAGGTGCACGGCAGGGGAGATCGGTGCGCTCTGGCGCATGGAACCGTCACCAAACCACTCGGTGATGCCTTCCAGATCCAGCAACTCGGCCGGGAAGATGAACGGGATGGCGGAAGACGCCATCAGGTGGTTCAAGGTCAGCCGTGCCTGCACCGCCATGCGCTGCTCTCGCAGCCACGGCACGACGTGGTGGTGAGTCTGGAAAAAGGTGACGTGCTGGCCCGAGGTGTAGCTGGAGCCGGTAAGTGCCAGGGCTCGCAGATGGCCGCCATCCAGCATGGCCTCGATGCGCTCCATGTCCAGGTACCGGCTCAGCAGGTCACGCAACGGACTGTTGTCCAGCAGGCTGCGCGGGCGGCTGCGCGTCCAGCGGGCCAGCGCCCAACCCAGGCTGAGCATCGAGAGCCAGCGTGCACCGCTCTTCACCGCCTCGAACGCATCGGCGAGGTAGATGTTTTCAACGTGCAAGCCTTGCCACAGGTGCAGCAAGCCGTCGACGGCACCGTCAAAATCGTCCGCATGGCAGGCCAGCGCGGACGCATTGATGGCGCCTGCGGACGTGCCGCTGATGACGGGGAACGGGTTGTGCTGGGTCACTCCCGCATCACGCCTGAGCTGCGCGATCGCTGCCAGAACGCCCACCTGGTACGCCGCACGGGCACCGCCGCCGGTCAGGATCAACCCCGTGACCGGCTGCGATCGGAGACCCGACGAAAGGGGCTTGGGTACGGCCTGCAGCATGGGCGGTGATCATCGCCGAACCGCTCGGTCCTTCGAGCCGGGAATGCCCCTCAACGGGGCCTTGCGCCGACGAATCGAATCAACCCGCAGTGCGCACCGAGACACGACCTCAAAGGCACCCGCACGCCGGGGCGCTGGCCTGTGTTCCTTCAGCGGCGACGGCGCACGCCGGCGACACCGGCAAGTGCCAGCCCGACCAAGGCCAGCGAGGCCGGCTCGGGCAACGCCGTGACGCTCACGTTGTCGAGCAAACCGTCCTGGCTGATGGTCGAGTTGGTCGAGACGTCCTTGAAGGTCAGTGTCGTCGTGTCAGACACAGCGGCGAAGGTGTAGCTGAAGTGGTCAAACGCCGTGTTGGTCGAATGGGCAACACGGTTCAGTCCCGCCACATCCACGGTCACCGATTGGTCACCGCCCCAAGTCACACCAAAATCGAAAGACAGGGCGTAAAGCTGACCGGCAACGGTGGAGAAGGTCTGGCTCACCACAGCGTTGGGAGTGGTGTCGCCTGCATTGAACACCAGTGCGTAGAAACCGAGGCGGCCCCCGTTCAAAGGACCCGCTCCGAAATAGCTACCGTCCGCGAAGACAGAGGATGCGACGTTCACGTTGCCACTGGTCGTCCAAGGCGAGGTTTGCCCTGTCTCGAAGCCCCCGTTGGCCACGAGATTCACCGGCGCAGCCTGCGCAGAACCGGCCAGCAGTGCAGCAGCGAGCATCAGCGAACGAGGGGCATTGAACATGGAAGTCCTTGGAGAGGTTAGAAATGCGGCCGGTGAACAGACGTTGTCGTGCCAGACGCTGATGGCTGTGAAGCATAGCTTTTGCTCGCTCTGGCGCAGGACAGCCGCCCCCTGACTGCAGGCCCCCGACATTGGGGGGGGGCGGACCATCACACGCTTTGCATCGCATGCAGCGAGCAGGTCGCAGCCACCTGAAATGCCGCTGTTCGACGCCTCCTTCGTGGCCGCAATCGCGGTGGCTCATGGCCAAAGCGCCACGCGGTAACCAGGATTTGCCCATCAGCTGCCGTCGTACACCACTTCGGCTGCAGCTCCCAATTTCTCCAGGGCCTCGTCCGCCGGCCAGAAGCGACTGGCTTCGCCCAGGTCCATCATCCAACGTGCGCCCGGGCGCTCGCCTTCGGGTTCGGCAAGGACGGACACCCGCACGGGCAGGCCCAGCTTGCGGCTGCCGCCCTCCTCGGTTTCCACGGTGCGCGGCGGGAAGCGCTGCGCCAGGTCTTCGAGCAGCCCCGCAGAGCCAGCATCGCCCAGCAGCAGGTGGCGGCCGAACCTGGCACGCGCAGCGGCCAGGCTCCACACCGCCTGCACATTCATGCGCAAGCCGCCGGAGAAGCGGTCGTTCTGAACCTTGCCCTGGGCAATGATGAGTTCGTCCTCAGCCAGCAGTTCCTTGTTGGCATTGAGCAGTTCCTCGTTGGCCACGGCTTCGATGGCATCGCTCTTGTCGTCGAGCTTGAAGATGGCCACGCGACCGCGCTGGCCGTTGATGACCCGCATGTCACTGACGATGCCCGCCACCAGCGTCGGTTCCCGGCTGTCCACCAAATCGGCCACCTGGCGCTTCACGATGCGCCGCACCTCCGCACCACTCTGGTCGAACAGGTGCCCTGAGAGGTAAAAGCCGATGGCCGTCTTCTCCAGCGAAAGTCGCTCCTTGATGCTCCAGGGGTCGGCATGCACCAGATCAGGCTCGGCGGTGGACGAGGCATGGGAGTCACCGAAGTCGAACAGCCCCCCCTGGTCCGCATTGGCTTCGGTCGTTTCGGCATGCGTGTAGCCCCGGCCCACACTGGCCAGCAGCCTGGAGCGCTCCGGGTGGATGCTGTCGAAGGCGCCAGCCTTGATCAAGGCCTCGACCGCACGCTTGTTGCAAGCCTTTCGGTCCACGCGCAGGCAGAAGTCGTAGAAGCTGAGGAAAGGCCCGCCAGCCTCCCGCGCCGAGATGATGGCCTCGATGGCGCCCCGGCCCGTGCCCTTGACGGCGCCCAGGCCGTAGTTCACCAGCCGGTTGCTCAGCGGCTCGAAGCCATACATGCCCTTGTTGACGCAGGGTGGCTGGAACTCGATGCCGAAGATCTTGGCATCGTTGAGCAACACCTTGAGTTTGTCGGTGTCGTCCATTTCGATGGTCATGTTCGCGGCGTAGAACTCGGCCGTGTAGTGCGTCTTCAGCCAGGCCGTGTGGTAGCTCAGCAGCGCGTAGGCGGCGGCGTGCGACTTGTTGAAGCCATAGCCCGCGAACTTCTCCATCAGGTCGAAGACCTCGTCGGCCTTGGCCTGGTCGATGCCCTTCTCCGCAGCCCCCTTGCGGAAGATCTCACGGTGCATGGCCATCTCCTCGGCCTTCTTCTTGCCCATGGCTCGGCGCAGCATGTCGGCACCGCCCAGGCTGTAACCACCCAGCACCTGGGCGGCCTGCATCACCTGCTCCTGGTACACGAACACGCCGTAGGTCTCCTCCAGCACCTGGCCCAGCAGCGGGTGCGGGTACTCGATGGTCTCCTTGCCATGCTTGCGGGCGACGAAGGACGGGATCAGGTCCATCGGACCTGGTCGGTACAGCGACACCAGGGCGATCAGGTCCTCGAAGCGGGAAGGTTTGGCGTCTTTGAGGAGGCGCTGCATGCCCGGCGATTCAAACTGGAACACGCTCTCCGACAGCCCGTCGCCAAACAGCTTGAAGGTCTTTCGGTCGTCCAGGGCCACAGTGGCCCAATCGAAGTCCTTGCGGTCCGGATGGCGCGCGACGATGAAATTCTTGGCCAATTCCAGGATGGTCAACGTGGCCAGGCCCAGAAAGTCGAACTTCACCAGGCCGATGGCCTCCACGTCGTCCTTGTCGTACTGGCTGACGGCCGAGGTCGAGCCGGGCTGCTGGTACTGCGGGCAGAAGTCGGTGATCTTGCCGGGCGCGATCAGCACGCCGCCGGCATGCATGCCGATGGAGCGCACCGTGCCTTCGACCCGCGCCGCCATCTCCAGCAGGCCGGCCACTTCCTCGTCGGACTTCTCGCGTTCCTCGATCTCCGGCGACTCGTGGCGGGCATAGACCATCTTGGCCTTGTCCGGGTCGAAATTGGGCGGCAGTTTGGCCAGCGTCACCGTCTTGCCCGGTGGCGCCGGCACGAGCTTGGCAATGGAGTCCACATGGCCAAAGCCCATGCCCAGCACACGGCCGATGTCGCGCAGTGCACCCTTGGCCGCCATGGTGCCGAAGGTGGCGATCTGGCTCACCGCGGGGCGGCCGTACTTGTCTTTCACGTA
>JBBIVU010000068.1:0-13429 GCA_037439585.1 Roseateles sp. | reverse complement strand
GCTGATGAGCATCCCCAAGGCGCCCTACCGCTGCCCGCCCGGGCCCTACGAGCGGGCCTGTCTGGTCGCGTCGTACCTGCGCCGCGCCAAGCCGCGCGCCAAGCTGCTGGTGCTGGACGCCAACCCCGAGGTCCAGAGCAAGAAGGCGCTGTTCGAACGTGCCTTCGCGCAGCACCACGCCGGCGTGCTGGAGTACCGCCCCAACGCCGAGTTGAAGGAAGTGCTGCCCGACGGCACGGCCCGCTTCGAGTTCGAGGACGTGCGCGCCGACGTGCTCAACCTGATCCCGCCGCAGCGCGCGGGCGACCTGGCGCTGGATTTCGTCACCGTGAACCGCCGCTGGGTGGGCATCGACTGGCTCACGATGCAGGCGCAAGGCGCACCGGGCGTGCACGTGGTGGGCGACGCGCTCTTCTCGGCGCCCGGCATGCCCAAGTCCGGCCACTTGGCCAACCAGCAGGCCAAGCTCGCGGCAGCAGCGGTGCTGGCGCTGCAGCAGGGCCAAGCGGTGAACCCGGCGCCCGTGGTGATGAACACCTGCTACAGCTTCGTCACGCCCACCGAGGCCATGCACGTCGCGTCCGTCCACCAGTACGACGTGGCCGGGCAGACGATGAAGGCCGTGCCCGGTGCGGGCGGAGTGTCTGTGGCGCCCAGTGCTGCCGAGGCCGCCCTGGCGCTGGCCTGGGCTCAGAACATCTGGGCCGACAGCCTGGCGCTCTGACTCACCAGCTGCCCGTGTTGGGCATGGACGCCCAGGGCTCGGCCGGCGCCAGCGCCGGGCCGGCCTGCAGCAGCTCGATGGAGATGCCGTCGGGCGAGCGCACGAAGGCCATGCGGCCGTCGCGCGGCGGGCGGTTGATGGTGACGCCGTGGTCCACGAAGCGCTGGCAGGCGGCGTAGATGTCGGGCACGGCGTAGGCCAGGTGGCCGAAGTTGCGGCCGCCGGTGTAGGCCTCGGCCTTGCCATCGGCATCGGGCCAGTTGTAGGTCAGCTCCACCTGGGCGTCTTCGTCACCGGGCGCGGCGAGGTAGACGAGCGTGAAGCGGCCGGCCTCGTACTCGGAGCGCTTGATCTCGACGAGGCCGAGAGCGTCGCGGTAGAAGGTCATCGACGCGTCGAGGTTCTCAACGCGGACCATGGTGTGCAGGTATTTCATGGCTGCATTGTCAGCGTTCGGGGGCGGCCCTTGCACGCCAGGGGGCGTCATCAATGCGGATCAGCAAAACGCCGGGCGATGTTGCGGAACTCGTCCTCCAGCGCGAGGAAGGCGTCCACCACGTCGGGGTCGAAATGCTGACCCCGGCCGGCGACGATGATGTCGCGCGCCTGCTCGTGGGTGAAAGCGGGCTTGTAGACGCGCCGGCTGATGAGGGCGTCGTACACGTCGGCCAGCGCCATCAGTCGCGCCGACACCGGAATGGCGTCACCAGCGAGGCCCTGGGGGTAGCCGGAGCCATCCCATTTTTCCTGGTGCGAGAGGGTGATCTCCTTGGCGAAGCGCAGGAAGGGCATGCCGTGCCCCAGCGAGGCCTCGGCGCGCACGATGGCCTCGAAGCCCAGCGTGGTGTGGGTTTTCATGACCTCGAACTCGTCGGTGTCGAGCTTGGCCGGCTTGAGCAGGATGGCGTCGGGGATGCCGACCTTGCCGATGTCGTGCGTGGGTGCCGACTGGTACAGCATGTCGATGTTCTCAGGCGTCAGCAGCGCCGCGAAGCGCGGGTGCTCGCGCAACTGCAGCGCCAGGCTGCGCACATAGTGCTGGGTGCGGCGCAGGTGGTTGCCGGTCTCGTTGTCGCGGGTTTCGCCCAGCGAGGCCATGGCCAGCACGACGACGCTCTGCAGGTCGGCGATCTCGCGGGTGCGCCGCGCCACCTCTGCGGCGAGGAACTCGCTCTTGTCGCGCAGGAAGTCGGCCGCCGCCTTGAGCGTCAGGTGGGTGCGGATGCGGGCCTGGACGATGGGCGGGCTGATGGGCTTGGTGAGGTAGTCCACCGCGCCCAGGTCCAGGCCGTGGGTTTCGTCCTCGATCTCAGACTTGGCCGTCAGGAAGATCACCGGAATGTCGCGGGTGCGCACGTCGGCCTTGAGGCGGCGACAGACCTCGTAGCCGTCCATGCCGGGCATCATGATGTCCAGCAGGATGAGCTGGGGCGGCTGCGGTGCCTGTGCCAGACGCAGCGCGCGTTCGCCCGAGTTGGCCACCAGCACGCGGTAGTCGTCCTGCAGCAGGCCGAGCATCAGTTCCAGGTTCTCGGGCGTGTCGTCCACGATGAGCACGGTGGGCGGATGGGTGGAGCGGGTCGGCATGGGAGGGGCGGCGGTCAGGGGGCGAGATCCCAGCGTTGCAGGGCGGGTTGCAGCAGGGCCAGGGCCTCGTCGAAGCTGAACTGGCGCACGTGCTGGCAGAAGGCGTCATGGTCTGCGCCGAGCAGGGCGCGGAGCTGCTCGGTGTGTTCGGCCAGGGCCTGGCGCACTTCGGGGAAGCCGCCCTGCAGCTGGCGCACCAGCGCGTGCGCCAGGTCGGCCACGGCTGCCGCATCGGGCGGAGCGGCGTCGGTGGGGTCGCCGGCCTGGCCGAGCTGTGTGGCGATGCGCAGCAGCAGCGGTGTGAGCAGCGTGCCGGTCTGTGCCAGAGCGGCGTTCACGTCGGGGTTGGACTGCAGCGCCGTGCCGGCGTCCAGGGCCTGGCCGATGCACAGGTCCAGCGCAGCGGCCGCGGCGTGCACCTGTGGTGCACCGAGGTTGCCGGCCACGCCCTTCAGGGTGTGGGCCAGGCGGCGGGCGTCTTGGCCGCGGTTGTCGGCCAAGGCCTGGGCGATGAGGGCCGGCGTCTCGCTTTGGCCTTCCACGAAGCGTTGCAGCAGCGACAGGTAGAGCGCTGCTTTGTGGCCGCTGCGTCGCAGGCCGGTGTCCACGTCGAGGCCCGGTGTGTGGCGCAGCGCCTCCAGCGCGGCGTCCGCCGCGCCAGTGTCGTGCGCCGGGGGGGCGGCCGCCGGGGCCGGCAGCGGCACGGACGCGGGCTTGATCCAGGCGAGCAGCAGCGCGTAAAGCCGTTCCGGCTCCACGGGCTTGCTGAGGAAATCGTTCATGCCGGCGTCCAGGCAGGCCCGGCGGTCGGCCTCCATCACGTTGGCCGTCATGGCGATGATGGGCAGGACGTCCAGGCCGCCGGTCCTGGGCAGGGCGCGGATGGCGCGGGTGGCCTGGTTGCCGTCCATCACGGGCATCTGCATGTCCATCAGCACCAGATCGTAGGGACGGGCCTGCACCGCCTCCACGGCCTGGGCGCCGTCGTCGGCGGTGTCGGCCACCAGGCCGGCGTCGCGCAGCAGTTCGGCGGCGATCTGGCGGTTGATGTCGTTGTCGTCCACCACCAGCACGCGCCGGCCGCGCAGCTGGCGCAGGCCCGGTGGCGGGGCCTGCGAGGGGCCTGGTGCCGGGGCCGCAGCCGGGCCGCCGGTGAGCACGGGCAGCAGGTGGTCGATCAGGGCGGAGCCGTGGATGGGCTTGACCAGCACGGCCCCGAACTGCTCCTGCGTGGCCTGCTCCTGCACCTCCTCACGCCCGTAGCCGGTGATGAGCAGGCGGTGTGGCGGGTGTTGCAGGGGCAGTGCGCGCAGGCGGCGGCCGAGCTCGATCCCGTCCATGCCAGGCATCTGCCAGTCGATGAGCACCACGTCGAAGGGCTGGCCTGCGGTGTCGGCCCGGGCCACGGCCACCAGCGCGGCGGGGCCGCCGTCGCAGGCTTCGGCGTGGAAGCCCAACCCGTCCAGCAAGTCCAGCAGCACGGTGCGCGCGCTGTCGTTGTCGTCCACCACCAGCATGCGCCTGCCCTTGAGGGCGGCGTGCGCGAAGCTGTAGGCCGGCTGCAGGCCCAGGCCCAGCCGGGCGGTGAACCAGAAGGTGGAGCCCAGGCCGGGCTGGCTGTCCACGCCCACCTCGCCCCCCATCATGTCGGCCAGGCTGCGCACGATGGCCAAGCCCAGCCCGGTGCCGCCGAAGCGCCGGCTGGTGGAGCTGTCGGCCTGCTGGAAGCTCTGGAACAGCTGGGCCTGCTGCTCGGGGGCGATGCCGATGCCGGTGTCGCGCACATCAAAGCGCAGCAGCACGTTGCCGTCCTGCTGCGAGAGCTTGCGCACCTTGACGCTGACCTCGCCGCGCTCGGTGAACTTGACCGCGTTGTTGCCGTAGTTGATGAGGATCTGGCCCAGGCGCAGTGGGTCGCCGATGAGCTGGTTGGGCACGTCGCGGCCCACGTCGAAGATCAGCTCCAGCCCCTTGGCGGCGGCCTTCTCGGCCACCAGCGTGGCGAAGTGCTCCAGCACCGAGGCGAGCTGGAAATCGATGGATTCCAACCCGAGCTTGTTGGCTTCGATCTTGTAGAAGTCGAGGATGTCGTTGATGACGCCCAGCAGGTGGTTGGCCGAGCGCTGGATCTTGGTGAGGTAGTCGCGCTGGCGGTCGTCCAGGCCGGTCTTGAGGGCCAGGTGCGTCATGCCGATGATGGCGTTCATCGGCGTGCGGATCTCGTGGCTCATGTTGGCCAGGAAGCTGCCTTTGGCCGCATTGGCCTGCTCGGCGGCGTCCTTGGCAAACTGCAAGGCCTCGGCGGCGCGGTGCTCGTCGGTGGTGTCCTCGACGATGGCCAGCACGCCCTCTTCGGGCCGCTCGGGCGAGAAGAGCTGGCAGGCCACGCGGGCCCAGAAGGGCCGGCCATCACGCCGCTGGAACTGCTGCTCGCCCCGGTACTGGCGGCCGGCCAGCACCTCGGTGTAGAGCTCGCGGCCCAGGCGCTCGTAGGCCTCGTCGTCCAGGTACCAGGCGCGCGTGTCGGTGCCCACCAGCTCTCCGGGTTCGTAGCCGAAGATGTGTTCCATGTGCGCGTTGCAGCGGATGACGCGGCGGTCGCGCGTGAGCGCGATGCCCACGGTGGCGGTGTCGAAGATGGCGGAGAGTTCGCGCGTGGTCTCGGTGAGGCGGGCGGTGCGCTGGGCCACCTGGGCTTCGAGGTCGGCGTTCAGCGCCTGCAGGGCCTCATGGGCGCGGCGGCGCTCGGTCACGTCGCGCAGGATGACGGTGAAGAAGGCCTCGCCGTCCACATGCAGCTGCGAGATGGAGGCCTCGGCCGGAAAGACTTCGCCATCCAGCCGCCGGCCTGAGACCACGGCCTGGCGGCCCATGCTGCGGCGGGTGACGCCGCTGGTGGCGAATTGGTGGATCTGCCCTGCGTGCGCGGCGCGGTAGGCCTCGGGCAGCAGCATGTGCACCGGCTGGCCCAGCAGCTCGGCTTCGCTGGCGCGGAACATGGCCAGCGCGGCGCTGTTGACGCGACGCATGTGCTGCTCGGCGTCCACCACGATGATGGCGTCCATGGCCGAGTCGATGATGGCCTCCAGCCGCACGCGGCTGCTCTCCACGTCGCGGCGGCCATCACGCAGCCGCGTGGCCATGGCGTTGAAGGCATTTGCCAGCCGGATGATCTCGCGCGGCGCGTTGCGGGTTGCCTGCAGCGGGCTGTCGTCACCCTCGGCCAGGCGGGCACTGGCGTGCTCCATGGCGGACAGTGGCCGCGTCACCAGCCGGCGCAGCAGCACGCTCAGCAGGGCCATCAACAGCAGCGCTGCACCCAGCCGGGGCAGCAGGCGCTGCCAGGCCAGGTGGGTCACCCGTGCGTATTCGCCATCCAGGTTGAGGTCCACGAACACCAGGTAGCGGGCGGTGTCGCGCAGCCGGGCTTCGTTGTTCTCGGGCACGCAGGACAGCCAGACCCGCACGTGCCTGGCGTCGTCACTGACCTCGACCTCCGGCAGTCGGGTGCCGGACGCAGTGCTCAGGCGCACCTGGCTGAGGTCGGGCATCACCTCCCGCGCCGGGCGGCCGCGCCAGCCCAGGCGCTGGGCGGCGAGCACCTCGCCGTCGGGGCCGATGAGGGCCAGCCTCTCGATGCGGCTGTCGGTCGTGGCGATGGTGAAGTCTTCGGTGACGTCACGGGGGCGTTGCGACCAGTCCTTTTCGACACTGCGGGCCAGGTGCTCGGCGAGCAGCACACCGTCTTTCTGCCCCTCGCTCAAGACAGTGTCTTGACCGCTCCACAGGGCCTCCAGGTGCGAGGACACCAGCTGCGCGGCCACCGCCAACAGCAGGCCCAGGGGCAGGCTGGTGCGCAGGGTGTAGCGCAGCGGCTTCATGGCTGGGGCAGGAAGCGGGCGTCGACCAGGTCGGCCAGCGGCACGGTGCGGCGCAGCAGGCGTTGTTCCAGCATGAAGGCCTGCAGGTGTTCGGCGCCTTGCAGCAACAGACCGCCCGGCTGCAGCATCTCGCGGTTGTGGCGCAGGTCAGGCACGTCCAGGCCGCGGAAAGCGGCCGCCACCTCGTCGGGCCGGACTTGCAGACGCGGCGCCATCAGCGGCGCCGTGACGTCTGGCGCGCGACGGTGATGGTCCTGCGCCCGGAAGAGGGCAGACAGCAGCGCCTGCACGGCCTGCGGGCGCGCCTGCAGCGTGGCAGGGCGGGCCACGAGCACATCGACGATGAGGCCGGGCGTGGCGCTGCTGTCGAACAGGCGGTGGGCCCCCTTGGCTTCCAGCAGCGAGGCCCAGGGCTCGGCCGTGACCACGGCATCCAGCCGGTCCTGGTCGAAGGCCTCGGCGCTGGTGTTGAGCGAGATGGGCTGCTTGGAAATCTCGTCCGCACGCAGCCCGTGGGCCTGCAGCATGGCCCCCAGCAGCACCGCGCCCGTGGCGCCTTGCTCGACGCCGACACGCTTGCCCCGGAGGTCTTCGGGCCGGCGGATGGCGGCGCGCGCCACGACCACGTCGGCACCGGCCGAGATGTCCAGCACCGCGATCACCTTCAGCGGCAAGCCCTCGGCATTTGCGCTCAGCATCTCATCCAGCGTGAGTTGTGCGGCCTCGAGCTGCCCGACGGCCAGCGCGCGCAGCACGTCCACGCTGGACGTCATCTCCACGAGGCGCAACTCGCCCGCATCGAGCAGGCCCAGCTCGCGGGCGAGGAAGAGGAATTCGTAACCGGGAAAGACGATGCTGCCCACCCGCAGCGGCGGCTGTGGTGCACGGCAGGCTGCCAGGCTGGCGGCGAGGGGCGCCAGGGTCAGCCATGACACACCCTTCAACAGGCGCCGCCGCCCGTCTGATGGGGGGCGGGCCGGAGACAAATCAACCGCTGGGGAGCAGGCCGGATGCATGACGCCGTGATCGCATGGGAGGTCGGAAGTCACTCTAGCATCGCGCCCGGTGCCTGCTGCCGGCGGGCCCTGCCGACGGTGTGAGGAATTTCCGGCACCGCACAGGCCGCCCGCATGGTGGCCGGGCTGAGAGGGCGCCTCAGTGGTCCAGCCACTCCATGGGGGCGATGAGTGCACCGCCGCGTATGCGCTCCAGCGTGCCGGTGAGCACGTCGATGTTGTGGTCGAAGCTGCCGTGGCTGGCATCGATCTGGTCGCCGGCCCGGGTGGTGCGCACCTTGGGGGTGGTCACGCGGTTCAGCAGGTCGCCTGCGGGCCAGAGCGCGAGCCAGGCGGCCACGTCGGGGTCGGGCGAGCCGGCCCATTGGTCGCCCACCCAGGCCGGGTCCGGCTTCACGAGGGCACGTTCCATGCCCAGCAGCGGCTGCTTGCGCACGTCGTCCAGCGCGCGGGAGACGAGGTAGAGCAGGGACTTGCCGTAGACGGCGTGCTCGGCGTTGGGCAGCCCGTCGCCGCGCTCGTTGGCGTCGGTCAGCACGTGCAGGCGCAGCTGGCTGAGTGACAGCACACCGGCCTGGGCGGCGGCGCCGTAGTGCTGCACCGCGAAGCCGCTGGAGCAGGCGGCGGCGTAGAGCTCGCAGCTGGTGGCTTGCAAGGTGTCGGCGCCGCCCATGCGGCCGAGCAGGTGGCCCAGCAGGATGGAGCCGGCCGAGTGGCCGATGAGGTGGATCTCCAGCGTCTTGCCGCCCTTGGCGAGCGCATCGCGCAGTTCGCGCAGCAGGCGGGCGGCCAGGTCCAGCACATGGCCGGGCGCGGCGCCGCCTTCGGCGTTCTCGCGCATCTCGCTCCAGATGCCGCGGGCGAACTGGCGGGCCACGGCTTCCAGCGCACGGTCCTTGGCTTCGGAAGCCATCTCGCGGACACGGTCCAGCCAGCCGGCGCTGCGGTCGCCGCCGTCGAACACCCGGTGTTCCAGGTCTTGCAGCATGTCCTTCAACGTCTCGCCCGGGCCGGTCTTCCAGGTGAAGAACAGCGGGTAGATGCCGTTGGCCAGGAAGTAGGGCGCCAGCACACTGATGCGCTGGATGGACGCGAGCTCGTCGTTGAGGCCGCCGTGCGCATAGAGCGTGAGCTTGACCGTCTTGCCCGGGCGGGCCTGGAGCCAGGCCGAGGGGCGCTCGACGACGATCTCCCGCGCCAGGCCTTCGCGGTCGCTGCGAGCGCGGGTGAAGTCGGTGGCCATCAACTGGCCGTCGTTGCCGGAGACGAGGGTGTGGGTGTAGGCCTCGTCGGTGCGCAGCGGCTGGTAGGGCGCGTGGTTGAAGGCGTGGTTGACGGGCCAGGGGTCGTCGCGCGGGTTGTCGCCCACCCGCAGCGTGGCGCCCACGTCCGTCAGGCTGCGCCCGGCCATGCTGCGGAAGCCGCCGGCGGCACGTGCGGCCGCCTTCGCGCCCTTGCCCGGCTTGGCCGGTGGTGCCTGGCGGCGCTTGATGTCCGACAGGTCCTGCGGCACGCCCAGGGCCACGGCCCAGGCGTCGGTGCCGTTGGTGATCCAGTCTTCGTAGCTCAGCACCGCAAAGCCGCTGGCGCCCCAGTCGGTGCCCCAGCTGTTCTGCAGCACGAAGCCGCGCTCGTTGTAGCCCACCAGGGCGAACGCGTGGCCGCCGGTTTTTTGGGTCATGGGCGGGATGCGGGGCAGCTTGTCGTGGCTGGCGGGCATGGGCGTGGCGGCGAGCGTCCAGCCGTCGTGCACGTCGGCCGAGACGTACACCGCGCCGATCTCGCGGATGGCGGCCTGCATGTCCACCACGCTCTTCTTGTCGATGCGGTAGTACACGCCCAGCGCGCGGGTGGCGGCGTCGTCGTCCCAGCCGGCGCTGGGGCGCTGGAAGACGCCGTTGCCGTCCTTGTCCAGCGGGTAGGGCCACAGCGCCGCCGAGCACACGCCGTGCTTGTGCCAGCCCTTGAGCGCGCCCCGGCAGGAAGAGCCCTCGTAGTCCTGCCCCGGCCATTCGTCGTAGAGCTTGGCCAGCTCGTAGAACATGCGCGGGCTCACCAGCTCGGGCAGCGTCTTGCTGCGCGGTTCGTCCAGGTGTCGCAGCCAGTAAAGGTAGTTGGTGACGCAGGCCAGGCCGAAGCCGGTGCAGGCGCCTTCGTTGCCCTGGTTGAGGATGCGCCCGGCACTCACGTAGGCGGGCAGCAGGCGCTTGAGGTCGGCGTCCAGCGGCCAGCGCGGGGGCAGGGAGCACAGTGGCGAGCGGTAGGGCAGATCGCGCAGGTCCAGCCGGTCGGGGCGGGCGTCGAGCGTGGGTGTTGGGGCGGCGTTGGCGGCGGCAGCCTTCTTGGCGGCAGGCTTGCGGGTCTGGGTGGCCATGGCGTCTCCTGGGCGGGCGCTGTGAGGTCGGCGCATGATGGCCGTGCCCCCAGGCTGCGACAAGCGCTCCAGCGCGTCTGATCCCCAGGTTGTAGGGCGCCGGTGGCCCCGCGTCAGCGCTTCAGCCGCGCCCAGCGCTCGTGGTCGCGCCAGCGGCCGCCAATCTTCAGGTAGCGCGGCGAATGGCCTTCCAGCTGAAAACCGCAGCGCCGCACCAGCGCGATGGAGCGGGCGTTGCCCGGCTGGATGTTGGCCTCCACGCGGTGCAGGCCCAGGGTGTTGAAGGCCAGCCGAACGACGCCGTTCAGTCCCTGCGTCATCAGCCCCTGGCCCTCGAAGCCGGCGAAGGCGTAGTAGCCCAGGTAGCCGCTGCAGAACGCACCCATGATGATGTTCGTCAGGTGGATGGCGCCTGCAAGTTGCCCGCCCTGCTCCACGATGAAGCCGTGGTGCGCCACGCCGTCGAAGCGCGCCAGGTAGCGCTCGAAGGCTGCCGCGTCGCCGGGCGGCTGGACCCAGCGGCTGTGCAGCCGCCGGCTCGCTTGCACGGCCGCGAGGAAGGCGCCCTCATCGGCAGCCGTGACGGGGCGGATCACCGGCATGTCACCGCCCCAGCGGTGCAATGCCCAGCCAGGCCGCGTGCGCCCAGAACGCCACCCCCGCCCACAGCGCCATGCCGACCGCGACCGTGGCCACCGTGCCCAAGAGCGTGGGTGCGGCCAGCACTGGCGTTGGGCGCCGCCGCGCCGCGCGGAACACGAGGATGGCCCAGACGAGGAAGCTGCCGAACAACATCACGTCGGCCAGCGTGTTGTTGGCGATGAGGTGGGCCAAGGCCCAGGTCTTGACCGCCAGCGTCATGGGGTGCTGCAGCTTGGCTTTGAAGTGGTTGCGCGGCACGTAGGCAGCGGCAATCAGCACCAGGGCCACCAGCATCAGCGCGGCGGCTGCATGGTTCATGCCACGGATGGGCGCCCACAGCACCACGGGCGTGAGCCGTGCCTGCGAGAAGCCCCACAGGATGAGCACGAAGCCGATCAGGGACACGACGCTGTAGAACGCCTTCCAGCCCTTGTCACCCAACCGGGCAATTTGCGAAGCGCGCCAACCCGGCGCGATGGCATGCGTGAGGTGGATGCCGAGGAAGAGGGCGAGGCCGAGGGCAAGCCAGGTCATCGTTGTCTTTCGCAGGAAGTCAGGCCGCGACTGTCGCCGATTTTCGCCTCGCCCTGGGGTCAACGGCCTTGCCGGGGCGCGGGTGCAGGAGCGTTGCTGCGCCCCCCGCCGGATGGGTTGCCGGTCCTGCTGGGCCAGCCGCCACCGCTTGGGGCGGGGCCACTGGAACTACGGGTGGCGTGAGTGGATGTCATGAGAGCCTCCTGGAGTGAGCGGGCTTTGAGGAACGTTGCGACGTCGGCCCGTCAGCGGCGCCGCGCGTGGGGGTCTCAGGCCAGCCAGGCAACGACCATGTGGTAATCATTCAGGGGCGGTGCGTCGCGTCCTTGATCGCGCAGCCATGTTGCATGCGCGTCGTAGTTGCTGACGATGGCGGTGCCGATTTGCCGAGGCGTCTGGCCATCTGCGTTCTGCACTTGCGTGAGCGATGGAGCAATGCGGATGAGCTTTTCGACAACATGGTGCCGACCCATCATTGCGGCGGTGTGCAGGGCCGTTTGCCCCTCGTCGAACGTTGCAAGAAGGAGGTCCGCCCCGCGCGAAGTGATGAGCTCGACGGAGTCTGCATCGCCACCGGTAGCTGCGGCATGCAATGGCGTCCTGCCCAGGTAGTCCTGATGGTTGACGTCAGCCCCGGCCGACAGCAGCCAGTCGACGAGCTCTGCGTCACCTTCGTCTGCGGCCAGCATCAGCGGTGTCTGGCGCTTGAAGTCGTGCATATTGACCTGCTTGCGCCAGGTATTGATCACCTGGCGGATGGCTTGACGCCAGTTCGTGGCGACGATGTCGGGCATGCGCAGGTTGGCCGGTGCCTTCATCCAGCGCAGCAGCAGCGTGTCGCCGCGAACGTCCTTCAGCCTGGCGTTGGCGAGGGCCTTGCGGTGTTTGGCGAGCCAGCAGGCGAGATCGGCCGTGTCGCCGCGGATGCTTAACGCAATCGCTTCCTGGAGCATGGCCTCACCTTCGATGTGGCCTGGGCTGAGGATGGCAGTCAGGCCAGGGTAGGGCCGGTAGAGGTCGCGCCAGAACGTCGCCTCGGCGGCTACGGCGGCGTCTGCGATGCCGGGCATGTCGTTGCCGAAGGCGTTGAAAGCCAGTGCGTGCCGATGCCATCGCTGGTGGTTATCCGGCACGAAGCGGCCTGACATGGCCAGCTCGGCACCCCAGCCCTGGACGGCAAGCTGCCCACGCAGCGGCCCGCAGGACTGTTCCAGCGTGCGATCCAGCGCCTCGCGGTAGGCCTTCAAGGCGTCGTCGAAACGGTTCTGGCGCAGCAGGTGGCGTGCGCGCAGGTGATCGATGGACGCGGCCCAGGTCGAAGCTTCTGGCAGGGCCCGGAGCTGTTGGAGCGCGGCTTCAACCCGCCCCTGGGTGTTGGGAGTGCTTGCCGCTTGGAGCAGCGCCAACACTTCATCCAGTTGGCGCCGAACCTCGTCCGTCGAATCGGGTTTGGCGGTAGCGTTGCCAGCCAGTGGCGCGAGGGACGCATCTACCCCGACGCGAGAAAACGCCGCAGTCAGCATGGCGCCCACGGTCTGAGCCGCAGTGAACATGGTGGATGGCGTCACGCAACGGAAGGTCGTTCGGCGCTCCTGTGCAGTCAGATGAGCCTCGAACCAGGCGTCTTCAGCCCGCTGGCCTTGCCCAAAGCAGGCCTGCCGGGCCAGCAGCGTGAGGTCGAAGCTGCGGCGGTAGATGTCCAGGAGTTGATTAACCTTCTCGCTGCCCAGTAGCTTGCAAAGGCGCTTGTAGGCATCCTGGCACATGCGGGCTACACTCAGGCGCTGGCGTGCGCGTCGCATCTCAGAAGGGTGGCCGGCCTTGTCGCTGAACAGAGTTCGGATCACGGCTACGTCAGGCAGTCGGCCGTTTAGCCATTGGTGCAGGTTTTTGGCGGCCGTGCTGGTTGGGTCGTCGCCCTCGCCTCCATGTTTCGTTAGCGTGTCGGCCAGGGCTTGCACGGATAGCCCGCGCTGCTGCAGGAAGCGAGACAAGACTTTGGGAACGGGTAGCTCGACCGAACCGCTTTCCACGTTGACCGTGGGCAGAAACCAATTGGCGGGCGTTTCGGGTGGCAGGGGCTTGTCCATGTCCCACAGCGCCAGGTAGCGGCCCAGGGCGGGCGCGAGAAGCAAGCTGCCCACTTGCCAGGTGATCTCGGCAGACGTGGCGGCCTGGGTCCAGGTGTGCAATTCCACGGACTTGTGGAAGTTTCCGTAGCTCAGCCAGTGCCGAAGAGCGTAACGACGGTCGATGTCGTCCATGTCCAGGGCCTCGAACAGCTCGCTGAGATAAAGCTCACCAATCTTTGCGAACGTGTCCAGCGACAACTCGCCACGTTGCAGTTTGTGCTTTTCGGTGGTCTTGACCATGGTGGCCAGGCCGGCACTCTGGTGCAGGGCTTGGAGCAAGGTCTCGGTACTGGGGAACAAGGGCATGGTGACGCAGTGATGTTGTTGCGCCGCAGTGTCAGCAGATCCGACGCAAGGGTCACTGAACAGTGCTGTACACCCCCTCAACCCAAGGCCTCAGGTCTGCCTGTCTACCCTCAATGCCAGCACCACCGAGCTGTTGGTGCGCAGGACGCCGTCGATCTCGCCGATGTCGTCGAGCAGCGCGTCGAGCCGGGCCGTAGTGTCGGCGCGCAAGAGCGCCATGTAATCGAACTCAC
>JBBIVU010000067.1:0-13533 GCA_037439585.1 Roseateles sp. | reverse complement strand
CAGGGCCGTGGTGTCGTTCCAGCTGCGCCCCGGGGATGCCGCATCGACATACCGTTGCAGTCGCTTGAAGTTGACCAGCACCTGCCGCAGCGCCTCGCCGTGCAGCGCGGCGGGTTCGTGGTCGCGCAGCACGGCGAGGTACAGCGCGCGGCCGCCCTGGTTGGCGAGCAGGGCGCTGAAAAGGTTCAGGTCCTGCCAGGGCTGTCCGCCGTGGGCCAGCGGGATCACGCCTGCCGCCTGCAGCCTGTCGAGCGTGGCGAAGAGGGCGTCCACGCTGCGGGGCTCCTGCTTCACACCGGCCTTGGCCAGCGCGGCTTTGGAACTCCACAGCCAAGCCGGCATGTGGATGCTCAGCGGTGCGGCGTACACGTGGCCGTCCACGCGCACGGCATCCATCAGGACGGCGGGCAGCGTGTCGGCCCAGTGGCCTTGCGCGGCCACGTCGTCCATCGCGTGCAGGCGGCCGTCCCGCGCCAACTGCACGAAGGTGCGCGAGGGGTTGAACTGGGCTGCGAGCGGCGGGTTGCCTGCCTTGATGCGGTCCTGCACCACGGTGCGAGCCTGCTCCGAGGCCACGACCGCCAGGTCGCGCCAGCGCCCACCTGCCGCGCGGTACGCGTCGGCCAGCGCGTGCATGGCGGCTGTCTCGCCAGGCGAGGTCCACCAGTGCACCACGTCGGCCGCCCAGGCCGCGCCGTTGGCCGCAAGCAGCAAGGGGACGAGGACGCTGGTGCGACGCATGCGGCCATCATTACGGATAATTAATAAACTTAATATCGTATTAACCATGAGGCCAGCGCCCAGTAAAGTGGACGCCATGAACCTGCTGCTTGCTGAAGACGATGCCCTGCTGGCCGATGCCCTGCAGCAGCAGTTGCTGAACGCCTCGTTCAAGGTGGAGTGGGCGGAGAACGGCGCCGTGGCTGAATACCTGCTGAAGAAGCAGGAGTTCGACGTCGCCATCCTCGACCTGGGCCTGCCGCTGGTGGACGGACTGACTGTGCTCAAGCGCGTGCGCGAGGCCGGCCGCACGCTGCCCATCCTCGTGCTCACCGCGCTGGACGCGCTGGAACACCGCGTGGCGGGCCTGCAGGCCGGTGCGGACGACTACCTCACCAAGCCCTTCGATTTTCCCGAGCTGGAAGCCCGCCTGCACGCGCTGATGCGCCGCGGCCGCCCCGCCACGCAAAGCCAGCAGCTGCGCCGCCTGAGCCTGGACCGCACGGCGCGGCGCGCCAGCATCGGTGGTGAGGCCCTGGAGCTCAGCCCGCGCGAGTGGACGCTGCTGGACCTGCTCGTCAACGAGCGCGACCGCGTTGTCACCAAACAGCAGATCGTGCAGGCCTGGGGGGCCCAGGGAAGCGCCGGGCCGGCCCAAGCTTTCCTGACCCCCTCGGGGGGCGGGCAAGGCGAAGCCTTGACCTGGGGGCCTGAGGCGGGTGGCGGCTCCATCGAGGTTTACATCCACCGCCTGCGCAAGAAGCTCGAAGGCTCCGGCCTGGCCGTGCGCACCGTGCGCGGCCTGGGCTACCTGCTCGAAGCAACGGCCTCGCCCCCGTGAACGCGCCCGCCGGCCGCTCCCTGCACCGGCAACTGCTGCTGTGGCTGCTGCTGCCTCAGATCGTGCTGTGGCTGGTGGCGGCCTTTGGCGCCTACCGCGTGGCCAGTCGGCATGCCGACGAGCTGGTGGACGCCAGCCTGCTGCAGGCGGCGCGGGCCCTGGCCCGGCAGATCAAGCCCACGGCCAGTGGTCTGTTCGTGGACCTGCCGCGGTCGGCACAGGACATCCTCGGTGCCGACCCGGCAGACCCGGACGATCGCTTGCGCTACACCGTCAGCTCGCCACCCGGCCAGCTGCTGCTGGGCGACGCGCACATGCCGCCGCCGCCCGGTGCGCCCGCGCTGAACCTGCCGGTGTTCTACAGCACCCCGGCGCCTGAGCCCCTGAGGGTGGTGTCGCTGGACCTGCACCTGGGCGCTGCCGGCGCAGCAGACTCGGCCCTGCGGGTGCAGATTGCCCGCTCCAGCGCGCCGCGCGACCTGCTGGCCCGTCGCATGCTGCTGGACACGGCGCTGCCCCTGTCGCTCCTGATCGCGCTGATGAGCATGGGCGTGTGGGCGGGCATCCGCCGCGGCCTGAAGCCCCTGGCCGAACTGCAGCGCCAGATGGAAGGCCGCCGCGCCGACGCGCTGGACCCGGTTCAGCTGCGAGCCGCCCCGCCCGAGGTGGGGGCCCTGGCCGGTGCTGTCAACGAGCTGTTGGGCCAGGTGCAGAACAGCCTGGCCACCCAGCGGCGCTTCATCAGTGACGCTGCGCACCAGCTGCGCACGCCGCTGGCCGGCCTGAAGGGGCAGACGGAACTCGCCCTCGCGGCGGTGGACGCCTCGGCCCAACCGGCGCTGCACCAGCGCCTCACCCGCGTGCACGAGAGCGCCGTGCGCGGGGCCCGCCTCGTGTCGCAACTGCTGGTGCTGGCCCGTGCCGAACCCGAGGCCGTGGCCGCCCAGGGCTGGACCACGGTGGACTGCAACCGGTTGGTGACTGAACTGGCGGCCGAGTGGGTGCCGCGTGCGCTTGCTGCCGGCTGCGACCTGGGCGTGGACATTGCCAGCGAAGGCGTGCAGGTGCAGGGGGTGGCGATCCTGCTGCGGGAGGCGCTGGTGAACCTCATCGACAACGCCCTCCGCTACGCGGGAGCGGGTGCCACGGTCACAGTGCGGCTGCGCGTTGCGGGGCACGACGTGTGGCTGGACGTGGAGGACAACGGCCCCGGCCTCGCGCCTGGGCTGCGCGAGCGGGCCTTTGAGCGCTTCGTGCGCGGCGCCACGACAGGCGAGGGCTGCGGCCTGGGCCTGGCCATCGTGCGTGAAATCGCCGAGCGCCACGGCGGCAGTGCCCAGTTGCTGCCTGCCGCCCCGCGGGGGTGCGTCGCACGGCTGGCGCTGCCGGTTTCGGGTTTCACAGCCGGTGTGAACTCCTGCGCGGCTTGACAACGATTACAGCGTCGTCGGTCGGCCTCATGTCCCGTCGGGTGCATCCCGGCTCTAGCATGTGCGGCTGTCCCTGAATGCCCCTCGATTGCGCACCACCATGACCGTTCAACAGGCCTCCAGCGAGCCCCTTGTCCAGGACCGCTCGTTCGGTGACTTTTTCCGCTACCACGGCTGGCTCGCACCGGGTATCCGCCTGTTCCGGCGCCTGTCGTTCACGGCCAAGGCTTTGTGGATCGCCAGCGCGTTTCTCATTCCGTTGGCGGTCATGCTGGCCTTCCTGGGGGTGGGTGCCCAAGAGGTGGTCAGTGCCACCCGGGCCGAGCTGCAAGGGCTGGAGTACCTGCGCCCGACCTTCAAGCTGCTGCGTGCCACGCAGGACCGCCGGGCCGCGCTGCAACGGGCGGACATGTCGGCCGAGCACCAGGGCCGTGTTGACCAGGCGCTGGAGCAGTTGGCCGCCGCGGAGCGTGCCCTGGGCCAGGACCTGGGCACCGCCAAGGCTTTCGCCGAGGTGAAGCGCCGCCACGAGGCGCTGAGGAACACCGGCAGCAGCGCGGATGCCGTTCTGGCCGACTGCGGCGCGTTGGCCGATGCCCTGCTGGCCCTGATTGCCGATGTGGCTGACGGCTCGCAACTCAGCCTGGACCCGGAGCTGGACACCTACCACATGACGGTGGTGTCCGTCCTTCGCGGGCCGCTGCAGACCGAGATCACCGCGCGGCTGCGCGACCTGGGTGCGCACGTGCTCCAGGCGCACCAGGCCACGGCCGCACAGCACCTCCAGCTGGCCAACTGGGCCGCGGTGGAGTCCTACGTGGATGCCGACGTGGAGCGCTCCTTTCGCCAGGGCGTGGCGGCGTTCCCCGAGGTGGCCAAGACCATGGACATGGCAGGCACGGATGCGGCCTTCGACGCCTTCACCCAGGCGGTGCGCGAGCAGGTGCTGTCGGCCGAACTCCAGGGCGATGCCGGCGCGTTCGTGCAACTGGGCCGTGCCGTGGTGGACAAGCAGAACCGATTGAACGACCAGGTGTTCGCCCGCCTCGCAGATCGCCTGCAGGAGCGCATTGGCCAGCAGCAGCGGGGCCTGACGTTGAAGCTCCTGCTGGCTGCCGGGTGCGTGGCGGTCGCCGTGTACCTGCTGCTCAGCTTCTACCGCGTGATGATGGGCGGGCTGGACGAAGTGGCCGGCCATTTGCGGGCCATCACCCAGGGCAACCTCACCACCGCGCCCCGCCCCTGGGGAAGCGACGAAGCCGCGCGGCTGATGCTCACGATGGGCGAGATGCAGACGGCACTGCGCCGCATCGTGGGTGAGGTGCTGCAGGGCTCGCGCCAGGTCCACACCTCCAGCCAGGAGATCGCCGGGGCCTCGCTGGACCTCTCGGCCCGCACCGAGCACACCGCCGCCAACCTGGAAGAAACCGCAGCCACGATGGAGCAGATCTCCGCCCAGGTGCAGCAGGCCGGCCGCACGGTGGACGAGGCCAACACGATGATGAAGGACAACGCCCGTGCGGCCGGCGACTGCGGCCGCGTCATCGGCGATGTGGTGAACACCATGGAGGGCATCCGGCGGGCGTCTTCGCGCATTGGCGAAATCATCGGCGTGATCGACGGCATCGCGTTCCAGACCAACATCCTGGCGCTGAACGCCGCCGTGGAAGCGGCGCGGGCCGGCGAGCATGGCCGCGGCTTCGCGGTGGTGGCCTCGGAAGTTCGTGCGCTGGCCAGCCGCTCGGCGGAAGCTGCCAAGGAGATCAAGGCCTTGATCGGCTCGAGCATGGACCAGGTCGAGTCCGGCCATGGCGTGGTGGGGCAGGCGCAGCAGATGATGGTGTCCATCGTCGACCGAGCCGGCCAGATGGCGCAGCTGATGAACGAGATCGCCCTCATCACGCAGCAGCAGGGGCAGGGTGTCGTCGAGGTGGGCCAGGCCGTGCGTGCGCTGGACACTGCCACGCAGCAGAACGCCGCGCTGGTGGAAGAGACGTCGGCTGCAGCCAAGGCGCTGGCCGCCCAGGCCGAGCGGCTCAGCGAGCAAATCAGCCACTTCCGCCTCAGCTGAGCCGATCCAGCCCGTCCACGAGATGCTCGCTCAGGCGGGCCTCGGCGCCGCAGCAGCCCCAGCCCAGCCCGGCGCACCGCAAGCGGCTTTCATCGTCGGCAACGAAGTCCCTCGTCGATGGCAGCATGGGCCAGCTCGGACGGGGCCGTGGCCAACTGGCGACAATCTCGGCTCCGTTGTGAACCGCCACTGCCATGACCACCCGCACCGTTTTCGGCGCCTGCCCCCATGACTGCCCTGACACCTGCGCGCTGCAGGTCACTGTCGAGAACGAGCGCGTCATCAAGGTGCAGGGCCGCGCGGAGCACGCCAACACCCATGGCGCGCTGTGCACCAAGGTCTCGCGCTACGCAGAGCGCACCTACCACCCCGAGCGCGTGCTGCACCCGCTCAAGCGCGTCAGCAAGAAGACCGAGCCGCCGGCCTTCGTGCAGGTCACCTGGGCCGAGGCGCTGGCCGACATCGCCGCGCGGCTGAAGGCAGTGAAGGACCCGCAGCGCATCCAGCCCTACAGCTACGCCGGCACCATGGGCCTGCTGCAGGGCGAGGCCATGGCCGGCCGCTTGTGGAACGCGCTGGGCGCGGCGCGGCTGGACCGCACCATCTGCGCCTCCGCCGGCGGCGCCGGCCTGGCCCTGACCTACGGCCACAAGCTGGGCATGCACACGCGCCACTTTGCCGGTGCCAAGCTCATCGTCATCTGGGGCAGCAACTCCATCGCGTCCAACCTGCACTTCTGGACCTACGCCAACCAGGCCAAGCGCGACGGTGCCAAGCTCATCTGCATCGACCCCCGCAAGACCGAAACCGCCGACAAGTGCCACCAGCACATCGCCGTGCTGCCCGGCACCGACGGCGCCCTCGCGCTGGGCGTGATGCACGAGCTGATCGCAAACGACTGGCTGGACCACGACTACATCGCCAACCATCTGGACGGCTGGGACGAACTGCGCGCCAAGGCCCTGGCCTGGCCGCCGGAGCGTGTGGCTGAAACCTGCGGCATCACCGCTGACGAGGTGCGCGGCCTGGCGCGGGACTACGGTGACCGTGACGTGACGAAGGCGCCTGCCGCCATCCGCATGAACTACGGCCTGCAGCGCGTGCGCGGAGGCGGCAACGCCGTGCGGCTGGTGGCCCTGCTGCCCTGCCTGACCGGTGCATGGCGGCACCCGAGCGGTGGCGCGCTGCTGTCCGCCTCGGGCTGGTTCGCGCCGTACAAGAACGCAGGCCTGGAGCGGCCCGACCTGCTGGCCGGCCATGGTCACAAGGAAATGCCGCGCACGGTCAACATGAGCACCATCGGCGACGCGCTGCTGCAGGCCGACGCGCCCATCGAGGCGATCGTCGTCTACAACAGCAACCCGGTCGCCGTGGCGCCGGAGTCGCCCAAGGTGGTGAAAGGCTTCCAGCGCGAGGACTTGTTCACGGTGGTGCTGGAGCACTTCATGACGGACACGGCTGACCTCGCCGACTACGTGCTGCCCGCCACCACGCAGCTGGAGCACCTGGACGTGCACACCAGCTACGGCCACACCGACGTGCTGATGAACCAGCCCGCCATTGCGCCGCTGGGCGAGGCCAAGCCCAACACGCAGATCTTCCGCGAGCTGGCTGCCGCGATGGGCCTGACCGACCCCTGCTTCAGCGAGACCGACGAGCAGCTGGCCGCCCAGGCCTTCACCGCCGACATCGACCTGGGCCTGCTTCGCACGCAGGGTTGGCAATCGCTGCCCATCCCTGAGGCCCCGTTTGCCGAGGGTGGTTTCCGCACGCCCACCGGCCGTGCGAATGCGGCCGGTGCCGACTTCGTGCCCAACTACGAGAGTGCGGCCAGCGCGCCCGGGCTGGCCGCCCGCTACCCGCTGGCCATGATCTCGCCGCCGGCCCGCAACTTCCTCAACAGCAGCTTCGTCAACGTGAAGAGCCTGCGCGACATCGAGCGCGAGCCCATCATCGAGATGCATGCCGCCGACGCCGCCGCGCGCCAGCTGGCCGACGGCGCCCGGGTGGCCGCCTTCAACGACCGCGGCCGCTACGTGGCCACGCTCAAGGTCAGCCCGCGTGCGCGCCCGGGCGTGGTGAACGGCCTGGGCGTGTGGTGGCGCAAGCTGGGCCTGGAGGGCACCAACGTCAACGAGGTGACCCACCAGCGCCTGACCGACATGGGCGAGGCTCCGGCCTTCTACGACTGCCTGGTGCAAGTGGAAGCGGCTTGATCCGGCGCCTGCTGCTGCTCGCCTCGCTGCTGGCCCTGGGCGGCTGTGGGGCCGTGGGCCACTGGGGGCAGGCGGCTGGCGGGCACCTGGGCATCATCCGCGCGGCCCGGCCGGTGCCCGACTGGCTGACCGACCCGGCCACGCCGCCCGAGCTGGCCGAGCGGCTTCGGCTCTCGCAGCAGGTGCGCGACCACGCCAGCAGCCACCTCGCCCTGCCCGACAACAACAGCTACCGCCGCTACGCTGACCTGGGCCGCCCGGCGGTGGTCTGGAACATCGTTGCCGCGCCCGAGTTCAGCCTCACGCTCAAGACCTGGTGCTACCCGCTGATGGGCTGCGCCGGCTACCAGGGCTGGTTCGACCGGGCGGCCGCCGACGCCCATGCCGCCGCGTTGAAGGCCCAGGGCTGGGAGGTGCAGGTGCAGGCCATTCCTGCGTACTCCACGCTGGGCTGGAGCCGCCTCCTGGGCGGCGACCCGCTGCTCAACACCTTCATCCGCTACCCCGACGGCGAGCTGGCGGCCATGCTCTTCCACGAGCTGGCCCACCAGCGCGTCTACGTGGCGGACGACACCGGCTTCAACGAGGCCTACGCCACAGCCGTGGAGCTGATCGGCGCCCGCCAATGGCTGGCCGCCCGGCCCGAGGCGCTCGCTGCGTTCGAGGCCGGCCGTGCCCGGCGCGCACGCTTCCTGGCGCTGGCCCGGGAAGGGCGCGAGCGCCTGCGGGTGGTGTACGCCGGCCCGGCCGAGGCGAGTGCGGTGGCCAAGGCCGCCGTGCTGGCCGACCTGCGCGCGCGGGCGCCCCGCGAGGCCCCGGGCTACGAGGCCTGGTTCCAGAGCGCCAACAACGCCAGCTTCGCCATCCTGGCGGCTTACGACGAACTGGTGCCGGCGTTCGAGCGCTTGTTCGAGCGGGAGGGGCGCGACTGGGCGAGGTTCCACGCCGCCGTGGAGCGCCTGAAGCCGCTGGCACCCGATGAACGCCGTGCTAACTTGCGGCGCCAAGGAGGCCCCGATGACCCTGACCCTGCGCCGCGTCAAACCCGCTGACGCTGCAGCGATCGCCGAGCAATTCGCCGACCCCGACGTGTTCGGCGGCACGCTGCAACTGCCCTTCGCCAGCGAGGAGATGTGGGCCCAGCGCATCGCCGGTATGAACCCGCCGGCCGCAGGCTCCAACGAGCTGGTGCTGGCCGCCGTGCTGGGTGACAAGCCGGTGGGCCTGGCTGGCCTGCATCCGGTGGGCCCCTCGGTGCGCCGCCGCCACGCGATGGGCCTGGGCATCACCGTGGCCAAGGCCTCGCAAGGCCAGGGCGTGGGCCAGGCGCTGATGACCGCGCTGCTGGACTACGCCGACAACTGGGCGCAGGTGCTGCGCATCGAGCTCACGGTCTATCACGACAACCAGCGCGCCATCCGCCTGTACGAGCGCCACGGCTTTGCGCCCGAGGGCCGGCTCCAGGCCTACGCGCTGCGCAATGGCGTGTTCGAGGACGTGCTGACGATGGCGCGGCTGCATCCGAAGCAGCCGCTGCTGCCGTCCACCTGACTCAGGGCAGGCGCTCGCCCCGCGCCGTCACGTAGAGCCGGTACCACTCCTCACGGCTCAGCTGGATCTGGGTCGCGTCGGCACAGGCGCGGATGCGCTCGGCGTTGCCGCTGCCAATCACCGGCTGAATGCCCGCCGGGTGGCGCAGCAGCCAGGCCAGCAGCACGGCGTTGGGCGTGGTGCAGTGGGCTTCGGCGGTTTCGTGCACGACCTTGGCGGCCGCAGACGCCGCCGGGTCGTTGAAGCGGCCTCGCGCCAGCGGGCCCCAGGCCTGCAGCTGCACGCCGTGCTGCTGTGCGTATTCCAGCGTGCCGGCCCAAGCGATGGCGCCGGGGCGGGTGGCGGCTTGTGCGTCGTTGAAGGTGGTGCCGGCATCGATGGCGTCGAGCTTGGCCAGGCTCAGCTCCAGCTGGTTCACGACCAGCGGCTCGGGCAGGGCGGTTTGCAGCCAGCCCATCTGCCCGGCGTGCATGTTGGACACGCCCAGGTGCGCCACCTTGCCGGCGGCTTTGAGGCGGGTGAAGGCGTGCGCCACTTCGGCCGGCTCCATCAGGGCGTCGGGCCGGTGCAGCAGCAGGATGTCGATCTGCTCCACGCCCAGGCGTTGCAGGATGCCGTTCACGCTGTCTTCGATGTAGGTGGCGCTCAGGTCGAAGCGGCCCACGTTCACGTCATCGGCGAAGCGGATGCCACACTTGCTCTGCAGGCGCACCTTGGCGCGCAGGCTGGGGTCGCGCTTGAGCAGTTCGCCAAACACGGCTTCGGCCTTGCCGCGGCGGTAGATGTCGGCGTGGTCGAACAGCTGCACGCCGATGTCCAGCGCGGCTTCGACGGCGGCGTGGGCCTGGGCAATGTCGGCTTGGGTCAGTGGGCCATCGCTCCAGTCGCCGCCGAGGGCCATGCAGCCGTAGACGAGGGGACCGATGTCGGTGAAGTGGGTGTGCAGGGGCTGGGTGCGGCTCATGGATCGGACCGTGGATGACGCGGTGGACGTGGGGCCGGCATCATGCGCCAGGTGATGGGGGTTACGCCAGCCAAACAAGCCGGCCGGCGCCGCAGCGAGGCGAATGATGACGGCTGCTGCATTGGCGTTTGATGGTCGGACTGCCGTCTGCTCGTTCCTGGGTGTGTGGGGCCGCCCTGGATGCCCGGCATGCGTGTGCCGACACACGCGGCGTGGGGGTAGAGTGCGCGGCAGCAGCAAAGGAGTGCCGCCGATGGCCGAAATCCGCATCCACCGTGATCACGCCCTGGGCTTGAAGAAGGCACGGGAAATTGCCTGGCAGTGGGCCGAGCAGGTCGAGGAAAAATTCGACATGGCCTGCACCGTGCACGAGGGCGACGACGAGGACACCGTGGAGTTCACGCGCTCCGGCGTGAAGGGCGAGTTGACTGTGGCGGCCGATCACTTCGAGCTGGTGGCCCAGCTCGGTTTCCTGCTGGGCGCCTTCAAGGCCACCATCGAAACCGAGATCCAGAAGGAGCTCGATGGCCTGCTGGCCGCACAGAAGAAAAAAACACCGGCCAAAAAGAAACCGGCCTGACCCTGGCGGGCGGCCGGTTCCTGCAGCGCTGGTGCGGGTTTACTTCAACGACTCGATCAGGTCGATGTACTGCTGCATCGCGTCGTCGGCGCCGGTGCCCTTGAGCTCGTTCCAGGCGTCCCACTTGGCGCGGCCGACCATGTCGGTGAAGCCGGGGCGCTTGCCGTCGACGTCGCCCGCGCTGCCCTGCTTGTAGAGCGCGTACAGCTTCAGCAGGGTCTGGTTGTCCGGGCGCTCGGACAGGTTCTTGGAATCGGCAACGGCGGCTTCGAATTGGTCTTTCAAGCTCACGGGGTTCTCCAGGCTGGTTGGGGCGTCGATTCTTAAGACAATCGCTCGACGGGCCCGGCGAGTTTAGGCCCCGAAAAACGACTTCCGAGGAGACACAGTGGCCCCGTTGAGCGAACGCATGTCCAAGGTGGACACCGCCTGGTTGCGCATGGACACCGAGGCCAACCTGATGATGATCGTCGGGGTCTGGTCCATCCGCCCCGGCATCACGCTCACCGCCTTGCGCGAGCGCGTGGCCGAGCGCTTGCTGCAGTACCCGCGCTTTCGGCAGCGGGTGGAAGAGGACGCGTTGCTGGGTGCCCAGTGGGTGACGGACCGCGACTTCGACATCGCCCGCCACGTGATCGCCGAGGTGCCGCTGCCGCTGCGCGGCCAGAGCCGCGACGAGGTGCTGCGCGAGCGCGTGGGCGAGCTGTGCTCCCAGCCGCTGGACCCGGCCCACCCGCTGTGGCAGTTCCAGCTCATCGAGGACATGGGCGACGGCAGCAGCGCGCTCATCGCCCGCATCCACCACTGCATTGCCGACGGCATCGCGCTGATCGCGGTGATGCTGTCCATCACCGATGGCGGCAAGGCGCCGCCGCAGCGCAAGGTGCGCGAGCCCGAGGAGCACCACGAGACGGACTGGCTGCTCGACGCCTTCCTGCGCCCCATGACCAACATGACCGTCAAGGCCATCGGCTTGACGGGCAAGGGCGTGGCCAAGGGGGTGGACCTCGCCATGCACGGCACCACGCCCATGGACTCGTCGCTGGAGATGGCCCGCATGGGCTACCAGGCGGTGTCCGACGTGGCGGCCTTCGCACTGATGCCGGACGACTCCCACACCCGCCTCAAGGGCAAGCCCGGCGTGGGCAAGACCGTGGCCTGGGATGACAGCCTGGCGCTGGACGAGGTGAAGGCCGTGGGCAAGGCGCTGGGCGCCTCCATCAATGACGTGCTGCTGGCCTGCGCGGCCGGGGCCATCGGCCAGTACCTGGTCGACAAGGGCGAAGACCCGGCAGGCAAGGAGATCCGCGCCATGGTGCCGGTGAACCTGCGGCCGCTGGAGCACGCCTGGCAGTTGGGCAACCGCTTCGGGCTGGTGCCGTTGGTGTTGCCCATCGGCATTGCCAACCCGGTGGAGCGGCTCTACGCCGTTCGCGCGCGGATGAACGAGCTCAAGGGCAGCTTCCAGCCGGTGATGGCTTTCGGGCTGCTGTCGGTGGCGGGCCTGCTCATCAAGCCGGTGCAGCACGCGATGCTGAACATCTTCGCCAGGAAGGCCACGGCGGTGATGACCAACGTGCCCGGCCCGGCCGAGGCGCTGCAGTTCTGCGGCTCCACGGTGGAGAAGGTGATGTTCTGGGTGCCGCAGTCCGGCGACATCGGCATGGGGGTGAGCATCCTGACCTACGCCGGCCGCGTGCAGTTCGGCCTCATCACCGACACCGGCCTGTGCCCGGACCCCGAGGCCATCATTGCCAACTTCGCGCCGGAGTTCGAGAAGCTGCTGCTGCTGTCGCTGATGCTGCCGTGGGTGGGCGACGAGGCCTGAGCAACGCGGCCCGCAGAAAAGCAAAAGGCGCTCCGGGGAGCGCCTTTTTCGTCGGTGCCTGAGGAATTACAGGCGGAAGGGCTCGGCCTTCTTCTTGGCGACCGGGCGGCCGGCGGCCGTCGGGTAGGCGGCCATCACCTTGGCGGGGTCGGCCTTGTCCAGGTAGGCGGCGTACTGGTCGTTCGTGCAGGCCAGCAGCTTGCCGGGCTTGGCTTCACCCTTGTACTTGCCGTTGGCGTAGACGAATTGGTATTCGTTGGCCGACACCGGGGTCGAGATGCTGCTGGTGTCGCTGTAGCTCTTGGCGCACTCGGCGCGCAGCTCAGCTTGCTCAGGCGTGGCGTTGTTGGCGGCCTGGGCGGCGAAAGCGGTGAAGGCTGCGAGGGCGGGGATCAGGAACTTCATGGCGCGGTCTCGTTGTGGGGTGGCTGATGGGTGTGAAGCTTACGCCGCCAGGCTCTTGCTGGCACCCCCGAAGGCACGGGAGGGCGGGTTGTGACGGAGTTCACGGTCTGGCGTGGAGGCCGTGAACTGCTGCTCACTCTTCCAGCTCTTCCTTGGCCAGCTCGATGTCCAGCAACTCCATGGCGTCCATGGCCTCGCACGCGGCGGCCTCGGCGTAGAGCTTTTCGGCTTCCTTCAACCGCTTGTCGCCTTCGAGCATGACGAGGCCGTTGGCGCGCTCGATCATGGCGATGGCGCTGGTGGGGTTGAGCTTGATGGCCTGCTCGAACATCTTCAGCCCGGTGGCCGTGTCGGCCCCCTGCGTGCGGCCCAGCAGCTTGCCGACCTTGTCGATGACCTCGGCATGGAAGGCGCCGAGTGCGATGTGGGCATCGGCGTGCTTGGGCGCGAGCGAGAGGGTGGTTTCCAGCGCGTTCTTCACCTTGCTGCCCAGCCCTTGGGCCAGCGCCTTGGCCACACTGATGCCCTGGCCGTAGCGGCCGATGGCGTAGGCCTGCCAGTAGTAGGCGTTGGCGTTCTTGGGTTCCTCGGCCTGCTGCCCTTCAGCGCGCTCGGCGATCTCCAGGAACATCTCCAGCTTCACCTTCTCCTTCTTTTCCAGGTAGTTGGCGTAGATGCCCTGGGCCTTGTTGGCGACCGTGATGCCGGCGCCACCGGCAGCCAGGCCGGCGTCGTAGGCAGCCTGGAACTCACCGGCGTGGAAATGGATCCAGGCCTGCACGACGGCAGCGTCTTTGGGAAAAGGCTCGGCGTCGCCGGCGTGCAGCCTCGCCCAGTGCTTCTTCAGCGTGGCCGGGGTGTAGACGAAGGCGCTGTTGTCGTAGGGAAAGGCAGTCCACTTGGCCATGGCTGTTGTCTCCTTCAGGG
>JBBIVU010000066.1:0-13581 GCA_037439585.1 Roseateles sp. | reverse complement strand
GGGGCAGCAGCGTGAAGGCCAGCATGGCGCTCAGGGCCACCCAGGCCAACAGCTTGCCGGTTGAAAGACGGGGGCTCATGCGAGGTCGCTTTCGTTGGCGCGCAGGATGCGCATCTGCACCACGGTGTAGGCCACCATCACCAGGGCCAGCACCATGGACATGGCCGAGGCATAACCCATCTTGTAGAAGCTGAAAGCGTTCTGCACGATGTAGTGCACGATGACGCGGGTGCTGTCCAGCGGCCCGCCGTTGGTGGTGACGGCGATGGTGTCGAACACCTGGAACGAACCCGTCACGCTGGTGACCAGCACGAACACCATCACCGGCCGCAGCAGCGGCAGCGTGACGCGGCGGAACATCTGCCATTCGCTGGCGCCTTCCAGCGCGGCGGCCTCGTACAGCGTGCGCGGGATGTTCTGCAGCCCGGCCAGGAACAGCATGGCCACCAGGCCCATGTGGCGCCAGATGTTGACGGCCGCCACGGTGAACAAGGCCTGGTCGCTGCTGCCGAAAAACGGCTGGCGGCGGCTGCCCAGGTTTTCCAGCACCTGGTTCACCAGGCCCAGGGTCGGGTCCAGCAGCCACAGCCACACCAGGGCCACCAGCACGTTGGACAGCAGGTAGGGCAGCAGCACGACGGACTTCACCCACAGCGAGCGGGTCAACCGGTCCATGGCCACGGCCAGGAACAGGCCCAGGCCCAGCTGCAAGGGGATGTTGAGCAGCACGTAACAGGCGCTGAGCTCCATGCCGCGCCAGAAGCTGCCGTCCTGCAGCAGTTGGCTGTAGTTGGCCAGCCCCACGAAGCGCGGCTCGCTCAGCAGGTTCCAGTCGGTGAGGCTGATCTGAAAGGCGCGCCAGGTGGGCCAGGCGTGGAAGAGCACGAAGCCGAGCAGCGCCGGCCCAATGAGCAGCCATGCCGTCAGCGTCTCCCTGCGGCGCCCCGGGCGCAAGGCATCGACCCAGGCCGTCAGGAAAGACAGCGGGCCCGGCGCCATGGTGAGGTGCAGTTCATGCACCGATTTTGGGCTCAATTGCAATCGTTTGAATTCAGGTATTCCCGGAACCCTGAATCCCCGCTGACGAGGGCAGCACCCCCTTCAACAGCGGGTGTTCGCAGGCATCAAAGATGTCGCTCAAGGAGACTGCACAGTCCTGTCTGACCCGCCCGCAAGTCATGCATCTCGAATCAAGAATGATCAATGTGTATTGATCAAAGTCCAGAAATACCCATTCACCACGTCCATGGGGAGCGCCTGCTGGAAAGCGCTTTCAACGCTGCATGCACCCCTCTGCACATGCGTCTGCATCCAACAACACCACTGGTTTCCCCTAGCATTGCAATCGATTGCTTTTGAAAATTCGCAACACTATGCTTCGAGTCACGGCAGCTGGCCACCACGCTCGCCGCACCGAGTCCGACCCGTCTTGCACCAAGATGGCCACAACAAAGGAGACACCATGAAGCACCTCAGCCCCCGTCACCCGACCCTGACCCCGCTGGCCCAACTGCTGGCCACCTCGTTCGCCGCGCTGGCCCTGCCCGCACTGGCCCAGACTGCCGGCAGCGACGCCGCCAAGCCCGCCGACGTGGTGGGCCTGGATCGCGTGGTGACCACCGCCACCTCCACGGTCAAGTCCAAGATGCGCAGCTCCGTCTCGGTGACGGACGTCGACCAAGAGCAGGTGCAGGCCCTGGGCGCCCGCACCGAAGCCGAAGTGCTGCTGCTCATCCCAGGCATCCGCACCGAAGCCACGGCGGGCCCCGGCGGCAACGCCAACATCTCGGTGCGCGGCCTGCCCATCTCGTCGGGCGGCTCAAAGTACGTGCAACTGCAGGAAGACGGCTTGCCGACCGTTCAGTTCGGTGACATGAACTTCGGCAACAACGACTACTGGACGCGCTTCGACAGCAACGTCGATCACATCCAGACGCTGCGCGGTGGCTCGTCCTCGGTGTTCGCTTCGCACGCACCGGGCGCCGTCATCAACTACATCAGCAAGACTGGCAAGCAGACCGGCGGCAGCATCGGTCTCTCCCAGGGCCTGAACTTCAAGGAAACCCGCGTCGATGGCGACTACGGTGCCAAGCTCGCCCCGGACCTGTACTACCACGTCGGCGGCTACTACCGCCAGGGCGAAGGCGCACGCAACGCCACGGCCAACTCGCTGCTGGGCTACCAGCTCAAGGGCAACATCACCAAGGAATTCAACGGCAGCAAGGGCTACATCCGGGCCTACTTCAAGGTGCTGGACGAACACGCGCCGACGACGCCGCAGACCTTCCTGACCGCCACGCAGTCGGGGAACACCATCGGCGGCTTCGGCAAGGCCGCCAACTACGACGGTACGCGTGACTCGCAGTACTCCGTCTACAACAGCACCGTGCCGGGCATCGACCCCGTCACCCGCCAGCGCCTCAACAGCTCGCTGGTCAACGGCATCACGGTCAAGACCCAATCGGTCGGCGTGGAGTTCCACAACGAACTGGCCAGCGGTTTCACCGTGGACGAAAAGTTCCGGCTGACCAAGGCATCGGGTGCCTTCCAGGCCCAGTTCTGGGACGTCCAGACCCTGTCCAACCTGCTGGGTGGCTTTGGTGCAGGCGCCACCGCCAAGTACTTCAACGGTCCCCAGACCGGCGCAGCCGTCACGGCAGGCAACCTGTCCACCGGGCTGGTTTCCAAGAGCGCAGCCATCAACACCCAGTTGCCTGACATGGGCAACCTGGTGAACGACCTGTCGGTGAGCAAGCAGGTCAAGACCGACGTCGGCACCCTGGACGTCCGCGGCGGCCTGTTCTATTCGCGCCAGAACGTCGTCCAGCGCTGGATGATCAGCGAACGCGTGATGGAAGCCGGCCGCAATGGCGCCGTCATCGACGTGTACGACGCTTCCGGCGCCGCGCTCACCACTGCTGGCCTGACGGGCTACAACAACCAGTGGGGCGGCTGCTGCGCCCGCGACATCGACGCCAACTTCACGACGACCGCGCCCTACCTGTCGCTGAACCTCGGTTCCGGCAACCTGGACCTGGACGCTGGCGTGCGCCGCGAGAACTTCAAGGCCAGCGGCAATTACGCGGCCGGTAGCGCTCAAGCCTACGACGTCAACGGCGACGGCAAGCTCGACGGCGCCGAGAAGAACGTCTACCTGATCGACCCGAACGTGCCGCGCGGCCTGGCGAATTACTCGACGGATTACACCAACTACTCGCTGGGTGCGAACTACCGTCTGACCAACGACCTCAGCACCTTCGTGCGCTACAGCAAGGGCACCCGCGCAGTGGCGGACCGCCTGTTCTTCTCGTCGAACATCGACGCCACCACCGGTCTGCTGACCGCAGGCGGCAAGTCAGCAGTGCTGGCACCGGTCAAGCAATCGGAAGTGGGCATCAAGTACCGTGGCGCGGCTGACTGGGGCAACTACGGCCTGGCTGCCACGTTCTTCCACTCGACCACCACCGAGTTCGACTACGACCAGACCCGCCAGGACGACCCGACCAAGCCCAACTACCAGGGCCCCAAACTCAACGTGCTGGGCTACAAGGCAGACGGCGTCGAACTGGAAACGGCCGGTGGCATCGGCAACTTCGCTCTGAACTTCAACGTCGTCTACTCCAACGAGGTCATGACCTCCAACCTGGGTGATGCCACCCAGGTGGGCAAGACTTCGGGGGGGGTGCCGAAGTGGCGCTACACCATCTCGCCGCGCTACGCCATCGGTGCGCTGACGCTGAGCATGAACGTGCGTGGCCAGGGCGAGGTGTTCGCTGACAACAGCAACACCACCAAGATCAAGGGCCACACCATCATCAGCGCCGCAGCCAATTACGACTTCGGCAACGGCATCACCGCCGGCGTGAACATCAACAACCTGTTCGACACGGTGTTCCCGGCCAGCGGCGGCGGCTTCATCGGTGGCTCCAACAAGATCTTCGGCGCAGGTGTCGAGACCGGCCGCACCATCAACGCCAACGTCCGCTACAACTTCTGATGGCAGCACGGGCGGGCCCTCGCGGCTCGCCCCTCCCCGACCCCACGCCTGTGTGGGGGACCTCACCCCTCCATGTCTTCATGGCATCTCCATCCGGCTGACGGCGCCCCTGGGCCCGTCGGCCGGACTCTTTTCCGACCTGCCCCCGAGGGGATGCCGCCCCCGCCGAACAAACGCACTGCGTTTGGCGCCGCGGCTTGGCCACGCTCGGCGGCAATGCCCCGGGCCCCGAGACCTGCCTTCGACGACGATGGCTTGCGGCACCGCGGGCTGTGCGGCTTGCTACCCTTGCACTTCGACACGGGCCGGCTGCATGCCTGCCAGCCCGCCGGCATCCCCAGCTCGCACGCATCACACGCGGCGGCTGAAATTTCCTTTTCCTCATGAACGCCCACCCCTCCTCCCTGCGTCACATCGTCATCGTCGGCGGCGGCTCCGCCGGCTGGATGGCCGCCGCCTCGCTCGCCAAGGCACTGGCCTCGCGGAAATGCGGCATCACCCTGGTCGAGTCAGACGAGATCGGGACGGTCGGCGTCGGCGAAGCCACCATCCCGCCCATCCGCACCTTCAACCAGACGCTGGGCCTGAGCGAGGCCGAGTTCCTGCGCCGCACGCAAGGCAGCTTCAAGCTGGGCATCCAGTTCGTCGGCTGGGGCCGGCAGGGCCACAGCTACTTCCACCCCTTCGGCCCGCACGGTGTCGCCTTCGACTACGCGCCCCTGCACCAGCATTGGCTGAAGAGCCGGCACGAAGGCGGCACCACCGCCATCGACGACCACTCGATGGCCTGGGCTGCTGCCCGGCTGAACCGATTCGCTCCCCCGGTGGCCGACCCACGCGACGTGCGCTCCACCTACGACTATGCCTACCACTTCGATGCCGGCCTGTACGCGCGCTTCCTGCGCGAGGTGGCCGAGGCGCATGGCGTGCGGCGCATCGAGGGTCGCATTGCTGCGGTGCAACTCCGCCCCGACAACGGCCACGTGGACCGCGTGAAGCTGGCCGACGGCCGAGAGATCGGAGGGGACTTCTTCATCGACTGCTCCGGCTTCCGTGGCCTGCTCATCGAGGAGGCACTGCACACCGGCTACGAGGACTGGAGCCACTGGCTGCCCTGCGACCGCGCGGTGGCCGTGCCGTGTACACGCGCCGGTGAGTTCACGCCCTACACGCGCTCCACCGCACACGCGGCCGGCTGGCAATGGCGCATCCCGCTGCAGCACCGCACGGGCAACGGCTACGTTTACTGCAGCCGCTTCATCTCGGACGACGAGGCCGCCAGCACGCTGCTCGCGAACCTCGACGGCGAGGCCCAGGCCACACCCCGGCCGCTGCGCTTCACCACCGGGCGGCGGCGCCAGTTCTGGAACCGCAATGTCGTGGCACTGGGCCTGGCCAGCGGCTTCATGGAGCCGCTGGAATCCACCAGCCTGCACCTCGTGCAATCGGGCATCTCGCGGCTGTTGGCGCTGTTCCCCGACCGTGATTTCGACCCACTGACCGTGGCCGAGTACAACCGCATCGGCATCCAGGAGTGGGAGCGCATCCGCGACTTCCTGATCCTGCACTACAAGCTCACAGAGCGTGACGACAGCGAGTTGTGGCGCTACTGCGCCGCCATGCCCATCCCGGATGCGCTGCGTTGGAAGATCGACCACTTCAAGCGCTGTGGCCGGCTGGTGTCCGAAGGCAACGACCTGTTCGGCAACCAGAGCTGGCTGGCCGTGCACCTGGGCCAATTCAACTGGCCCGAGCGCCACGACCCGCTGGTGGACCTGCGCGGCGTGGATGGCGGTGCCATGCTGAAGCGCCAGCGCGAGGCCATGGCGCACATGGCGCAAGGCATGCCAACGCACGAGGAGTTCGTGGCGCAGCATTGCCGGGCGCCTCAGGCTTGAGTCGAACCTGGGATTGAAAAGAAAGAAGCCGGCGGGAGCCGGCTTCTTTCTTTTTGGGTGTCATGCCTGCCGGCTTGCAAGCTGGCAGGCCTTCGTGAGGCGTCGGACAGGCCTCGATGGCCTGTCCTCGGTTCCATCTCATGCCACGGCGCCTGCAGGCGCCGTGGCCTTCCATGGGCGTCGCTGAGTCCGCAGGGACTCAGCTCGGTCCCATGTCAGTCCTTCGCGTAGATGTCCACGTCCTTGGTTTCGCGGACGAACAGCAGGCCGATGACGAAGGTGACCGCAGCGATGACGATGGGGTACCACAGGCCGTGATAGATGTTGCCGTTCTGCGCCACCATCGCGAAGGTGATGGAAGGCAGCAGGCCGCCGAACCAGCCGTTGCCGATGTGATACGGCAAGCTCATCGAGGTGTAGCGGATGCGGGTCGGGAACATCTCCACCAGCATGGCAGCGATCGGGCCGTAGACCATGGTCACGTAGATCACCAGCACGAACAGCACGGCGATGACCATGGGCACGTTGACCTTGGACAGGTCGGCCTTGGCCGGGTAGCCGGCAGCCTTCAGGGCTTCGCCCAAGTCCTTCTTGAAGGCGGCGATGGCCTTGGTGCTGGCCTCGTCGAACTTGTGCTCCGTCAACTTGGTGGCGGTCGGCACGGCGATTTCCTTGTCGCCGATGCGAACGATGGTCGGTGCGCCAGCGGCGGCCTCGACCGTCTCGGAGCTGGCGGACGACACAGCCAGCGCACGCTTGGCGATGTCGCAGGCGCTGGTGAAGTCCACCTCACGTGCCAGCGGGCTGCCCTGGAAGGAGCAGCTGGCCACGTTGGTGCTCAGCGTGACCTTGGCCGTGGCCTGGGCCTTGGCGAGATCGGGGTTGGCCGCCTCGGTCAGTGCCTTGAACAGCGGGAAGTAGGTCAGCGCGGCAAGCAGCAGGCCGGCCAGGATGATGGGCTTGCGGCCGATCTTGTCGGACAGCGAACCGAACACGACGAAGAACGGCGTGCCCAGGATCAGCGAGATGGCGATCCAGATGTTGGCGCTGGAGGCATCGACCTTGAGCACCGACGTCAGGAAGAACAGCGCGTAGAACTGGCCGGAGTACCAGACCACGCCCTGGCCGGCCACGAGGCCGAACAGCGCCAGCAGCACGATCTTGAGGTTCTTCCACTGGCCGAAAGACTCGGACAACGGCGCCTTGGAGGTCTTGCCCTCGGCCTTCATCTTCTGGAAGGCGGGCGATTCGTTCATGGACAGACGAATCCACACCGAAATGCCCAGCAGCAGGATGGACACAATGAACGGCACGCGCCAGCCCCACTCCGCGAAGTCCTTCTCACCCAGCGAGGTGCGGGTGCCCAGGATGACCATCAGCGACAGGAACAGGCCCAGCGTCGCGGTCGTCTGGATCCAGGAGGTGTAGGCGCCACGCTTGCCATGCGGCGCGTGCTCGGCCACGTAGGTGGCGGCACCGCCGTACTCACCGCCCAGGGCCAGGCCCTGCAGCAGGCGCAGGCCGACCAGAATGACCGGTGCGGCCGCGCCGATGGTGGCGTAGGTGGGCAGGACGCCGACGATGAACGTCGACAGGCCCATGATCAGGATGGTGACCAGGAAGGTGTATTTGCGGCCGATCATGTCACCCAGGCGACCGAACACCAGCGCGCCAAAGGGGCGCACGATGAAGCCGGCAGCGAAGGCCATCAGGGACGCGATGAACGCGGCCTGCGGGTCCAGGCCCGCAAAGAACTGCTTGGCGATGATGGGTGCCAGCGAGCCGTAAAGGTAGAAGTCGTACCACTCGAACACCGTGCCCAGCGAGGAAGCGAAGATGACCTTCTTCTCCTCTTTGGTCATCGGCGCGGCGGCCGTGGAAGTCGCAGTTGCCATGAAATGTCTCCGTCAGTTGTCGGGCTGCCCCACAGGCTTCCCTTGGCGTGACTATTCACACGGCCTCTGACCCCGTTCTGACGCCAGTCTGAATCGGGGCTGACAAACTCCGCAGGAACCCGCAGTTTGCTTTTCTCATTGCGAGATGTAGCGGCCGTCGCGGGTAAGTCCCAGGGCGGCCGGAAAGCCCGAGGGATGGCTCAGTGCCGGCGGGCGATGCCAGGCCGGGGGCGGCCAGCCTCTTCCCAGACGCCGCTGCGGAACCAGGGGTCGCCGGCCAGCGCCGCGCGCAGCATGGGCAGCGCGTCCTGACCCCAGAACAACCGCCCCTCGAACTCGATCGTGGGCACACCGAACACACCCAGCGCCAGCGCGTTCTCGGTCTCGCTGCGCAGGCGCTGCTTGATGCCTTCGCTGGCGGGGTCCTGCGCGGGTGCGAGGCGCTCGGCCAATGCCGCCAGCCGGCCCGCATCGTTCGCATCCGCCCCGGCTCCGCGCCAGACATGGTGGAACAACTGCTCGACCACCCAGCGCCCCGGCGTGTCGCCCGGCTGACCCTCGGGTGCAGCGCAGGCCCAGGCCAGGCGCAACAGCGGCAGCGGGTTGAACGGGTGCTGGGCCGGGGGATCCAGCACCACCCCCTGGGCGTGTGCCAGCCAGGCGACCTGCCGGAAAGTCCAGCGCCGCTTGACCTCGATCTCGGCCGGCCCTTTCTGGCCCAGGGCCTGCAGCAGCGCTGCGAAGAGGATGGGCCGGTACGTCACCTCGACGCTGTGGCCGGCGAGCGCCTCCGGCAACGCCTCGAACCCCAGGGCCGCGTAGGGCGAGATGGGGTCGAAATAAAAGGTCAACTGCTTCATCGATCCGGCTCCGGTGAATGCGGCCACGGCCCCCGCCAAATGCCCTGGCGGTGCATCTCGGCACGCCGCCCGGGCAGTTGCTCCAGCACGCGCCGCTGCACAGCCTCAGGCGCGCTGCCCCAGCCGGCAATCTCGTTGAGGCTGCGCGCGCAACCCCTGCACCAGCCGGAGGCTGCGTCCATCTCGCAGACGTTCACGCAGGGCGATGCGACCGGGCGTTTCATGCGGACACGCCCTGCACGCCGAGCGCCAGGCAGCTGCTGAGCCGAACCGTCTGGTGACGGGCACGCGGCCCCATGCCGTGGATCTCGTGACGCGCGCGCAAGGCCGACCGGGACGGCCTGCAGTCTGCAGGGCAAAAGGGGGCGCGGGTTGGGCTCATGCCTGCACGACATCAATCACCGGCGCACCGGTCAGCCGCTCGAGCTGCGCCGGGGTCAGCTGGAATACGCCGTGCGGGTGCCCGGCGGCGGCCCAGATGACGTCGAAACGGAACAGTTCACGGTCGATGTACAGCTGGGGCGCTACCAGACCGTCTGCAGGCCCGAAGCCGGCCGGCGACACGCCGCCGATGGAGAAGCCCGTGCGCGCCTTCACGAAGTCGGCATCGGCGCGGCCCAAGGCCCCCGTGTGGGCTTTGAGCTTGGTCTCGTCCACACGCTTGTCGCCGGAGGTGACGACCAAGACGGCATGGTCGTCCGCCTTGCGGCGGAAGACGACGGACTTGGCAATCTGCCCCAGCGTGACGCCCAGCGCGTCGGCTGCCTCCTGGGCCGTGCGGGCAGCCACGTCCAGCCACAGGGGCGCGTGCGGATGGGCGGCTGCCGCCAGCGCAGCGCTGACACGTTGAAAACCTTCGGGACGGGTTTCGCGGGGTTGAAGCTCAGCCATGGGTGCGATTGTGTCGCGGCTCAGGAGGAAGGCTTGCGTGCGGGCGCCGGGGCCAGCGCCACCGCAGTCAACGGCGTGAAGAGCGGATGGGCCACGCGCACGGGCACCACGTCCAGCCGGGCACCCAGCACCGTGCATGCAGCGCCACCCGGCAGCGCACTGCACCACCCCGCGAGACCCGGGCCACGGTGCAGCCGGAACTCGAAGCCCAGGTCTGGCCGGACCTCGCCCACACCCGGATTCACGCGGTAGGCCAGGCCACGCACCTCAGGCGCTGGCGACTTGATGAGCTGGATGAGGGCCGCCAGCAGGCAGCCGTCAGCGAGGATGTCGAGAAAATAGCGGTCCGGCGGCACTGGCACGCCGGAGGCGGCTGACGCACAGGGGGCTTCTTGCTGCTTGGTGGCTGCCGGCGTCGTCTCGCCGGTGGCCAGATCGTGGCGGTCGCCGTGGTCGAGGTAGGCCAGCCGGGCGTCGCACAGGTTGAAGGCGGGCACTGCGGCATCCTGCGTGGCATCGAGCAGGTCGACAAGCACCGCCCCGCTCCCGCCGACCACCTCGAACCGTGAGCCCTGAATGACCACCGCCGCGTTCTCGTCGACGCCCAGTCCGTAGCGGAACCCGAGTGTCTGCAGCGCGGGCAGCAGGCGGCCGATGCGGCCGCGCTTGAGGAAGTGCTGATCCACCAACAGGTCGGGCGCCACAAAGCCGAAGCCCTGGTCGTACTCCTGCCCTGCCCGCCACTGGCCGCGCAGCACGGCCAGGCTGTCCATCGCGTCACGGAACATGAGACGGCTCATCACGGCCGCGCCGGCGCTGGAGCCGGCGATGACTCCCCCCGCCGCGAACACCGCCCGGATGGCCCCGAGCATGGCCGTGGGCTGCCCCCCAGGCTGCAGCGTGTCGACCAGGTATTCCTGCGCGCCTCCCGAGAAGAACACGGCCTGGCTGGCCGCCACGCGGGCAATGAGCGCGGCATCAGTCAGCGTGGCCTGCAGGTCCGTGCCGTCCCAATGGGGCGCCAGTGGTACCACCTCGGGGCACCCGCCACAGCGCTCCAACGCGGCGCAGATCTGCGCCGCGATGCGCTCGGGCTCGTAAGCCGCCGTGGGGAACACGGCAATGCGCGCGCCCGGCCCGCCGGCTTCGTCCACGATGCGCTGCCAGACCGCCTCGGAGTCGGCTTTGAGGGCCCCGCCGATGACGACAACGGTGCCGGGTGAGGGGGTGCTTTGCAAAGTGAGCGCGGGTGTCTGGCGCCATGCGCCGGATCAGAAAATGGGGTCAGCGGCCCACCATCTTGGCAGGCCGGGGCACCAGTCAACAGTGGGTCATGCCCGAGGTGCGAGCGATGCGACGGGGCGGCTACTCGCCAGGTGCCCGCGAGCCCGCCAGGGGAGCGGATGCGGGCTGCGAGGGCGGCACGCCTGGCGGCTTGGCGGCCTTGCCCCAGCTGCCATACAAGGGCATGGGCAGCCGAACCGGGCTCACGTCGAGGTACAGGTTCGTGACGGTGAACTGTTCACCGCCAAACTCCTCGGTGCTCCAGCCGAGGGAGTCCGAGCCCTTGTAGACGCGGAACAGGAAGCCCAGCTCGGCCAGCGGATCGTTGGGGCGCGGCAGCACGTCGAAGGCCAGGCCCTTGACCTCCTTGCGCGTGCTGTCGATGAGGCGGCTCATGGCGCTGGAAATGGTCGAGTCCCCCAGCATGTCCAGGTGGAAGACGTCGTCCGTGTAATAGGGCTTGAAGTTGGGCGACTCCGCATCGTGCAGCTCGCCACGCAGCTTGGGTGCAGACGGCGTGGTGGATCGGGCCCGCAGGTGGTAGCGGTCACCCCGTTCCAGGTACGACAGGCGTGCCCCCTGCACGTTGAAAGCGCCGAGCGTCGCGTCCGTCCTGGCCTCGGTCAGGTCCACCACCATGCAGCCACGATCGCCGATGACCTCGATCTCGTCGCCGCGGATGATGGCGGCCGTGTTTTCGTCCACGCCCAGGCCGAGCTTGTAGCCCTTGGCCATCATCAGCGGGATCATGCGGCCGAAGCGGCCCCGCTTGAGGAAATGCTGGTCGACGAACAGGTTCGGGCCGACGAAGCCCAGGCCCCGGTCGATCTGCTTGCCGTCGGCGAAGCGGCCTTTCAGGATGTCGACGATGCTGGGGCCGTCCCGCACCATGATTGCGCTCATGATGGCCGCACCTGCGGACGTCCCGGCGATGACGCCGCCCTTGCGGTAGACGTCCCAGATGGCGTCCAGCATGGGCGTGCTCTGGCCTCCGGGCTGCAACACGTCGACGATGCGTTCTTGCGCACCGCCCGTGAAGAAGATGCCCCTGGCAGCCTTGACCTTGGCGATCAATGCGGGGTCGCGCACGACCTTGCTCAGGTCCACCCACAGAAACTTGGGCGCCACGGGCAGCGCCTCGGCCACCGCACCGCGCCGCTGCAGCAGCTCCACCACCACCCTCGCACTGGCTTCGGGGTCCTCACTGGCGGTGCTGAAAACAACGAAGCGCGCGCCCTTGCCGCCTGCCAGTTGAACGATGCGCTGCCAGACCTCCTCGTTGTCGGCCTTCAAGGCCCCGCCGATGGGGACGGCATAGCCCCGAATGGTCGGCTCGGCCTCGGGCAAAGGCAGCAAGGCGCCGGAAGGCGCCGCCGATGCGGGTGCCGTGGGCTTGGCGGGGGCCGGTGCTGCCGCACGGGGGGCGGAGGCCGGTGCCGACGGACGAAGCAGCCGGAAGCCCTGGCTCTGCGGTGCGCTTGCCGCCGGTGTCGCGGCCGCCACCACGGTTGCCGGCGCGGCCTCCACACCGATGGCCACCGCCATGGCCGCCACCCCAGCCCAGATCCATGTCCTCATGCCCACAACCCTCCTTGATCAGACCGCTCATCATGACAGAGCGCCCGTGACACACCGCCGTTCTCCTGGCAGGTTGGGATCTTCGTGAGCGGCCAAAACACCAGCCTCACCGACTCGTGCGGCCGCTGCGTCTGCGCCAGCGTGAAGTGCGCCTGCTGCTGATCAGCTGACGATGGCACGCACCCAGTCCGGCAGGGCCACGGCCTTGTCGGTCTGGGCGTCAAACCACAGCGTGGTGGCGCCACCCTCGGCGCAAATGACGCCGGGCTCATCCACGCGCTCCAGGGTGATCCAGGTCTCGAAGCTGGTTCGGCCAGGGTCACTCACGTAGTGCCTGGCCAGCACCTCGCCGGGGCACTTGAGCTGCCGGTAGAAGTTGCAGAAGGCGTTCACGATGACCGGCCCCTGCCCGCCCGGGTTGGGCGGCGCACCGATCAGGGCCAGCCAGTCCACGCGCGCGATCTCCAGGTAGCGGAAATACAGCGTGTTGTTGATGTGGCCCATGGCATCCATGTCGCCCCAGCGCATGGGAATGCGGCACTCGTAGGTGAGCTTCTTGTCGGCCGGGATGAGATACCTCATGGCGTGATGCCCAGTTCGGCCGCGATGCGGTTCACCACCTGGCGCAGCGCCGCCACCTCTGCCCGGAGTGCAGCAAGTTCGGCTTTCTGCAGGGCCACCTCCTCGTCACGCGGCAGGGCTGCAGCCGCCGCCTGTTCCAAGGACGTCACCGGCCCGCACAGCAACTGCGCCCAGCGGGCCTCGCGAGCGCCGGGCGCCTTGGGCAGCTTGATGGCCATGGCGGGCTCGCGCTCGGCCAGCTCCTCCAGAAAACCCTCCACCGACGACACATCGGCAAAGCGATGCAGCCGCTCGGTGTTCTGCCGCAACTCGGCCGCCGTCTGCGGGCCGCGCAGCATCAGCTGGGTCAGCAGCGCCTGGGCTGCCCCCGGCACACCCAGGCCGCGCGCGAAGTTGTGCTCGTAGCGCACCACGCGGCTGCCACTGACGGTGTTCACCAAGTGCAAAGCTTTCAGCTCTTCCACCGTGGCCAGCACCTCGGCTTCAGACACGTCCATCACCGGGTCACGCGCCGTCTTCTGGTTGCAGCCGGCGGTGAGCGCGTTGGCGGACAGCGGGTAGCTGTCGGGCACCGTGTGCTCCTTCTCAACCAGCAC
>JBBIVU010000065.1:0-13720 GCA_037439585.1 Roseateles sp. | reverse complement strand
TTCGTCGAGCTCGCCGAGCTGGGCGCGCACGCCACCGACCTCGTCCTCCACGGCAACGCCCGGCGACTGCTGGACCTCCCCCGCGACCGTGGAGCCGACTGAGACGGGGCGGGTCAGGGCGTGGTGAGGCGAAGGTAGGGGCTGACGCGGTAGCGCTCGCCGCGGTGGAAGGCGTCGAGTCGGTCCACCAGCGCGATGACGGCCGCACCGCCCCAGCGGCCCAGCCATTCGAAGGGGCCGGCGGGGTAGTTGACGCCCAGCTTCATGGCGGCGTCGGCGCCGGCTTCGTCGCACACGCCCTGCTGCACGGCGTCGGCGGCTTCGTTGATGAGCATGGCGATGGTGCGGGCGACGACGAGGCCGGGCACGTCGGCCACGGCGCGCGGCGTGAGACCCAGCAGCGTCAGCCAGGCGGCGGTGGCGGCATCACCGGCGTAGGCGATGTCGCCCGTGGCAGCCAGCGGCAGATCGAACACGGCGGCGCCATGGGCCAGCTCGGCAGCCCGGCGGCCATCGGTCAGGCAGAGCTGGTGCCCGTCCACGCTCAGGCCGATCCAGCCGCTGTCGCGCTCCCGCACGGCGTCGGGCAGCGCGGCGGCAAAGCGGTCGGCCACCCAGCCCTGGCCGTGCACCACGGTCTGCGCCGCCGTGGGTGTGGCCACGGTCACGGCGGGCAGCGCGGCTGCGCCTTCGGGGTAGCGGTAGAAGCCCCGCCCGCTCTTGCGGCCCAGGAAGCCCGCGTCCACCAGCTCCTGCTGCACCAGGCTGGGCGTGAAGCGGCGGTCGAAGAAGTTGGCCGCGAACACCGAGTTCGTGACCGCAAAGTTGGTGTCGTGGCCGATCAGGTCCATCAGCTCGCACGGGCCCATGCGGAAGCCCGCCGCGCGCAGGCAGGCGTCGATCAGCTCGGGCGTGGCCGCGCGGTCCTGCAGCAGCATCAGCGCCTCGGCGTAGTAGGGCCGGGCGATGCGGTTGACGATGAAGCCGGGCGTGGAGCGCGTGTGCACGGCCGCCTTGCCCCAGCGGCCGGCCAGCGCGTGGATGGCCTGTGCCACCTCGGGCGCCGTGCCCAGGCCCGACACCACCTCCACCAGCTTCATCAGCGGCACGGGGTTGAAGAAGTGCATGCCCACCAGGCGCTCCGGCCGCTGCATGCCGCGCGCCAGCGCCGTGACGGAGATGGACGAGGTGTTGGTGGCGATCACCGCGTCGTCCGGCAGCAGCGCTTCCAGCTCGGCGAACAAGGCGCGCTTCACGTCGAGGTTTTCGACGATGGCCTCGATGACCAGGTCGGCCGCCTGCAGCGCGGCCACCGGCGTGATGCGGGCCAGCGTGGCAGCGGCCGCCTCGGGCGTGAGCTTGCCCTTGGCCGCCAGCCCTTCGAGCGTGGCCGCGAGCTTGGCTTTGGCGGCCTCGGCCGCGCCTTCGCGGGCGTCGAACAGGGCGACGGCATGGCCCGCCTGGGCGGCCACCTGGGCAATGCCGGCACCCATCAGGCCGGCGCCGACAACGAGGATGCGAGCGTCTTGCAAATTCATTCGGGAGCGTTCCAGTTCGGCTTGCGTTTGCCCAGGAAGGCGGCAAAGCCTTCACGGGCCTCGGGCGTGGTGCGCACGCGGGCGATCGTCTGCGCGGTGAGTTCGCGCACCTCGGCCGTCACCGGGCCGGGTGCCAGCCGCGCGTACAGCTGCTTGATCTCGGCCTGAGCTTGCGGGCCGCAGGCCAGCACGTCAGTCACCCAGGCGTCGACGGCGGCGTCCAGCCCGTCGGCCGGCACCACCTGCTGCACCAGGCCCACGCGCTGCGCCTCGGTGGCGGGGATGCGGCTGGCCGTCAGCGCCAGGCGGCGCGCCTCGCGCAGGCCCACGGCGTTCACCAGGTGCGGGCCGATGACGGCCGGCAGGATGCCCATGCGGGCCTCGCTGACCGAGAAGCTCGCGGCGTCAGACGCCACGGCCATGTCGCAGGCGGCCACCAGGCCCACGCCGCCGCCCAGGGCCGCGCCCTGCACGCGGGCCAGCGTGGGCTTCGGCGCCTCGGCGATGCGCGCCAGCATGGCCGAGAAGCGGCGGGCGTCGGCCAGGTTGGCGTCTTGGGACGCCGCAGCAGCGCGCTGCATCCACTGCAGGTCGGCCCCGGCGCTGAAGTGCTTGCCGGCACCGGCCAGCACGACGGCGCGCACGGTGGCATCGGCGCCCAGCGTGGCGAAGGCCTCGTCCAGCTCGGCGATCAGCACCTCGTCGAAGGCGTTGAACACGGCGGGCCGGTTCATGGTCAGCACGGCCACGCCGTCGGCGCGGCGGTCGAGGTGGAGGGCGGTCCAGTCAGGCATCCGGCGATTCTGCCCGTTTCCGACTATTCCCGACCGAGCGGTCGAACAACCACTCATGCGCCCCAGGCGGCCATTCGCCGCCCCGGCACCGGCCTCGCCCGGCACGGCCCCTAGACTCGCCCGCCATGGCCTCCCTGATCGACTCCCTGCACTGCCGCCAGTGGTTCTACCCCGGGCCGATCCGCGTGTTCACGCCCGAGGAAATGGCCCGGGCGGGCCAGCAGCCCTGGCCGGTGGCGGTGGACAGCTACGTGGCCATCAACCTGCTGGCGCTGCTGCCGGCCATGCTCGCCACCCGGCGCGGCACGGGCTGGGATGCGCAGTTGCTGTGGTGGCTGCTGTGGTGTGGGCTCGCGGCTGGGGTGCTGCTGATCGCACGCTCCCTTTGGCGCTGGCCGACGCGAGCCCGGCTCAACCTGTATTGCTACGGCACGGCACTGGCTCTGGCGGCGGCCGGTGTGGCGCTCGTCAAGAGCGGACGGCAGGACTGGGTGCTGCGGGAAAACGTCAGCGTCATCGCCAGCATGACGGGCGTGCTGAGCGCCTGGTGGATGCTGACGGTGTTCCGCGTGCAGCAGATCGAAGCCCGCCTGCGCGAGCTGGCCGACCACGACGCCGCCCTGCGCCTGCAGACCCGCCTGGCCGCGGCGCAGATCCAGCCGCACTTCCTGTTCAACACGCTGGCCTCGCTGCAGCACTGGGTGGACACCGGCGACGCCCGTGCGGCGCCGCTGCTGCGCGACTTCACGGCCTACCTGCGCGCCACGCTGCCCATGTTCGAGCGCGAGCTGCAGCCGCTGGCCGACGAGGTGGGCATGGTGCGGCGGTACCTTGCCATCATGCAGGCCCGGCTGGGCGCGCGGCTGGCTTTCACCATCGACGTGCCCGCCCACATCACCGCCGAACTGCCACCAGGCATCGTGCTGACGCTGGTGGAGAACGCCATCGCCCATGGCATCGAGCCGCAGCTGCGGGGCGGGCACGTGGAGGTGGCCGCCCACACCGAGACCGGGCAGCTTGTGCTGACCGTGCGCGACGATGGCCCGGGCTTGCCGCCGGGCTGGGCCGAGGGCGTGGGCCTGGCCAACACCCGCCGCCGGCTGCTGAGTGCCTGCCCCACCGCCACGCTGACCCTGGCCGATGCACACCCCGGCTGCACCGCCACGCTGACCCTGCCGCTGCCATGAACCCGACCGCCCCGAGCGCCCTCATTGCCGATGACGAAGAAGCCCCCCGCGAGCAGCTGCGCACTGCGCTGGCCCGGCTGTGGCCCGAGCTGCAGGTGGTGGCCGCCAGCACCAACGGTGTCGAGGCCTGGGACGACTGCCTCGCCCACGAACCCGCCATCGCCTTCCTGGACATCCGCATGCCCGGCCTCACCGGGCTGGACGTGGCGCGCCGCCTGTCGGCCCTGGCCGAGCCGCCGCTGATCGTCTTCGTGACAGCCTTTGATGACCACGCGCTGGCCGCGTTCGATGCCGGCGCGGTGGACTACGTGCTCAAGCCCGTGGACGACGAGCGGCTGGCGCAAACCTTGGCCCGCCTGAAAGCCCAGCTCAAAGCCCGCCTGAACCCGCCTACCCCCGACACCACCGCCCTGCAGCGCCTGCTGGCCAGCCTGCCGCAGCCGCGCGCCGTGCCCCGGCCCATCCAGGCCAGCGTGGGCCGCGAGGTGCTGCTGATCCCGCCCGAGGAGATCGTCTACTTCGAGGCCGACCAGCGCTACACCCGCGTGGTGCACCAGGGCGGCGATGCGCTCATCCGCACGCCGCTGCGCGAGCTGCTCACCCAGCTCGACCCCGACCAGTTCTGGCAGATCCACCGCAGCGTGCTCGTCAACAGCCGCTGCATCGCCAAGGCCGTGCGCGTGGACGAGGGCACCATGGTGGTGACGCTGCGCGGCCGGGAGGAAAGGCTGCCGGTGTCGCGGCAGTTCCAGGGGCTGTTCAAGGGTCAGTGAGCCTGCCTCCCACCTCGCCCCGGGCAAACCCGACACGCAACCCGAGGGGTCGCGGGCGACGATGTGATGAGCCGTTCCACAATGGCTCACCGATCCGTCAACCCCAAGTCTTGGGAACGCCCCCGAGGTCCCGCCGCCATGCCCAGCACCCTGCCCACGCCGCGTTTCGACCACTTCTACCGCCACGACGAACTCACAGCGCTGCTCTTCGCCTACGCCGAGGCCAGGCCCAACCTGGTGTCGGTGCGCTCCATCGGCAAGAGCTATGAGGGGCGTGACATCTGGGTGGTGGTCGTCACCAACCTGGCCAGCGGCATGGACATCGACAAGCCGGCCATGTGGATCGACGGCAACATCCACGCTGCCGAGCTGACCGCCAGCACCACCTGCCTGTACTACCTGCACCAGCTGCTCACCCTGCACGGTGGCACCTCCGCCGAAAGCAGCCAAGTCAACCGCCTGCTCGACGGCCGCACCCTCTACCTCGTGCCGCGCCTGAACCCCGACGGCGCCGAGCTGGCCCAGGCCGACCGGCCGCGCCACATCCGCAGCTCCACCCGGCCCTACCCTTACACCGAGGAAGCGGTGGACGGCCTGACCACCGAGGACATCGACGGCGACGGCCGCATCCTCACCCTGCGTGTGCCCGACCCGCATGGCGGCTACAAGAAGCACGCGGGCGACCCGCGCCTGATGGTGGCGCGCGAGCCGGGCGAGTTCGGCGGCGAGTACTACCGCCTCATCCCCGAGGGCTTCGTCAAGAACCACGACGGGCTGACCATCAAGGTCAACCCCGACCGCGAAGGCCTGGACCTGAACCGCAACTTCCCCGGCGAATGGCGCCAGGAGTACCAGCAGCTGGGCGCTGGCCCGTTCCCCACCAGCGAGCCCGAGGTGCGGGCCATGGTGGAGTTCATCACCCAGCACCCCAACATCGGCGCGGCGGTGAGCTTCCACACGCACAGCGGCGTCATCCTGCGCCCCTGCGGCACGCGCAGCGACAAGGACATGACGCCCGAGGACCTGTGGCTGTTCCAGGACCTCTCGGCGCTGGGCGAGAAGCACACGGGCTACCCGGCCATCAGCATCTACGAGGACTTCCGCTACCACCCCAAGGAAGTCATCACCGGCACGCAAGACTGGGTGTACGAACACCTTGGTGCGCTGTTCTGGGTGGTGGAGCTGTGGTCGCCCAACCGCGAGGCCGGCGTGCAGACCGACAAGTGGATCGACTGGTACCGCCAGCACCCTGTGGAGGACGACCTCAAGCTGCTGAAGTGGAGCGACGAGCAGTGCGGCGGCCAGGCGCATGTGGACTGGACGCCCTTCCAGCACCCGCAGCTCGGCGCGGTCGAAATTGGCGGCTGGGACAAGATGAACTACTGGCGCAACCCGCCGCCGCACCTGCGCGAACGCGAAGCCGCCCGCTTCCCGGCCTGGCTCACGCAGATCGCCATGAGCCTGCCCCAGCTGGAACTCATCCGCACCGAGGTGCGAGCGCTGGGCCCCGACATGTGGCGCGTGCGCATGGCCGTGGGCAACGCCGGCTACCTGCCGGCCTACGTGACGCAGCGCGCGCTGGAGCGCAAGACCGTGCGCGGCGTGATGTTCGAGATCCACATGCCCGTGAACGACCCGGCCATCAGCCTCGTCAACGGCAAGGAACGCATCGAAGGCCCGCAGCTGGAGGGGCACGCGCCCAAGCAAAGCCAGCTGGCCTTCCTGTTCAACAAACACCCCACCGGCGACCGCGCCGTGGCCGAATGGGTGGTGCGCGCCCCGGTGGGCACGCGCCTGGCGCTGTCAGCCAGCGCGGAGCGGGCGGGGGTGGTGCGGACGGAGGTGGTGCTGGACTGACGAGGCTGGGGCTGGCGGGTGTCCAGCGGTATCAGCGTCAGGCGGCGCGCCTCACCCATGCAGCCGCACCTTGAGATTGACCGTTCAATTTAATGTAGCTACATTAAATCAATGCGGATTGAGTTTGACCCCGCCAAAAACGCGAGCAATCTGGAGAAGCACGGGTTGTCGCTGGCGTTGGCTGCCGAACTCGATTGGGATGCGTCACTGGTATGGGTTGATGAGCGGTACGAGTACGGCGAGTTGCGCATGATTGCGTTGGCGCCCGATACCGGAATCCTGTACTGCGTGGCATTTGTAGATCGTGGCGTGACGCGAAGGATCATCAGCTTGCGCAAAGCCAACCGACGCGAGGTGAAGCACTATGTCCAAAGTTTCTAAGCGACCGGCCATCGTCATGCCGACGACAGCGGAAGACAAAGCAATTACGGCAGCAGCCAAGACTGACCCGGATGCGCAGCCTCTGACACCGAAGCAATTGCAAGCCATGGTTCCCATGAAAGCCGTGCGTGGTCGGCCTAAATCAGAGAACAAGAAATTGCTGGTTTCAGTCCGGTACAGCCCGGAGGTCGTGGCGTACTTCAAGTCAACCGGCGAGGGGTGGCAGTCGCGCATGGATGGCGTGCTCCAGCAGTACGTAGCGAGGCACTCGCGGCGAGCGTGAGGGCCAACCCGTCGCTCGAGCCGCCTCGCGTCGGCAAGCCGCGCCGCCGGCCGCAGCTTCAGCGTTGAGCGTCAGCTCTCCGTCGTTCACTCCCGCAAGTCGGAAGACCGCAACCGCTGCCAAGCATCCGCCCTGAAACGGCGACTCCACATTCGGCACGGCCTGTCATGTTTTCGCTGTCGTCACGCTCCGCGTTGGCCCTGCAGCACGCGGGGCCCGACAATTGACATCGCACTTTCTGGGCACGACGCCCGATCTGGCGCCGTGACGACCCTTGCCAGCGGTCGTCCCCCCACATGCTCTCTGCTGCCGCTCTGTTGAAAACGCCCCCCTTGATGATGTCCCGCACCCCTTCCGCCTCCCTGCTGTCTGCCGTTCTTGCCGGCGCCTTCATCGCCGCTGCGCCCACTGCGGCCTTCAGCGCCCCGCACGCCAAGGCGCGTGCTGCCGCGCACAAGCCGGCCAAGGCTGCGGCCCCGGCCGAACCCGCGATGACCACCGACGCCAAAGGCCAGTCGGTGCCGGTGCTGGCCAACAAGGCCTGGGTGCTGATGGACTTCAACACGGGGCAAGTGCTGGCCTCGTCCAACCCGGACGAGCCGCTGCCGCCGGCGTCGCTCACCAAGATGATGACCAGCTACCTGGTCGAGCAGGGGCTCAAGAGCGGCAAGCTCAAGCCCACCGACCCCGTCACCATGAGCGAGAGCGCCTGGTGCCGTGGCGGCAAGGGGGGTGACAGCTGCATGTTCGTGCCCCTGAACGCGCAGGCCTCGCTGATGGACATGCTGCGCGGCGTGGTGATTGCCAGCGGCAACGACGCCTCCAAGGCGCTGGCCGAACACATCGGCGGCTCGGAGGCCGGCTTCGTGGCGATGATGAACGCCGAGGCCAAGAAGCTGGGCATGGGCAAGACCCAGTTCGCCAACGCCGCCGGCCTGCCCGACCCCAACAACAAGGCCTCGGCCCGCGACCTGGCCGTGCTGGCGGCCGCCATCATCCGCAACAGCGCCGAGTACTACCCCATCTACGCCGAGCGCGAGTTCACCTACAACGGCATCAAGCAAGGCAACCGCAACGCGCTGCTGTACACCGACCCCACGGTGGACGGCCTCAAGACGGGCCACACCGACGAAGCCGGCTACTGCCTGACCGCCTCCGCCAAGCGCAACGGCATGCGCCTGATCTCGGTCATCCTGAACGCCGACAGCAAGCAGGCCCGCGCCGACCAGACGCGCGTGCTCTTCAACTGGGGCTACGCGAACTTCGAGGAAGCCACCCCCGCCCAGGCTGGCGCCACGCTGGCCACCGCCAAGGTCACCTACGGCGTGGTGCCCACGGTGAACGCCGGCGTTGCGCAGCCCTGGACGCTGGTGGTGCCCAAGGGCCAGGCGGCGGCCGTACAAACCGCCATCACGCTCAACCCCGCACTCGAAGCCCCCATCGCCAAGGGCGCCGTGATCGGCAAGGTCGTGGCCACGGCCAGCGGCAAGCCGCTGGGCGAATCGCCCCTGGTGGCCCTGGCGGATGTGGAACGCGCTGGGTTCTTCGAGCGCCTGCGCCAGCGCGTGGCAGGCTGGTTCTCGAAATGAGGGGCGGGGTGGGGCTGGCGCCCAGGTGCGTCAGGCGGCCCGCTGCTCGATGACGAAGTTGGCGCCGTCGTACTGGCCCAGGCGCTCCACCAGCAAGGGCAGGCACTCGGCCAGTTCGTCGTGCAGCGTGAAGGGCGGGTTGGCGATGAACATGCCGCTGCCCAGCATGCCAAAGCCGCGCTCGTCGGCCTGCGTCACCGTCAGCCGTGCGTGCACCCAGCCCTTCTTGGCGGCGGCGTCGGCGCTGGCCTTCAGGCGGGCCACGAGCTGGGTCGATTCGAGCAGCTGCAGCTGCGGGTACCAGATCATCACCACCGTGTCGGCTGCGCGCTCCAGCGCCTCGCGCAGCGCCGCCAGCACCTTGCCGTAGTCGGTCTTGATCTCGTAGGACGGGTCCATCAGCAGCGCCGCGCGGCGCGTGGGCGAGGGCAGCTCGGCCTTGATGGCGGCAAAGCCGTCGGTGTCGCGCACCTGGGTCTGCGGGCGGGAGTCGAGGTAGCTGGCGAGGATGCGGTGGTCGGTGGAGTGCAGCTCGTACACGCGCAGCCGGTCAGTCTCGCGCAGCAGCATGTTGGCGATGGCCGGCGAGCCGGGGTACTGGCGCAGCTGGCCGTCGGGGTTGAAGGCGCGCACCAGGTCGATGTAGTCGGCCAGCGGCGCGGGGAGGTCCGTGCGGTCGTAGAGCTTGGCCACGCCCTCGGCGTACTCGCCCTTCTTCTGCGCGTAGCGGCCCTCCACGGAGTAGCCGCCAGCGCCGGCGTGGGTGTCGATGAGGGTGTAGGGCTTGTCCTTTTCACCCATGTAGCGCAGCACGCGGGTCAGCACGAGGTGCTTGAGGACGTCGGCGTGGTTGCCGGCATGGAAGGCGTGGCGGTAGGCGAGCATGGGGCGATTGTCGCTAACACACCCGCCATCAACCCCGGCCTGCCAGGGGCTGCGCGCCGCCGCTAGCCTTGCACCTCTCGATTCCGGCCCCATTTGCCTCTCATGCCTACCCTGTTCGACCCCGTCCGCCTCGGCGACATCACGCTCGCCAACCGCCTCGTCATGGCCCCGCTCACGCGCAACCGCGCGCCCGGCCAGACGCCCACCGACCTGCACGTCGAGTACTACCGCCAGCGCGCCAGCGCCGGCCTGCTCATCACCGAGGCTGCCCAGATCCGGCCCGACGGCCAGGGCTACTTCGACACCCCCGGCATCCACAGCCCCGAGCAGATCGCCGGCTGGAAGCGCGTGACCGACGCCGTGCACGCCGAGGGCGGCAAGATCGTCATCCAGCTCTGGCACGTGGGTCGCATCTCGGTGAACCGCCTGCAGCCGGGTGGGCAGCCGCCGGTGTCGTCCACCGCCCGTGCGGCCAAGACGCGCACCTATGCCGCCCACGGCGAGTTGGTGCCGACCGACACGCCCCGCGCCCTGCACACCGACGAGCTCCCGCAGCTGGTGGCCGACTACGCCCAGGCCGCGCGCAACGCCATCGCCGCCGGCTTCGACGGCGTGGAGGTGCACAGCGCCAACGGCTACCTGCTGGAGCAGTTCCTGCGTGACAGCGCCAACGACCGCACCGACGCCTATGGCGGCTCCATCGAGAACCGCGCGCGGTTGCTCGTGGAAGTGATGACGGCCGTGGCCCAGGCCATCGGCCCGGGCCGCACGGGGCTGCGTGTCTCGCCCGTCACGCCGGCCAACGACATCGGCCAGGACAGCGACCCCCAGGCCCTGTTCAACCACGTGGCCGACCAGCTCGCCCCGCTGAAGCTGGCCTTCATGGAAGTGGTGGAAGGTGCCACCGGCGGCCCGCGCGACAACGCGCCGTTCGACTACGCCGAGCTGCGCCGCCGCTTCAACGGCCCGTGGATCGTCAACAACGGCTACGACCGCAGCATGGCGCTGCAGGCCGTGGCCAGCGGCCATGCCGATGCGGTGGCCATCGGCCGGCCCTTCATCAGCAACCCGGACCTGGCCGAACGCATCCGCGCCGATCTGCCCTGGGCGGCACCACAGAAGGAGACCTTCTACGGGGGCGGCGCAGCGGGCTACACGGACTATCCCCGCGCGCAGCCGGCCTGAGGCCGACAGCCGGGCTGCACCGCCGCCGGCGTCAGCCCTGGAACGCTCCCGGGCTCAGCGCCTGCCCCGCGCTGAGCGCCAGGGCGGCCGTGCTGCACGGGTGGCGGTACTCGCGTTCCGGCACCAGCATCAGCCCGCCGCCCTCACCGGTCGCCTGCGCCTTGCCGCGCAAGGACGAACCCGGCCTGAGCCGGTAGTCGTCGCGTGCGGCGCGCACGAACTCGTCCCAATCGGCCTGGAAATTGGCGCGCCGTGTCCAGTGGCCCTCGGCAGCCAGCTGGGGGCGGCCCACCAGCAGGTTGTTGGCCAGCAGCACCTCGGTCTGCGGCGGTGTCACGCGCAGCCAGATGCCGCCACTTGAGCGCTGGTCCACCAGCGTGTTGTTGACGAGGTAGAGCGCCTGCCTGGGCCCATTCGCACCCTCCACGCCGAAGGAGATGACGTGCGGGTTCTCGGTGCTGGAGCTTTGCGCGATGAGGTTGCCCATCACCACCGCCACGCCGCCGTTTGGGAATTCCAGCTCGTAACTCGCGCGGCCACCGATCTCATCGGTCAGCCGGTTGTAGAGGATGTGGTTGAGCGCGGCGCGGCTCTTGAGCAGGTGGCCGTGCAGGCCATGGTGGAAGTAGCTGCCCGTCACGGACAGCCGCTTGATGGCGCCGACGTAGAGGTTGTGCGTCTGCCCCTCTCGCGGTGCGATGGGGCCGAAGTCGCAGCCGACGATGTCGAGCTCGATGGTGTCGCTGTTGGCTGCGAGCAGGCCGTTCTCGTTGTCGCTGAAGGTGCAGTCCACCAGCGTGAGCGAGCCCGCCTCCAGGCGGATGCCGGCACCGTTGCGGTCGGGCACCACCGCGCCGGTGAAGTGGAAGCCCTCGATGCGCTGGCGCCGCCCGACCGTCACGAACAGGCCTTTGCCCTGGGCATGTGCACCGGCCGCAATCAGCTTCACCCGCCCCCCCACGGCACGCAGCGTCAGGTCGTGCTGGGGCCACACGGCCACGTCGGCCACGTAGTCGCCGGCGTCCACTGCCACGAGCGTGCCGTCCTTCGCCTGGCGTGCGGCGGCGGCAAGGGTCTTCACGGCCCGGCGCGGCCCCACCTCCAGCAGCGGCCCGGCGTGGGCCACCCAGGGCAGCAGGCCGGCTGCAGCCAGAAACGCGCGCCGGCGGGTCATGACTTGGCCCTCATCTTGGACTTGAACAGCTCCACGACGCCCACTTCCCGCGGGCCCGGCAGCAGTTCGAAGCGCTGGCCCGCTGCCAGCGTGCCTTCGCGCTTCACCGCCAGATAAACGCCGCAGTAGCCGCTTTGCGCCATCATCTTGGCCGCCTGGTTGAAGCCCATGTGGGCGTTGAACTTGAAGCAGGGGTAGCGCGGCTCCGACACGACCAGCTCGCCGTCCGGAAACTTCAGCACGTCACCGATCCAGAGTTGGGTTTCCAGCAGGCCGGAGATCGTCAGGTTTTCACCAAAGTCGCCCGGCTGCAAAGGAAGGTCCACCTTGGCCTGGCCTCGCAAGGTCTGCCACACGGCGTGGTGCTCCTGCGGGTAGGCATACACGGCCTTGGCCAGGCCGCCGTGCACGGTCGGATCGGCCTGCTCGTCGCCCTCCAGGCCCAGCAGGCCCAGGGTCACGGGCCCGGTGCGCGGGCGCTTGCGGAAAGCCGAATTCAAGCTCTGGCCGCTGGTGGCGATGAAGCGCTCGACGCGCGCGGTGTTGACGCTGAGGAGGTGCATGCCCCGATTGTCCGGGAGGAGCGCGGCCCCCTCGGACCTCAACAAATGGCCTGCACGACCGCACAGGCTTCGCGCCAATCTGAGCCCCTCTTCGCCAAGCGCGTGAGCCAGGAGGCCACACCCGCATGAGCCTATTCATGTTTTGCATGACCCCACCGACCTGGGTGGTTACAGCGTGATTACATTGGATTCGACAATCCACCTCTTCAGGTTCGGTGTGCTTGGGCCAGCTTGCCAGCTGCCCCAAACACATTCCCATGATTGGAGCTTTCGCCATGAACCAACCCGCCATGCAGGGCCTGCGCCTGAGCCTGCCCGCCTATGTCAAGAACGCCCGGCTGATTGCCTGGGTGGCTGAGATCGCCGCGCTGACCGAGGCGGCGAACGTGCACTGGTGCGATGGCAGCGCCGAGGAGTACCAGCGCCTGTGCGACCAGCTCGTGGCCGCCGGTACCTTCAAGAAACTCAACGCCGCGCTGCGCCCGGGCAGCTACCTGGCCAGCTCCGACCCCAGCGACGTGGCCCGGGTGGAAGACCGCACCTTCATCTGCTCCGCGAACAAGGAAGACGCCGGCCCCACCAACAACTGGATGGCCCCGGCCGAGATGCGGGAGCTGCTGCAAACCGGTGACAAGGCGCTGTTCAAGGGCTGCATGCGCGGCCGCACGCTGTACGTCGTGCCGTTCAGCATGGGCCCGCTGGGCAGCCCCATCGCCCACATCGGCGTGGAGCTGAGCGACAGCCCCTACGTGGCGGTCAACATGCGCACCATGACCCGCATGGGCCGCGCCGTGATCGAGCTGCTGGGCACGGACGGCGACTTCGTGCCCTGCGTGCACACCGTGGGCGCGCCGCTGGAAGCCGGCCAGCAGGACGTCTCCTGGCCCTGCAACCCGACCAAGTACATCGTCCACTACCCCGAGACGCGCGAGATCTGGAGCTATGGCTCGGGCTACGGCGGCAACGCACTGCTGGGCAAGAAGTGCTTCGCGCTGCGCATCGCGTCCACCATGGGCCGCAGCCAGGGCTGGCTGGCCGAGCACATGCTGATCCTCGGTGTCACCTCGCCCGAGGGCCGCAAGTACCACGTGGCCGCCGCCTTCCCCAGCGCCTGCGGCAAGACCAACTTCTCGATGCTCGTGCCGCCCGAGGGCTTCGAGGGCTGGAAGGTCACGACCATCGGCGACGACATCGCCTGGATCAAGCCGCAGGCCGACGGCTCGCTGCGCGCCATCAACCCTGAAGCCGGCTACTTCGGCGTGGCGCCTGGCACCAACCACAAGACCAACCCCAACTGCATGGCCAGCCTGGACCGCGACGTGATCTTCACGAACGTGGCGCTGACCGACGACGGCGACGTCTGGTGGGAAGGCATGGAGGCCGACGCGCCGAACAAGGCGCTGCCCGCTCACCTGATCGACTGGCAGGGCAAGGACTGGACGCCTGAGATCGCCCAGGCGACCGGCGCCAAGGCCGCGCACCCCAACGCCCGCTTCACCGTGGCCGCCACC
>JBBIVU010000064.1:0-13895 GCA_037439585.1 Roseateles sp. | reverse complement strand
CGTGGCGATCGGCCGAACGATGGAGGATGTGACTTGAACGGCCAGGGCAAGGCCAGCCAGCACGGCACCTACGGCCACAGTCGCGTTCACCCACAACGCCCGCTGGAAGGACGCAGCGGCGTCCCGTCCGGCCTGAGCGCCGCCGTCGCGATTGAGCTTCACATCCTTGGCAATTGCAGCCGTCAGCTGGAGATAGCGTTCGGCCGATGGCCCGGACGCCAGCTCGCGCGCGCGCTCGAGCTCGGCCTCGCCCGCACTGGCAGCCTGCATCAGCGTGGCGTCGTCTGCCATGTATGCGGTCCAGGAGGACTTGATGTCTGCATAGAGCTGCCGCTCCTCAGGCGAGGCGATCATGCCCTCGTACTCCTTGGCCCGGGCGAAGAACTCTCGCTCGGCCGCCTGATGCTGCTCGCCGGTTCGGGCCTTGTCCTCGGCTTTGAGCTGGATGACGCTGAGCAGTGCAGTACGGCGCACCTCGCTGGCCATCAGCTGCATTTGGCCCAGCGTCTCGACGCTGGGCAGCCAGTTGGTGTCCAGGTCCACAACGTTGTCGTTCACCTTGGACATCTGCCAGCTGCCGAAAGCAGCCACAGCGCAGAGTGCCAGCAGCAACAGGCCGAAGGTGATGCCCAGGCGTTTGCCGATGCGGACGGAACGGAGCAAGACTTGCATGACAGCATCCCGAAGCTGGATAACTCGTTCATCGTGCCCTGAAAGGCACCGGACGTGGGATGACCATCGATTGCTGATGGCCATCAGCCTCAATCGGTCACGAATTCTTCGGATGTGGTGGTGTGCTTCTGACGAGGTCAGTGTCTGGTCAGGCTGAGCACGGGGCCTCGATCGGACGTGTCGCGTGAGCGGGCGCAATGCAAGGCTTCCCCTGTGGTCTTGGCGAGCACGCGCGAAAAAATAATGGCGCCGGTGCACTTGCTGGTATCAGGCGGATTCTTGCGCATGGTTTTCCTGGCATCTGCACCTCGGGTGCCGTGCGCCAGAGATGCAGAGTTTGTCCTGCTTCAGCCCAAGGCTGAGCGCTTGACTCCGTGAAGTCGGGCAACTGGCAGGCAGTTCAGCATGCCTGGCCACGAGCAGTGCTGTGAATGTGCGCCCGGGTTGAGCAGTCGCCGCCTGCAGATTGGCGGTGAGGGTGCGAAGAGGCTCATGCATGCCTTCGAAGGCCAGCAAGCAGGCACCTTGTTGCACGCTCACCGCAAGCCCACCTGACCCTTCCAGGCGTTGAGGATCTTGCTGCGGTCCCAGGCCCGCCCGGCCTTCATCGTCCAGGCGACGTCGGGCAGGGCCGGCTTGGCTGCATCCAGCGGTGCAGTGAAGGCGATGAGGTCGGCCCGCAGCCCCGGCGCGATGCGGCCCACCTCCGCCGTGCGGCCGAGGTAGGTGGCGCCGTTGGCCGTCATCACCTGCACCGCGGTGGCCGCGTCGAAGCCGGCCTCGCGCAGCAGCTCGAACTGGCGCAGCGACGAAAAGCCGGGGATGACGCCGCCGTAGCCCGTGGGGTCGGTGCCCGCCACGAGCAGGCCGCCGGCCTCGTGGAAGCGCTTCTCCCAGGCCATGTCCTTGGGGAACACGCGGCCATAGGTGTTGGGGCCGCCGCGCTGGATGGCGGTGTAGCGGGCCACGTACTGCTCGCGCAGCTGCGGCATCAGCAGGTCCAGCGCGGCAGCCGGGGCCATGGGGCGGCCGTAGGCGAAGGTTTCGAAGATGGTCAGCGTGGAGGTCAGCGCCACCTTGTGTTCGATCATCTGGCGTTGCAGGTCGGCCATGCGCGGGTCGTCCACGGCCAGTGCGTCCAGCGAGCGCGGGCCGGCATCGCCCGCCGGGCAGGTGTCGGGCTGCTTGGCCTCCACGAAGTCGGTGGACGCGAAGAAGCCGTGCTCCAGGTTGTCGATGCCCAGAGCCGTGGCCTCGGCGTAGGTGACGGCGCAGAGGTGGGCCGTGACTTTGGCGCGCCGCTCGTGAGCGGCCTTCACGATGGCATCCAGCTGCTCGCGCGTGAGGTGCATGTAGCCCTTGTACGAGGTGGCGCCCACGTCGGCCCAGTAGCCCACCTGGCGCACGGCGTCCTCGGCGTTGACGAGGCGCGGCACCTGGGCCACGAAGGCCTGGATGCCGTTCAGGAAGGGCGCGGTCACGTCCAGGTCCGGCCCCGGCGCGGTGCCGGCCTGGATGTCTTTCCAGGTGTTGAGGTCGGCGTAGGGGCTCATGCTGCCGGCCGTGCGCATCGTCGTCACGCCGCCGGCCAGGTAGAGCAGCGGGAAGCTCTGGAAGAAGGCGCCGTAGCTGCCGCGCTCGGTCGGGTAGAAGAGGTGCTCGTGCAGCAGCACGAAGCCGGGCATCAGCGCGCCGCCGGCCAGGTCCTTCACCAGCGTGCCCGCCGGAGGGCTCAGTTCCGCGTCGGGGGCGATGCGCGCGATGCGGCCTTCACGGATCAGCACGCTCATGCGCTCCCTGGGCGGGCTGCCGCTGCCGTCGAACAGCTGGGCGTTGCGCAGCAGTGTGACCGGTGCATGAAAGAGGGTGTAGCGCTCGGTGTCGTTCGGTGCCTGGGCCTGGGCGCTGGTGGCCAGCAGGGTGATGGTGAGGCTGAATGCGGCCAGCAGGAGGGTGATGGGGTTCATGGTGGGCATCGTCTCAGGGCCGGGCTTCGGGTGGCATGGCGTTTGCACTCAACCGGGGCATGCCCGCCCCGTCGACCGACCTCCCGCCCCCGGATGCCGCCCGCCGCCTGGCGCTGCTGCTGGAAAGCACGGGCGAGGGCATTTTTGGCGTGGACATGGCCGGCGCATGCACCTTTGTGAACCGTGCTGCGTGCGACATGCTCGGTTGGCGCACCGAAGAGGTGCTCGGTCGCAACATGCACGAGCTCATCCACCATTCCCATGCAGACGGGCGCCACTACCCGGAGTGCGACTGCCCGATCTTCAATGCGTTTCGCCGCGGCATGCCGTGCCGCATCGACGACGAGGTGATCTGGCGGGCCGACGGGACGCCGTTGGCTGTGGAGTACGTCAGCCACCCCATCATCGAAGACGGTGTGGTGCAGGGCGCGGTGGCGAGCTTTGTCGACATCACCGCCCGCAAGCGGGCCGAGGCGCTGCTGCGCGCCAGCCACGACGAGCTGGAGCGGCGGGTGGCCGAGCGCACGGCCGAGATTCGCGAGCTGGCCCACCACCTGGAGGCCATGCGCGAGACCGAGCGCAAGCGCATCGCGCGGGAGATCCACGACGAGCTGGGCTCCATCCTCGTGGCGCTCAAGATGGACGTGAACTGGCTGGCCCGCCGCGTGGGTGATGCCGCGCAGCGCGAGGGCATGCAGGCCAAGTGCGTGCGCATGGGGGGGCTGGTGGACACGGCGGTGGATGCGGTGGGCCGCATCATCACCGACCTGCGTCCGAGCATCCTCGACCACCAGGGTCTTTGGGCGGCGCTGGAGTGGCAGGCGCAGGAGTTCGAGCGTGCCGGCAGCGACGAGTACCGGGTGGACTTCAAGATGCACGTGGCCGCCGATGTGGCGCCGCCCGGCGGTGGGCTCGCGATCGCGGTGTTCCGCATCTTCCAGGAGGTGCTGTCCAACGTGGCGCGGCATGCGCAGGCGCAGCATGTGGCCATCCGCATCGACGTGGACGCGCCGCCCGCGCCCGTGCTCTACCTGCAGGTGCGCGACGACGGGCGCGGGGCGCCACCCGAGGCGCTGGCAGACCCCCGCAGCTATGGCGTCATGGGCATGCGCGAGCGCGCGGCGCAGTTTGGCGGGCGGCTGGGCATCGACAGCGCGCCGGGCCGGGGCACGACGGTGCGCTTGGTGATGCCGATCGGAGAGGCGCCATGATCCGCGTGCTGGTCTGCGACGACCATGTCATCGTGCGCGAGGGCATCAAGCAGATCCTGGCCGAGGCCGAGGACCTGCGTGTGGTGGGCGAGGCTGCCAACGGGCCGGATGCGCTGCGGGGCGTGCGCGCCGGCCGGGAAGCGGGCCAGGGGCCAGACGTGGTGCTGCTGGACATCGCCATGCCACAGCGCGACGGGCTGGACGTGCTGAAGTCGTTGAAGTCAGAGTTCCCGAAGCTGCCGGTGCTGATGTTGTCGACCTACCCCGACCGTCAGTACGCCGTGCGCAGCTTGAAGCTGGGCGCGGCGGGTTATCTGAACAAGAGCGCGGACAGCGAGCAGATGATCGATGCCATCCGCCAGGTCGCGCGCGGCCAGCTCTTCATCACGTCGAGCGTGGCCGAACTGCTGGCCGGTGCCGTGGGTGCCGGCGGGCGCCACGCCGCCGATGACGAGCAGCCGCTGCATGAACGACTGTCGCACCGCGAGCATCAGGTCTATCAGTTGCTGGCGGCAGGACGCAGCGTGGGCGAGATCGCCGAGCAGTTGGTGCTGTCGCCCAACACCGTGTCCACCTACCGGGCACGGGTGCTGGAGAAGATCGGCGTGCGCAACGACGTGGAACTGGCGTTGTTCGCGGTGCGGCTGGAGCAGTCGGGCAGCGCTGGCTGACGCCATCACGCGTGTGCCGGTCATCGGCCCACGTAGTTCCAGCCCTACAAAAACTCCCTGTCCTGCACGATCCCCCGGAGCTGCTGCATTTTTTAGAGTCGCAACACATCCAGGAGCACCCGATGACCCATGACCCCTACGATGCCGACCGGCCGCTGCTGATGCGCTGCAGCTGCGGCCGGCATGCCAGTGCCGCAGACCATGCGGTGGCCGAACTGAAGGCTTGCAGCGAGCAGCCGGATGTGGAGGCCGAATCCCGACAGTTCGTGGAGGCGGCGCTCGTGAAGGCGCTGTTCCCGCAGGACGCCGTGCGTCGCCGCTTCCTGAAGGCGGTCGGCCGCAACACGGCGATGGCCGCGATCTCCAGCGTGCTGCCCGTAGCCAGCCTGCAGGCCATGGCGGCGGAGAAAGGGCCGCTGGAGAAGAAGGAGCTGAAGATCGGCTTCATCCCCATCACCTGCGCCACGCCGCTGATCATGGCCCACCCGCTGGGCTTCTACAGCAAGCAGGGCCTGGACGTGCAGGTGGTGAAGACGGCGGGCTGGGCGCTCATCCGCGACAAGATGCTCAACAAGGAGTACGACGCCACGCACTTCCTGAGCCCGATGCCCGTGGCCATCAGCCTGGGCCTGGGCGCGCCGGCCACGCCCATGCACGTGGCGACCATCCAGAACACCAACGGCCAGGCCATCACGCTGGCCGTCAAGCACAAGGACAAGCGCGACCCCAAGGACTGGAAGGGCTTCAAGTTCGCCGTGCCCTTCGAGTACTCGATGCACAACTTCCTGCTGCGTTACTACGTGGCCGAAGCGGGGCTCGATCCCGACCGCGACATCCAGATCCGCGTGGTGCCGCCACCCGAGATGGTGGCCAACCTGCGCGCGGGCAACATCGACGGCTTCTTGGGCCCCGACCCGTTCAACCAGCGTGCAGTGTTCGAGGAGGTGGGCTTCATCCACCTGCTCACCAAGGAGCTCTGGAACGGCCACCCGTGCTGCGCCTTCGGCACCAGCGCGGAGTTCATCCAGAAGAACCCCAACACCTTCATTGCGCTCTACCGCGCCGTGTTGACCGCGGCGGCCATGGCCCGCGAGGCGCGCAACCGCGAGCTGATTGCCAAGGTGATCTCGCCGCAGGCCTATCTCAACCAGCCCGAGACCGTGGTGGCGCAGGTGCTCACCGGCAAGTTCGCCGATGGCCTGGGCAACGTCAAGGTCGTGCCCGACCGCGCCGACTTCGACCCCATGCCCTGGCAGAGCCTGGCCGTGTGGATGCTCACGCAGATGAAGCGTTGGGGCTACCTGAAGGGTGACGTGGACTACAAGGCCGTGGCCGAGAAGGTCTTCCTGCTGACCGATGCGAAGAAGCAGATGAAGGCGCTGGACCAGGCGGTGCCCGAGGACAAGGCCGGCGGTTACCCGAAGTTCAAGGTGATGGGCAAGGAGTTCGACCCGGCGAAACCTCAGGCCTACATCGACAGCTTCGCCATCAAGCGCACCTGAACCTTGCCGGCACGGCCCGGGGAACACAGCCACAGAGACACAGAGGCACAAAGGCGCTCATACCAGTGCCACCAGCCGGGTTTCTCTGTGTCTCTGTGCCTGCGTGGCTGTGTTCTTCGGACTCCCGACAAGCTGACCGCCTCACTGACATGCACGCTTCTCTCACCTTCCGCGCCGCGCTGCTCTCGCTGCTGCTGCTCGGCTGCCTGCTCGGCCTGTGGCAGCTCGCCACGCAGGGCAGTGCGGCGGCCCCAGCGCCGGCCGCAGCGATGACGCCCGAGCAGATCGAGTACGCCAAGCTGATGGGCAAGCCCATCGATGCCACACCCGCCACGACCAAGAGCGGCTTCCCGACGCCCGCGCAGATGGGCGCCACCATCGCCCGCCAGTTGGCCGACCCGTTCTACGACCGCGGCCCCAACGACAAGGGGCTTGGCCTGCAGCTCGCCTACTCGCTGGGCCGCGTGGGCCTGGGCTACCTGCTGGCGGCGCTGGTGGCGATACCGCTCGGCTTCGTCATCGGCATGAGCCCGCTCATCTACCGCGCGCTGGACCCCTTCATCCAGGTGCTCAAGCCCATCTCACCGCTGGCCTGGATGCCGCTGGCGCTCTACACGATCAAGGATTCCGCGGCGAGCGGCATCTTCGTCATCTTCATTTGCAGCCTGTGGCCGATGCTCATCAACACCGCCTTCGGTGTGGCCGGCGTTCGGCGCGAATGGCTCAACGTGGCCCGCACGCTGGAGGTGGGGCCGCTGCGCCGCGCCTTCGAGGTGATCCTGCCGGCGGCGGCGCCCACCATCCTGACCGGCATGCGCATCAGCATGGGCATCGCCTGGCTCGTCATCGTGGCGGCCGAGATGCTGGTGGGCGGCACGGGCATCGGCTACTTCGTCTGGAACGAGTGGAACAACCTGAGCCTGCCCAACGTGCTGCTCGCCATCCTCGTCATCGGCCTGGTCGGGATGTTGCTCGATCTTGCGTTTGCCCGTGCCCAGAAGGCGGTGACCTATGCCGACTGAACTCGTGCAGGTCCAGGGCCTGGCCAAACGCTATGGCGATGCCACCGTCTTCGACGGCGTGAACTTCACGCTCAGCGAGGGTGAGTTCGTCTGCATCATCGGCCACAGCGGCTGCGGCAAGACCACCATCCTGAACGTGCTCGCCGGCCTGGAGCAGGCGAGCGACGGCCATGTGTTCATGGCCAACCGCGAGGTGGTGGGCCCGGGCCTGGAGCGCGGCGTCGTGTTCCAGGGCCATGCGCTGATGCCCTGGTTGACCGTCCGCCAGAACATCGCGTTCGCGGTGCGCAGCAAGTGGCCGGACTGGACGCGGGCGCAGGTCGACGCGCAGGTGGTGAAGTACGTCGAGCTGGTGGGCCTGGCGGCACACCTCGACAAGAAGCCCAGCCAGTTGTCGGGCGGCATGAAGCAGCGCGTGGGCATTGCGCGGGCCTTCGCCATCGAGCCGCGCATGCTGCTGCTGGACGAGCCCTTCGGCGCACTCGACGCGCTGACGCGCGGCACCATCCAGGACGAACTGCTGAGGATCTGCGCGGCGACGAAGCAGACGGTTTTCATGATCACGCACGACGTGGACGAGGCCATCCTGCTGGCCGACCGCATCCTGCTGATGGCCAACGGCCCGCAGGCGCGCATCGCCGAGATCGTCGTCAACACCATGCCGCGGGACCGGCAGCGCGCCACGCTGCACCACGACCCGCAGTACTACCCCATCCGCAACCACCTCGTGGACTTCCTCGTCGCCCGCAGCGCCGGCCTCTCGGGCGGGCGGGCGCCGGAACACCCGCCCGAAGTCCGACCCGGCCTCGCGCCCTCGGCCGACATCATCCCTCTTGACCCTCACCCTCACCCTCACACCAGGAGCACCGCATGAGCCGCCTCGACGTCACCGAAAAGATCATCGCCACCAAGGTGGCCAAGGGCCTGAAATGGGCCGACGTGGCCACGGAGATCGGCCTGTCCAAGGAATGGGTCACCGCCGGCTGCCTGGGCCAGATGACCTTCAACGACGAGCAGGCGGCCAAGCTCGCCAAACTCTTCGACCTGACGGAGGCCGAGACACAGTGGCTGAAGGTCGTCCCCTACAAGGGCAGCCTGCCGACGTCGGTGCCGACCGACCCGCTGATCTACCGCTTCTACGAGCTGATCAGCGTCTATGGCACCACCTTCAAGGAGCTGATCCACGAGGAGTTCGGCGACGGCATCATGAGCGCCATCGACTTCAAGATGGACCTGCAGCGCGAGGCCAACCCGATGGGTGATCGCGTCAGCATCGTCATGAGCGGCAAGTTCCTGCCCTACAAGACGTATTGATTCACCCACCCCCTACCGGCTTCGCCAGCCCCCTCAAGGGGGCGCCGCCAGTGGCCTGGCGGAGCCAGTTCCACGGTGGCCGCTGGATGGCTCGCTTCGCGGTGCGAAGCTTGATGGAGTTCGCCGATGCGGCCCCCTTTGCCCCCATTCACTCTGGAGGGCGCGGTGCAGAAAGTGCGCCTGGCCGAAGACGCCTGGAACAGCCGTGACCCGGACCGTGTCGTGGGCGTCTACACGGACGACACCCTGTGGCGCAACCGGGCGGAGTTTCCGGCCGGGCGTGAACAGGTGAGGGCTTTCCTGGCCCGCAAGTGGGTGCGCGAGCTGGACTACCGCCTCATCAAGGAACTGTGGGCTTTCGGCGATCAGCGCATTGCGGTGCGTTTCGCCTACGAGTGGCACGATGACTCGGGGCAGTGGTTCCGCAGCTATGGCAACGAGAACTGGGAGTTCACTGCGGAGGGGCTGATGCAGCGGCGCTTCGCGAGCATCAACGACCTGCCGATCGCGGCAGCGGCGCGGCTGTTCTTCTGGCCGTTGGGGCGGCGGCCGGACGATCACCCAGGGCTGGGCGAACTGGGTCTTTGACCTGCCTGGGCAGGCCGGCTGCGATCAAGGCGCCGGTTCAGTAGCCCCGGCCGCGGTCCACCTCCGCGGGCAGGGCACCGGTGTGCCGGTAGCGTGCGATGTTCGCCGCGACGATGGCCGATGCGGTGGTCCGGTCGGTGGGTCCCGACACGTGCGGCAGCACGGTCACGGCCGGATGGGCCCATTGCCAGCTGTCCGCCGGCAGGGGTTCGGTGGCGAAGACGTCCAGCACCGCGTGCTTGAGCGCGTTCCGGTCCAGGGCTTGCCGCAGGGCGGCATCGTCGACGATGGCCCCGCGGGCGAAGTTGATCAGCGACGCCGAGGGGCGCATCCGGCCCAGCGCCCCTTCGTTCAGCAAGCCCCGGGTCCGGGCGGTCAGTGGCAGCAGGCAGATCAGGAGGTCCACGCTGCCCAGCAGCGCGTCCAGGCCGGCGGTGCCCGAGTGGCAGGTCACGCCGTCCAGCGTCTTGGGCGTGCGGCTCCAGCCCTGCACCGCGAAGCCGGCGTCACGCAGCCGCCGGGCGGCCGGCTCGCCCAGGGCGCCCAGGCCCAGCAGCCCCACGCTGCGGTCTTCCGGGCGCACGGGGTCCAGTGGGCGCCACTGGCGGTCGCGCTGTTGGCGGGCGTAGGTCGGCATGTCGCGGTGCAGGTAGAGCGTCCAGGCCAGCACGGCTTCTGCCATGGTCTGGGCGAGGCGGGGGTCGACGAGGCGGACGATCTTCAGCTCGGTGTCGCCGAGGTCGGCCACCAGCCGTTCGACGCCGGCCCAGACGCTGTGCACCCAGGCCAGCGCAGGCAGGCTGCGCAGGTCCTGCGGACGTGGGTTGGCCACGACGGCCACGCGGCATTGCTGGCGCGCGTCGGCATCCAGCGCAGCCAGCGGCAGCACGGTTTCGTCTGGCATGGCACGTTGCAGGGCAGCCACCCAGTCAGGCGTGGACGGGTCGCCGGGCGGGGCGACGAAGGGCAGCACGGTTTTCATGCACGCCACCGGGTTGTCTGCGCGGACTTGCCTTCGGTGAAGCCAGGCGGACTCATTTCCGCATGAGCGTGCTTTTGCCAAACAAGGACTCGATCAGGTCCAGCGCCACCAGCGCCGTGCGGTTCTTTTCGTCCAGCGCGGGGTTCAGTTCCATCAGGTCCATGGACGCCATGCGGCCGGTGTCGGCAATCATCTCCATGCACAGGTGGGCCTCGCGGTAGGTGGGGCCGCCGGGCACAGTGGTGCCCACGCCGGGGGCCATCACGGGGTCGAGGAAGTCGACGTCGAAGCTCACGTGCAGGTGGGTGTTGTCGTCCAGCGTGGCCAGGGCCAGTTCCATGGTGTGGCGCATGCCCATCTCGTCGATGTAGCGCATGTCGAACACCTCCAGGTCCTGTTCGTGCACGAAGCGGCGCTCGCCTTCGTCCACGCTGCGGATGCCGATCTGGCGCACCCACTTCGGGCTGATGGCCGGCACCGTGCCGCCGATCTCGATCAGCTCCCGCGGGCCGAAGCCGCACAGGCAGGCCACGGGCATGCCGTGGATGTTGCCGCTGGGGGTGAGGGCGCTGGTGTTGAAGTCGGCATGCGCGTCCAGCCACAGCACGCGCAGCTTCTTGCCCACGTCGCGGCAGTGGCGGGCCACGGCGCTGATGGAGCCCAGGCCCAGGCAGTGGTCGCCGCCCAGCAGCATGGGCATGCGGCCGGTCTTGAGCTCGGCGTACACGGCGTCGTGCACGGCCTGGTTCCAGGCCACCACTTCCTTCAGGTGGCGGTAGCCGTCCACCGGTGGCAGCCAGGGGTTGGCCGGGCCGCTGAGGTTGCCACGGTCCACCACGTTCACGCCACGGGCTTCCAGCGCGGCGGCCAGGCCGGCCACGCGCATGGCCTCGGGGCCCATGCTGGCACCGCGGGCGCCGGCACCGATGTCGGTGGGGGCGCCGATGAGGGAGACGTTTCGGAGCTTGGTCATGGCGTGGGGGAGGTGGCGAGTTCGTATTCGGCTTCGAGCAGGGCCCAGGCTTCCTCGGCCGTCTCGACGTAGTGGAAGAGCTTCTCGTCGCCGGGGCTGATCATGCCGGTGTCCAGCAGCAGGTCGAAGTTGATGAGCCGGCTCCAGAACTCGCGCCCGAACAGCAGGATGGGGCGGCGGCGGCTCTTGCCCGTCTGGATGAGGGTGAGCGTCTCGAAGAGTTCGTCCAGCGTGCCGAAGCCGCCGGGGAAGCACACCAGCGCCACCGAGCGCATCAGGAAGTGCATCTTGCGCAGCGCGAAGTAGTGGAACCGGAAGCACAGCTCCGGCGTGATGAAGGGGTTGGGCCGCTGCTCGTGCGGCAGCACGATGTTCAGCCCCACGCTCTTGCCACCGGCCTCGAAGGCACCGCGGTTGCCGGCTTCCATCACGCCGGGGCCGCCGCCGGTGGTCACGAAGATGGGTTCGCCGCGCGCCGCCGAGCTTTGCGTGATGAGGTGGGCCAGGCGGCGCGCCTCTTCGTAGTAGCGGCTCATGTCGAGCTGCATGCGGGCGCGGCGGATGGCGCCGGGCTCGCCGCTGTCCTCGGCCACGGCCAGGCGCTGCTCGGCCACCTCGCGCGGCACGATGCGGGCGCTGCCGAAGATGACCACGGTGCTGTGCACACCCTGCTCGGTGAGCTGCAGCTCGGGCTTGAGCAGTTCCAGCTGCATGCGCACGGGGCGCATCTCGTCGCGCAGCAGGAAGGCTTCGTCCTTGAAAGCCAGCTCGTAGGCGCTGCCCGGGCCGTCGTAGTCGGGGTGCGGGTTCAGGGCCGCGCATTCGTCCCGGGCGGACGGGAAGTTGCGGGCGGTCAGTTCGTGGCGGCGGTTCATGTTGGGGCGCGATTGTGCGGACGGTGCCGCTGGATTTTGTGGGGTCTTGGGCGGCTGGTGCTGGAGTTCATGCGCCGCCGACGCCGCAGATGCTGCAGGTCGGGTCGCGCTGCAGGGCGATCTCGCTCCACTGCATGCGCCGGCCGTCCAGCATCAGCAGCCGCCCGGCCAGCGGCTCGCCGATGCCGGCCAGCAGCTTCAGGGCCTCGGCCGCCTGCACGCTGCCGACGATGCCCACCAGCGGCGCAAATACGCCCATGGTGGAGCAGGCAGCGTCCTCGAAGCCGGACTCGGGCGGGAACAGGCAGGCGTAGCAGGGCTGCTGGCGGTTGCGGCTGTCATAGACGCTGATCTGCCCGTCGAACCCGATGGCCGCGCCCGACACCAGCGGCCTGCTGTGGCGCACGCAGGCCGCGTTGACGAGGTGGCGCGTGGCGAAGTTGTCGGTGCAGTCGATGACGACGTCGGCCTGCGGCACCTCGGCGTCCAGCAGCGCGGCGTCGGCCTTCAAGGCCACGGCCCGCACCTTCACGCCGGGGTTGAGCGCCGCCATGCGGGCAGCGGCGGACGCCACCTTGAGCTGGCCCAGGCCGGCCATGTCGTGCGCGATCTGGCGCTGCAGGTTGGTGAGGGACACGGTGTCGTGGTCCACCAGCGTGATGCGGCCCACGCCGGCCGAGGCCAGGTACAGCGCCACCGGCGAGCCCAGGCCGCCGGCGCCGATGACCAGGGCCGACGCGGCCAGCAGGCGCTGCTGGCCTTCGATGCCGATCTCGTCGAGCAGCAGGTGGCGGGAGTAGCGCAGCAGGTCGTTGTCATTCATCCGGGCAGGATAGCGCCGGGCCTGCCTGCCGCAGCGCGCACAAGCCTGCGCCGGGCGGGGTCTTGCCGTCACGCGTCACACTGGCGGCCGCATGACTTCCACCCCCGCTGCCGCGCCCATCGCGCCCCACCTCAGCCCCGCGCTGACCCTCCTGCTCGCCACGGCCACCGGCCTGGCAGTGGCCTCCATCTACTACGTACAGCCGCTGCTGGGCCTGCTGGCCGAGCAGTTCGGCGTGGGCAGCGCCGCCATCGGCCTGCTGCCCACGCTGACGCAGCTGGGCTACGGCGGCGCCATCCTGCTGCTGTCCCCGCTGGGCGACCGCATCGACCGCCGCCGCATCATCCTGGTGAAGGCCGGCACGCTGGTTGTGGCTCTGGCGTTTGCGGCGGCAGCACCGGGGTTTGCGGCGCTGTGCGTGGCCAGCGTGGCCATCGGCCTCACCGCCACGCTGGCGCAGGACCTGGTGCCCGCCGCCGCCACGCTGGCGCCCGAGGCCGAGCGCGGCAAGCGCGTGGGGCAGGTGATGACCGGGTTGCTGCTGGGCATCCTGCTGTCGCGCGTGGCGGCGGGTGCGCTGGCGTCGGCAGCCGGCTGGCGGGCGGTGTACGCGAGCGCCGCTGTGGCGGTGGCCTTGATGATCCCGCTGCTGTGGCGCGGCCTGCCGCGCTTCGTGCCGGCCACGCAGGCGGGTTACGTGGCGTTGCTGGCCTCCATGGGCAGCCTGTGGCGCCAGCATGCGGCCCTGCGCCGGGCGGCCTGGGCGCAGGGGTTGCTGAGCCTGGCCTTCAGTGCGTTCTGGTCCACGCTGGCACTGGTGCTGGCGGGGCCCGACTTTGGGCAGGGCAGCGCGGTGGCCGGGGCCTTTGGCCTGGCGGGTGCGGCAGGCGCCATGGCGGCGCCACTGGCGGGCGGCCTGGCCGACCAACGCGGGCCGCAGGCGGTCATCCGCGTGGCGGCGCTGCTGGTGGTCCTGTCGTTCACGGTGCAGGCGCTGGCGCCGGCCTCGCTGCTGCTGCTCGTGGCGGTGGCCGTGGTGTTCGACCTGGGCGTGCAGGCGGCGCTGGTGTCGCACCAAAGCGTGGTCTACAGCCTGGGCCCGGCCTCGCGCAGCCGGCTCAACGCCATCCTGGTGAGCGCCATGTTCGCAGGCATGGCCAGCGGTGCCGCCTTGGGTTCGGCGCTGCTGTCGGCCTGGGGCTGGCGCGCGGTGCCGGCGTTGGGGGCGGCGGCAGCCCTGGGCGCCGCCATCGTCGCCGCGGGCACGCTCGTCCTGCAGGCCAAGGGAGGAGGCA
>JBBIVU010000063.1:0-14082 GCA_037439585.1 Roseateles sp. | reverse complement strand
GACAGCCCGGCGTCGTGGGCCCCGCGGTCAGCAAGGGCGGTGCGGGCGCCCGCACCTACACTCGGGAACCTTCCTGATCTGTCGATGAACGCCAAGCAGCCCTCCGTCAAAAAAGCGCCTCCAGCCCGCCCGGACGGCGTCGTCACGCTGGAGCAGGTGGCCGAGCAGGCCGGCGTGTCGCCCAGCACGGTGTCGCGCATCCTCAACGGCACCGCAGCCGTCAGCCAGGCCAAGAAGGACGCCGTGCAGGCTGCCATCCAGGCGCTGGGCTTCCGACCCAACCCCGTGGCGCGCGGTCTGGCTGGCGGCAAGACCTTGTCTGTCGGCGTCGTCACGCAGATCATCTCCAGCCCGTTCTATGGCGAGGCCCTGCTGGGCATCGAGCGCGAGCTCGAGCAGGCGGGCTACGTGCCACTGTTCGTGTCGGGCAACTGGCACGAGGACGACGAGCGCAAGGCCATCGAGACCCTGCTGTCGCGCCGCGTGGACGGCGTCATCGTGCTGGCCGGCCGCATTGCCGACACGGAACTGGTCAAGGTGTCGGACACCCTGCCCGTCGTCGTCGTGGGCCGGCAGCTCGCCGGACCGCAGCTTTTCAGCTTCAGTTTCGACAACCGGGAAGGCGCACGCCTGGCCACGCAACACCTCATCGAGCGGGGCCACCGCCGCATCGCCTTCATCGCCGGCGACCTGATGCACGACGACGCGGTGGAACGACAGAACGGCTACTTCGACGCGCTGGCTGCAGCCGGCATTGCCCAGGACCCCAACCTCATCGTGCAGAGCGACTACACCGAGGCGGGCGGCATGCTGTCGGTCAGCCGGCTGCTGGAGCGGGATGTGCGGTTCACCGCCCTGTTCGCCTCCAACGACCAGATGGCCATCGGCGCCTGCCTGGGCCTGCACCGGCGCAACCTGCGCGTGCCGGACGACGTCTCCCTCGTGGGGTTCGACGACCTCATCATGGCCCGCTACGCCATGCCGCCTCTGACCAGCGTGCGCCAGTCGGTGTACGAGATCGGCACCCAGGCGGCCCAGGCCATGCTCGACATGCTGCGGGGCGGCACGCCCAGGGCGCAGCTGCCTGGGCCGGAACTCGTGGTGCGCGAGAGCACCCGGCGCATGTCGCGCTGAACGCACGCGCCCGCACCCGCCAGGTGAGCAGGCTGGCCCCCTGTTGCGAGGCCCGGGAAAACCATGTGGTCGATCCGATGGCTGCGACGCATGATCGACTGAAAGCGCTTTCATAAGGCTCGTCAGGTCGCCGCTTTTCAATCCAGAACGCCCCGGATCCTCCAGGCCGTGCGGCATCGCTCATGGGAGCGATCGCACCTTTGGCAGCCCGCAGGACCCGTGCCATCCCCCCTGTTCGGCGTTGCCGCCAAGCCGCAGACCGAGGGTGTTGCCTAGGTTGAAAGCGCTGCCAATCTCGTATTCTTGAAAGCGCTTTCAGCTCACCACGAGCGCCCATCGACAAGACCACAACTCTGGAGACAAGTGAATGAGACAGCCTCGCCCTGCCCTTCGCCTCACAACCCTGGCCACGGCCAGCGGCCTGTTGTTCGCCAGCGCCGCCGCGCTGGCTCAAGGCGGCCCTGGCCAGGGCCCCACTGCCGGACCCACGCCTGCCACCTCGGTACCGCAGGCGCTGGCCGGCACCACGCAACTGGAGACGGTCGTCGTGACCGGCATCCGCAAGTCGCTGGAAACCTCGGTCAACCTCAAGCGCTCGTCGTCCGGCCTGGTGGATGGCATCGTGGCCGAAGACATTGGCAAGTTCCCGGACACCAACCTCGCTGAATCGCTGAGCCGCATCTCCGGCGTGTCCATCGACCGCGCCAATGGCGAAGGCACCCGCGTCACCGTTCGGGGCATGGGCCCCGACTTCAACCTGGTGCTGCTCAACGGCCGCCAGATGCCGGGCGCCAGCCTCGACGGCAGCGCCCCGAGCTCGCGCTCGTTCGACTTCTCCAACCTGGCCTCCGATGGCGTCGCCGCGCTGGAGGTCTACAAGACCAGCCGCGCCAGCAGCCCGACGGGCGGCATGGGTGCCACCATCAACGTGCGCACGCAGCGCCCGCTGGACACCAAGGAAACCATCGCCCAGGTGGGCGTCAAACTGGTCAGCGACCAGTCCGCCCGCCGCCTGCCCGGCGAGGAGCAGGGCAAGAACGCCACCCCCGAGCTGAGCGGCATCTACAGCACCGTTTCCAGCGATGGCACCTTCGGCGTGGCGCTGATGGGCACCTACCAGGTGCGCGACTCCGGCTACTCGCAGGCCAATGTCAGCAGCGGCTGGAAGACCTTCGACGGCATCGTCGACAACGACTGGGGCGGCTCGCACGCCGCTTGGGGCGGCCTGCCGCCCGCCTCGTCGGGCAGCATCAAGAACCGCCCTGCTGCAGGCTCCATCTACAGCGTGCCGCAGAACATGAACTACTCGTTCACCGGCGTGCATCGCGAACGCCTGAACGGCCAGCTCGTGCTGCAGATGAAGCCCACGAAGGACCTGGTCGGCACGCTGGACTTCGTCATGTCGGAGCAGAAGTTCCGCCAGCGCCGCAACGACATTTCAGCCTGGTTCAACTACGGCGGCCAGTTTGGCGAATACCAGACCGGCTCGCCCGCTTCGCCCATCATCTACGGCGAGCACATGAGCGGCTCCGACCTGGCCATGGGCGCCTCGCGCATCCAGACCAAGAACAAGAACCAGCAGATCGGCCTGAACCTGAAGTGGAAGGCCACCGATGCGCTGAGCTTCGACCTGGACGCCCACCGCTCCACCGCCACCTCCGGCGCCGACGATCCGCTGGGCACCGCCGTCACGCTGGCCACGGCCTCCATGAACCGCGGCGACACCTCGGTCGACTTCAGCAACAAGTTCCCGGTGCTGATGATCAAGGGCGGCGCGCTCGATCCCAAGCTGCAGGAACTGCAAGGCTCGGTGTTCGGCAACAGCTACCAGAGGAACCAGGTCAGCCAGCTGCAGACCAAGGGCCACTGGGCGATCGACGGCGACAGCAGCCTGGACTTCGGCCTCTCGCTGACGGAGGTCAAGAACCGCTCGGCCTTCGCCAACGTGCAGCGTGACACCTGGGGTGCCAATGCCGCGGGCGGCCCGGCCGCCATGCCGGACGACATCTGGAAGGTCGACTCCATCAGCAAGTACTTCAGCCGCATCCCGGGCTCCAACGACCCGCGCCTGTTCAACAACTTCTTCTACTTCAACTTCGAAGACCTGCGCGCAGCGGCCATCAAGGCCCTGGGCTCCGACGCGCTGCTGAAGGCCTCGTTCAACTTCACGGACGACTACCGGACCACGGAAAAGTCTCAAGCCCTCTTCGGCCAGTACAACCTGGCCTGGGAATGGGGCGTGCCCATGGACCTGGCAGCCGGCCTGCGCTACGAGCGCACCCAGGTGCAATCGCCAAGCGTCGAGTCCGTGCCGTCTGCGGTGCGCTGGGTGTCCGCCAACGAGATCCCCATCACCTTCAATGGCACGACGAACGCCTCGCGTGCCGGCAAGTACGGCTACGCCCTGCCCTCCATCGACTGGAGTGCCGACCTGACCAGCGACATCAAGCTGCGTGCCAGCTACGGCAAGACCATCGGTCGCCCGGGATGGAACGCCATCCAGGGGGGCCGCACGCTGAACGGTCTGGCACGCATCGACGGTGGCCAAGGTGCGGTGGGCAACCCCAACCTGAAGCCCCTGCAGTCCAACAACCTGGACTTCTCGGCCGAGTACTACTACGCCAAGAGCAGCTACGTCGCAGCCAGCTACTTCAGCAAGTCCATCAAGGACTACAACGAAGCCATCGTTTCGCCGCAAACCATCCCTGGCATCACCACCCCCATCGGTGGCGCGTACTACCAAAAGGCCATCCAGGTGGGCAAGTGCGCAGGCAATGATTCCGGCTGCATCCGCGATTACATCTTTGCCAACTTTGCCGGTCAGCCCGGTGTGGACGCCGCGGGCAAGATCATCACCGCACAGCCCACGGATCCGCTGCTGGTGTTCCAGATGGGCACCTTCCAGAACAACCAGCGCACCAGCAAGCTCAGCGGCGTCGAGCTGAACGCGCAGCACATCTTCGGCAACACCGGCTTTGGCGTGTCGGCGAACTTCACCAAGGTGAAGTCCAACCTGAGCTATGACAACAACAAGCCGGGTGCGCAGACCGATGTGTTGGTCGGGCTGGGAGATTCCGGCAACCTCGTGGGTTTCTACGAAGACCAGACCTACTCCGCCCGCCTGGCCTACAACTGGCGCGGCAAGTTCCTGGCCGCCAACTTCGGTGGCCAGGAAGGTGCCCAGCCGCTGTACGTCGAGCCCTTCGGCCAGCTGGACGTGAGCCTGGGCTACAACTTCGACAAGCGCCTGCGCTTCCAGTTCGAAGCCATCAACCTGACGGACCAGTACACCCGCACCCACCTGCGCAACGAGAACCAGATCGGCGCGGTAACGCAGCTGGGCCGCCGCTTCATGATCGGCGCACGCTACAAGTTCTGACCCTGAAAGGCCTCGGGGCTGCCCCAGCGGCAACCCCGACCTGACAAGGCCTGCCCGCCCCGCGCGGTCAGCACGAACACACGCTTTCGGGCCGGCCTCGGCCGGCCCGCTTCAAAACGAAGTCAAGGAAAGTCGGGGCTCCCCCGGCGAGCCTTGTGAGGCACAGTCTGGTTCGGCGGCACTTGCGCTCTGGGGTGCCGTCCTTGTTCGCCGTTTGGCGAGGCCGCGCGAGCGGCCCTTTTTGTTTGTGGAGGCAGGACCGTGGACGACCGATTGCGTGACGTGGTGGTGCTGGGCGGTGGCTCGGCGGGCTGGCTGGTGGCCGGGCTGCTGGCCGCCGAACACGGCAGCCACCTGCGCATCACGCTGATCGAATCGAGCGACGTGCCCACCATCGGCGTGGGCGAAGGCACCTGGCCTTCCATGCGCGACACGCTGCGCCGCATCGGCCTGTCCGAGGCCGAATTCATCCGCCGCTGCCAGGTCAGCTTCAAGCAGGGCTCCCGCTTTGACGGCTGGGCCCGGGGCGCCGCCGGCAGCGAGGGCGACCGCTACTACCACCCCTTCATGCTGCCTGTCGGGTATGGCGATGCCGACCTCGTGCAGGCCTGGCTGGCCGGCGATGCCCAGCGGCCCTTTGCCGACGTCGTCAGCCCCTCGGTGCAGGTCTGCGAGGCGGGCTGCGCGCCCAAGCAGGTGCAGACGCCCGAGTTCGGCGCCGTCACCAACTACGCCTACCACTTCGACGCCGGCCTCTTCGGCCAGATGCTGCGCGAACACGCCGTCACCCGGCTCGGCGTGCGCCACGTCGTCGACCACGTCGAGGCCGTGCGCGCCCACGAGAGTGGCGCCCACGCGGGGGACATCGCCGCACTCCAAACCCGCGAGCACGGCGACCTGACCGCCGACCTCTTCATCGACTGTTCCGGCCTGCAGGCCCGCCTCATCGGCCAGCACTTCGGCGTGCCGATCAAGAGCGAGCGCGAGGTGCTGTTCAACGACACCGCCCTGCCCGTGCAGGTGCCCTACGCGCAGGCCGACGCACCCATCGCCACCTGCACCATCGCCACCGCCTGGGCCAAGGGCTGGATCTGGGACATCGGCCTGCCGCACCGGCGCGGCGTGGGCTGCGTGTTCTCGCGCGCCCATGCCAGCGAAGACGAAGCCCAGGCCGCACTGCAGGCCTACCTCGACGCCACCGGCGCCCCCGCCGAGCGCCCCATGCCCCGCGTCATCCGCTACGACCCCGGCTACCGCCAGCAGTTCTGGGTGCGCAACTGCGTGGCCATCGGCCTGTCGTCCGGCTTCATCGAGCCGCTGGAGGCCTCGGCCCTGGCACTGGTCGAGCTCTCCGCCCAGCGCCTGTGCGACGAGCTGCCCATGGCACGCGCCAGCATGCCGGCCGTCGCCCGCCGCTTCAACGACGACTTCAGCTACCGCTGGGCCCGCGTCATCGACTTCCTGAAGCTGCACTACGCGCTCACGCAGCGGGACGACAGCCCCTACTGGCGCGCCCACCGCGACCCCGCCACCTGGCCCGAGCGCCTGCGCGAGCTGCTGCCCCAGTGGCAGCTGCGCAGCCCGGCGCGGCACGACTTCGGCCGCATCGACGAAGTCTTCCCCTCCGCCAGCTACCAGTACGTGCTCTACGGCATGGGCTTCCGCCCTGCCGCGCAAACGCTCTCCGCCCCCCAGCTCCAGGCCGCCCGCGCCTGCTTCGACGAAGCCTCCCGCCAGGCGCGCCGCTTCGTCCCCGCCCTGCCGGGCCACCGCAGCCTCATCGCCCACATTCACAAGACCGAGAAGACCGAGACATGACCCGCCCTGCCCTGCTCGACAACGTCACCCACCGCCACCTGCACATCCGCACCGAGCGCTCCGCCGCCCTGGGCGACGCCCGCCAGTCGGCCCTGGCCCTGCCGGCCGAGTTCCGCCAGCTGCAGGCCCACTTCCCCATCGTCTTCCAGCTCGTGGAGGGCGACGCCGCCAGCGCGGGCTTCCAGCCCGTGGCCTTGTTCGGCCTGGAAGAAGGCCAGAACCTGTTCCTGACCGACACCGGCTGGGACGCCCCCGTCGTGCCCATGGCGCTGCAGCGCGACCCCTTCATGATCGGCCGCGGCACCGACGACAGCCTCAAGCTGCACATCGACCTGGACAGCCCCCGCATCGTGCGCCCCGAGGAGGGCGACGCGGGCACCGCACTGTTCATGCCGCACGGCGGCTTCAGCGACTACCTCGACCACGCCGTGCAGCTGATGGAACACCTGCACGCCCAGGCCCAGCAGCTGCCCGCCTTCATCGAGGCCCTCACCCGCCACCAGCTGCTGGAGCCCTTCGTCATCGACATCGAGACCCCCAGCGGTGAGCAGCACCGGCTGACCGGCCTGTTCACCATCCACGAGGAGCGCCTGGCCGCGCTGCCGGGCGACGCGCTGGAAGCCCTGGCGCGCGAAGGCCACCTGCTGCCCATCTTCATGCAGATCGCTTCGCTGGCCCAACTGCCCGTCCTGCTCGAACGCGCCAGCCGGCGTTGACCCTGTCATGCGCGCAGTACCCGACTGGAGCGGGCCCTTCGACCCGAACCACCTCCCCGCCGAACTGCTGACGGCCGAGCGCCCGTACATCGTGCGCGGCGGCTTTGCGCACTGGCCGGTGGTGCAGGCCGCGCGCCAGTCCGACGAAGCCCTGGCCCGCTACCTGATGGGCCTCTACAACGGCGTGCGCGTCGGGCTGTTCCAGCTCGCGCCGGAGGCCCGGGGCCGCGTCTTCTATGCCGACGAGACGCTGAGCAGCTTCAACTTCAACAGGTACTCGGCCACGCTGGACCAGGTGCTGAGCGGCCTGCTGGGCGTGGCCCAGAACCCAGAGCCGCCCGCGCTGTACGTCGGCTCCACCACGGTGGAAGCCGTGATGCCCGAGTTCCTGAACGCCAACGTGCTGGGCCTGGGCGAGCGTGACGCGCTGGTGAGCCTGTGGCTGGGCAACCGCACCCGCATCGCCGCCCACTACGACCTGCCGGACAACCTCGCCGTGGTGGCCGCCGGCCGGCGCCGCTTCACGCTGTTTCCGCCCGAGCAGATCCACAACCTCTACCTCGGCCCGCTGGACCCGACCCCCGCCGGCCAACCGGTGAGCCTGGTGGACTTCGAGCAGCCCGACCTGGCGCGCTTCCCCCGCTTCAGCCGCGCGCTGGAGGCGGCCGAGGTGGCGGAGATGGAGCCCGGCGACGCGCTCTACATCCCCAGCATGTGGTTCCACCACGTGCAGGGCCTGGCGCCCGTCAACCTGCTGATCAACGCCTGGTGGCGCCAGACCCCCGACCACATGGACTCGCCGCTGGCCACGCTGCGCCTGGCGCTGATGACACTGCGCGACCTGCCGGAGAAAGAACGGCGCGTCTGGCAGCACCACTTCCAGCACTTCATCTTCAGTGCAGACGACAGCACCTGGGCCCACATCCCCGACGCGGCCCGGGGCATCCTCGGCCCCATCGACGAAACCCTGTCGCGCCAGGCCCGCGCCCAACTCCTCACCCAACTCAAGCGATAGAGATGGCCCACCCCCTACCGGCTTCGCCGGCCCCCTCAAGGGGGCGCCGCCAGCGGCCCAGCAAAGCCGGCTCCGCGGCAGCCGCGCGGAAACCTCATCTCACTTGAGACCACACATCACCATGCAAGCCACCAATTCAGCCACTACGCCGCAGCGTCAAGATTCGTTCAACCGCGTCGTCATCGCCGGCGGCGGCACCGCCGGCTGGATGATGGCCGCGCTCATGAGCAAGCTGCTGGGCAAGCGCCTGGAGATCAAGCTCGTCGAGTCTGAAGAGATCGGCACCGTGGGCGTGGGCGAAGCCACCATCCCGGCGCTGCACACCTTTCACAACCTGCTCGGCATCAACGAAGCCGAGTTCATGGCGGCCACCAACGCCACCTTCAAGCTCGGCATCAACTTTGAAGGCTGGAAGGACATCGGCCAGGACTACTTCCACTCCTTCGGCGCGACCGGCAACGACCACTGGAGCGCCGGCTTCCAGCACTTCTGGCTCAAGGGCCGCGCCGCCGGCCTGTCCAAGACCTACACCGACTACAACCCCGAAACGGTGGCTGCCTTCGCCAACCGCTTCGCCCACGTGCCGCGCAACGGCCTGAACTACGCCTACCACCTGGACGCCAGCCGCTACGCCAGGTTCCTGCGCGCCATGAGCGAGGGCTGCGGCGTGCAGCGCATCGAAGGCAAGATCGCCCGCGTGCTCAAGCACGGCCCCGAGGCCGGTGCGGCGCGCGACGGCGACGTCGCCGCGCTGCAGATGGAAGACGGCAGCCGTATCGAAGGCGACCTCTTCATCGACTGCACGGGCTTTCGCTCCCTGCTGCTGGGCGAGGCCCTGGGCGTGGGCTACGAGGACTGGTCGTACTGGTTGCCCTGCGACCGCGCCGTGGCCGTGCAGACCGCCTCCGTGCGCGAGGCCTGGCCCTACACCCGCTCCATCGCCCACCGCTTCGGCTGGCAATGGCGCATCCCGCTGCAGCACCGCGTGGGCAACGGCCTGGTCTACAGCAGCAAGGAACTCAGCGACGCCGACGCGCCCGACATGCTGCGCAACAACGTCGAGGGTGAACTGCTCACCGCACCTCGACTCATCAGGTTCACGCCGGGCCAGCGTGACAAGGTCTGGCATCGCAACTGCGTGGCCGTGGGGCTGGCCAGCGGCTTCGTGGAGCCGCTGGAGTCCACCAGCATCCACCTCATCCAGCGTGCGGCCATCCGCCTGATGCAGCTGTTCCCGACGGGCGGCATCCAGCAGGGCGACGTGGACGAGTTCAACGGGCAGTCCAAGCGCGAACTGGAGCACATCCGCGACTTCATCGTGCTGCACTACCACGTGAACGCGCGCACCGACTCCGCCCTGTGGAAGCACGTGCGCGAGATGGACATCCTGCCCTCGCTGCGCCACCGCATCGACCTCTTCCGCGAGAGCGGCCGCGTCTTCCGCCCCAGCGACGAACTCTTTGCCGAGAACTCCTGGGTGCAGGTCATGATGGGCCAGGGCATCACCCCCGAGCGCTACCACCCCGTGGCCGACCTGATGGGCCCGCAGGAGCTGAGCAACTTCCTGGGCGACATCCACACCCGGGTCTCCCGCACCGTGGCCGGCCTGCCGGGCCACCAGGCCTACGTGGAGCAGCTGTGCGCGCCCTACCGCACCGCCACGACGGCGCAACTCGCAGCCACGCCCCTGCGCGGTTGACGCCGGCAGTCGGCGCTCAGCGCTGCCGATCGTCGCGGCGCGATACGAACCTCAGGCCCGCGCGCCGAAACCGTCGAAGTGCTCGGGCCGCACCTGCTCGGCCACCTTGCGGCCGATGCGCACCAGCGCATCCACGTGCGCCGTGGAATCGATCTTCTCGACCTGCTTGCTGTCGATGTCCTCCAGGCCCAGGCGCTGCAGCGAGGCCTGCGACAGCTCCTCGTTGTAACGCACGTAGCTGAACAGGTGCTGGCCACCCGGCGCCTGGGCGCCGACCAGATCCCCGATCTCCTTGTCCAGCTGGTGCCCGTTGCGGCAGCGGCCGAAGATGCGGCACAGCATGTCCTGCTCCAGCACGGTGGACAGGATGAGCGAGGTGGGCACCGTCGTGGCGGCCTGCACCAGCCCGTAGTCGTCGGCCTTGAAGTCGTCCAGCCGGTGCGGTGCGGTGCCGGTGCCGACGGAGACCACCAGGATCTTGTCTTCGCCGCTGGGCCAGCCGATGTCGTAGGGCTCGGCCACCGCACGCAGGAAGGCGAAGAAGGCCGGGTTGGTGTACGACGAGATCGAGCCGTCCACGAACACGAAGTCGTGCTCGCCAACCCGGATGGTCTCGGGCGGGAAGAAGCTGGGCGCCGCCGTGCTGGCGCGCACCAGCTGCCACAGCGGCAGGTGGAGCTGGCAGTCGGGGCGCTCGGGGCGGTTGAAGCGGCAGGCCGGGTTGTTGCTCACGATCCACGGCGTGTCGGTGGTGACGTTGCGCATCACCAGCATCAGCAGCGTTTTCAGCTCGGGGCTGCCCAGGCTCACGCCCTGGAACTCCTGCTGCAGCAGCTCTCGCAAGCGCTCGCCGCTGTACCGGTGGCGCATCACCTGCCACCAGTGCGAGTGATCGAACATCTCGCCGCCACGGTCCAGGTAGAAGCTGCGGATCTTTTCCGTCGACCAGCCCAGCGACACCGCCGCCGCGATGATGGCGCCGGTGCTGGTGCCGGCCACGAGGTCGAAGTAGTCGGCCAGCACCAGGTCGGGCCGGTTCAGCCGCTGGCGCAGCTCGGCCTCGATGCGCACCAGCACCTCGATGGCGATGACGCCCCGGATGCCGCCGCCGTCCAGCGACAGGATGCGTTTGGTCTCGCTCATGCGGCATTCCTTTTCAGCAGGGCCGAATCCGGCGGCAGCACCAGCTCCACGGCGCCGGGCAGCAGATCGAAGCGGAACGAGCGGCCTCGCAGCGGCTCGCCATCGAGGTTGAACTGCAGGTCGTCCTCGCTGTCCACCTCCAGCGCCGCGGTGCGCAGGTAGCGGAAGTGCGGCGAGGCGCCGTGCTTGAGTTGCGCCAGGTCGGCCAGCAGATGCACCACGCGGTCGTGCGGAGCGTCGGGCACCACCATCACGTCCAGCTGCCCGTCGTCGATGTGAGCCTGGGGGGTCAGCAACGCACCACCGCCCGCCTGCCGGCCGTTGCCCACGGCCATCAGCGTCATCGCTCCTTCATGCACCAGGCCGTCGGCGCTGAGCCGCCCCCGGTAGGCGTGGCCGGTGATGGCCATCAGCGCGGCCGTCAGCGCATAGGCGCCGCCGCCCAGCATCTGCTTGAGCCGCAGCGGCGTGCGCTCGGTCATCTCCGCGCCGAAGCCGCCACTGGCCACGTTCAGGAAGAGCCGGTCGTTCACACGGCCCACGTCGACCGGGTGCGGCTGCCCCTCAGCGGCGAGCCGCAGCGCGGCTGCCAGGTCGGCCACCGGCACGCCGGCGCTGGTGGCGAAATCGTTGGCCGTGCCCAGCGGTAGCACCGCCAGCGGCGGGCGGTGGGGCGCAGCGAGCAGCCCGTTGAGCACCTCGTTGACGGTGCCGTCGCCCCCACCCGCCACCACGGTGAGGCCGGGCTCCACGCGGGCCGCAGCCTGTGTGGCGAAGCGGGCCGCGTCACCCGCCTCCCAGGTGACGTGGACATCGACACGAACACCCCGATCCCGCACGGCACGCACCGCGTCGCGAACTTCGGGCCGACCGGCAGACTTGCCGTTCAGGATGAGCCAAAGCGGATTCATCGTTCTCACACCTCACAGGTCATGCAGGATTCGGGCACGGGTCTCAGGGGCTCAGTGGCCCTTCAGCCCGTTGGGCGGCGGTGCACTGCCACCGGCATTGCCGCTGGTGGTCAGCAACCGCAACACCGCCTCCAGGTTCGTGCGACGTTCATGGGAGTTGGGGTGGCTCTCCAGCACGCCATCGGTGAGGTACTGCAGGTGGTCGAGCACGTTGTCACTCGCCGGCCCCTTGTTCGCCACCGTGGTGGCTGCGCCCGGCCCCATGCGCTTGAGCACCTGGCCCACACGGGCCTGCAGCTGCTTGGGCTCGGGGTAGCGTCCGGCCATGATGCGCAGCGCACAACTGTCGGCCTGGAGCTCCTGCTGGTCGGAGAAGTTCACGAACAGTTTCTTGAGCGCACTCGCGTAGCCCACCACGGCCTTGACGTCGGGCTTGGTGGTCTGGCTGATGAACTTGCTCAGGCTCTCCACCGAGTCCAGGCCGTCCACCAGGCGAGCCTGGTAGGCACGGGTCTGGTGGCGCTGCAGCACGTGGGCCACCTCGTGGCCCATCACGAAGTAGGCGTAGTCGGCGTCCGCGCCCTTCTTGAACAGGTCCCGGTCCACCACGATGATGCCGCCCGGCAAAGCGGTGGCGTTGTTGAAGCTCTTGGTGCTGACGAGCAAGCGGAACTGGTAGGGCAGCGGCTGGGGCAGGGTCTTGACGATGCTGTCGAGCATGGCCCGCGCATCGGCGTAGGTGCGCCGGCTGTCCTTGTTCTTGTTCTCGTCCAGGATCTCGTCCTGCGGGATGGCCTGCTCGCCGATCTGCTGCTCCAGCTCCATGGGCAGCCAGTTCAGCTGGCGGGCCGCCACCTTGACGATGTCCTTCACCTTCGGCGGCGGCTGGCCGTTCTTGGTCAAGCCGCCCAGGAACCCCGTGATCTTGAGCTTGGCCGCCAGCACGGCCAGCGAGCCCATGTTGTCGCTCAGGCCGAAGGGCTGCACGGGCGTCTTGCAGTGCGGGTCGAGCACCACGTCGGCGGTGGTGGACCAGCTGTCGATGTCGATGAGGCGGAAGGCCACCCCTGAGGCGGCAGACGCTGGCGCTGCTGCGGCCGAGGCGGTCTCCCCCGCAGCCTCGCCCGCCGGTGCCGATGCAGCGGAATCGCCGGCCTTGGGCTGGGTCAAGCTTTTGAAGAAGCCGCCGATGGACTTGAACAGGCTGCTGCCGGCGGACGAAGCGGCGGAGGCTGGCGCTGACGCAGCCTCTGGGCTGTCAGGGCCCTGGGCGGTGGCTGGCAGGCCGAAGGCCAGGGAAGCCGCCAGGGCAGTCAGCCGCAAACGGCGCACGGTGGAAGCAAGGCAAGGTGCAGGCACAGAGGGGTCCTTTCAGTTCAGGGCGTGGCCGGTTGCTGGCGCAGCTGCGCGAGCACGCGATCCCGGTCCACGTAGAGCTCGGCCTCGTCGTAGATGGCAGCCAGGTACAGCTGCTGCAGCCCCGGCGCGAGCTCGGCCTGCTTGAGGGCAGCGAGCTGCCGCAGCACCTCGGCCTGCGCCTCGGCCTCCAGCACCTCGAAGCTGCCCCGGTAGGCGGCCCGCCGCGTCACCAGCACCCAGTCGTAGCTCTCGCCCGGCTTGAACGCCTTCGCGGGCAGCAAGGCCTGGACCTGGCCAGGGCTCAGCGCCAACTGGCCGAGTGAAGTGCCACCGCTGAGCAGCTGCAGGCTGACCAGCCCTTCGGCCTGCACGGCCCGCAGGTCAAAGGCCAGCCCGTCGCCGGTCAGCATCACCTTGCCGGTGAGCGTGCCCTGAGGCGGCACGGTATCGAAACGCTTGCCACCGGTGGTGTTGCTGGCGAGGAAGGCCGACCACACGGTGCTGAGCGACTTGGCCGTGAGCCCGGGCACCAGCGCACATGGGTTGGTCTTGTTCATCTCCTGCAACAGGCCCTTGGCCTTGGCGTTGTCAGCGCCCTTGGATTCGCGCAGCTGGCATTCCCGCGCCGACGGCATCTGCGCCTGCGTGCCCAGGCCTGCCAGCAGTGCCATAGCGGCCAGAGGCCATGCGCGGCTGCGCGTCAGGAACTTGTTCGTCATCTCACTCCCTCGTCACAGGCTGTGTTGCCCATCAATGCATCAACACGCGGGCTGCCAGGCCCAGCACGATCCAGAACGTCACGGCCCGCAACACGGCCAGCAGCCGCGCCGCGTCCAACACCCGGGCGGCCTCGGGCGGCCGCCCCGGGCGCCAGGGCCCGAACGTCAGCCACAGCGCGGCCGCCAGCG
>JBBIVU010000062.1:0-14311 GCA_037439585.1 Roseateles sp. | reverse complement strand
GCCAGTTCGCGAAGGGGTCGGACGTGGTGTTTGCCGCCGCCGGTGGCACCGGCATTGGTGTGTACCAGGCCGCCAAGGACGCCGGCAAGCTGGCCATCGGCGTGGACAGCAACCAGAACCACGTCCAGCCGGGCACCATGTTGACGTCCATGGTCAAGCGGGTGGATGTTGCGGTCTACAACGTGCTCAAGGGCTGGAAGCCCGGCGTGAGCGTGCTGGGCTTGAAGGAGGGCGGTGTGGATTACGCCGCCGACGAGCACAACGCCAAGCTGCTGACCCCGGCGCTGAAGACCAAGGTCGACGCCGTGAAGGCGGACATCATCGCCGGCAAGGTGAAGGTGGCCGACTACATGGCCGACAACGCCTGCAAGTACTGAGCGGCATGGCTGCGGCCGTCCGCCTTCAGGGCGTTTCCAAGCGCTTCGGCGCCGTCCAGGCCAACCGCGAGGTCTCCTTCGACATCGCGGCGGGCAGCGTGCATGGTCTCGTCGGCGAGAACGGCGCGGGCAAGAGCACGCTGATGGCCATCCTGTACGGCTACTACCAGGCCGATGCCGGGGCCATCGAGATCAACGGCCAGCCCGTGCGCATCGCCAACTCGCAGCAGGCCATGGGCCTGGGCATCGGCATGGTCCACCAGCACTTCATGCTGGTCGACACGCTCAGCTGCCTGGAAAACATCATGCTGGGCGCCGAGGGCGGTTTCTTCCTCAGCGCCTCCAAGGCCAAGGTGCGTGCCAAGCTGCAGGCGCTGATGGCCGAGACCGGCCTGCAGGTGCAGCTGGACGCCGTGGTGGCCGACCTGCCCGTGGGTGAACTGCAGCGGCTGGAAATCCTGAAGGCGCTGTACCGCGGCGCTCGCATCCTGATCCTGGACGAACCCACGGCGGTGCTGACCCCGCAGGAGACCGACCAGCTCTTCGTCACGCTTCGCAAGCTCAAGGAACGCGGCACGACGCTCATCCTCATCACGCACAAGCTGCGCGAGGTGATGAGCCTGTGCGACGCCGTCACGGTGATGCGCGCCGGCCAGGTGGTGGAGACGCGGCCCATCGTCGGCTGGAACGAGGAGGCCCTGGCCGAGAGCATGGTGGGCCGCAAGGTCACGCTGGGCCGGCCTGAGGGGCTGGCAATGAACGCCGGCGAGGTGCGTCTGCAGGCCAGCGGCCTCAGCCTCAAGCACGCCAACGGCGTGCCAGCGCTCAAGGAGGTGAGCCTCAGCCTGCGTGCCGGCGAGATCGTCGGCGTGGCCGGTGTGTCCGGCAATGGCCAGAGCGAGCTGCTTGACGTGCTCAGCGGCCTGCGCGCGCCCGACGGCGGCCGGCTGGCGCTGGGCGGCAAGGCGTTCACGCCCTCAGCCTGGCTGGACACGGCCCAGGCCCGCCCGCTGCGGCTGGCCCATGTGCCGGAAGACCGGCATGCCGTGGGCCTGGTGATGAGCTTTCCGGCTTGGGAATCTGCGGTGCTGGGCTACCAGAACCTGCCCAAGTACCGCCGGGGTGCGGCCATGAACCACGCGGCCATGCAAGCCGCCACCCGCGAGATGCAGGAGCGCTTCGACGTGCGTCCGCGCGACGAGAACCTGGGCTCCAGCAAGTTCTCCGGCGGCAACCAGCAGAAGCTCATCCTGGCGCGCGAGATCGGCGAGCAACCCACCGTGCTGCTGGTGGGCCAGCCCACGCGCGGCGTCGACATCGGCGCCATCGAGTTCATCCACAACCAGCTGCGCGCGCTGCGCGACGCCGGCTGCGCGGTGTTGCTGGTCAGCAGCGAGCTGGACGAGATCCTGGCGCTGGCCGACCGCGTCGTCGTCATGAACGCCGGGCGCATCACGGGCGAGCTGTCCATCGACGAGTGCGATGAACGGCGCTTGGGCCTGTTGATGGCCGCACAAGAAGAACGAGCCGCGGCATGAGCCAACCCTTGCAACTCCCCCGCTGGATCGACATCGGCCTGCTGCCGCTGTGGAACCTCGCCGTCGCGCTCGTCGTGGCCGGCCTGGTCGTTCTGGTCATCGGCCACAGCCCGTGGCAGGCGCTGACGGTGCTGCTGAACGGCGCCCTGGGCAGCGTGCGCGGCCTGGGCTATTCGTTGTACTACGCGACGACCTTCATCTTCACTGGCCTCGCGGTCGCGGTGGCCATCCACGCCGGCCTGTTCAACATCGGCGGCGAAGGCCAGGCGACGCTGGGTGGCGTGGGCGTGGCCCTCGTCGCGCTGTGGCTGGGGGCCAAGCTGCCCGCCATCGTCATGTTGCCGCTGCTGGTGGTGGCGGCTGCCTTGTTCGGCATGCTGTGGGCGGCGTTGCCGGCCTACTTGCAGGCCTGGCGGGGCAGCCACATCGTCATCACGACCATCATGTTCAATTTCCTGGCGGCGGGCTTGAATGGCTACCTGCTGGTGAACTGGCTGCGCCCGGCGGGCAGCATGGCGGTCGAATCCGCGGAGTTCGCCGAGAGCGCCCGCATGCCGGGCCTGCACCAGATCGCCGCCGCGATGGGCTACGAACTGCCGTCCTCCCCGCTGAATCTGAGCCTCGTCATCGCGCTGGCGGCCTGCGTGTTTGTCGGGTGGTTCCTGTGGAAGAGCGCTGCCGGCTACGCCGTGCGGGCCGTTGGCAGCGCGCCGCGCGCCGCGCATTACGCCGGCATCGCGCCGCGCCGGCAGGTGCTGCTGGCCATGGCCATCTCCGGCGCGCTGGCGGGCATGGTGGGCATCAATGAAATCTCTGGCGTGCAAGGCAAGCTGACGCTGGATTTCGTGGCCGGCGCCGGCTTCACCGGCATTGCTGTGTCCCTGATGGGGCGCAACCACCCGGTCGGCATCGTGCTGGCGTCGCTGCTGTTCGGCGTGCTGTACCAGGGCGGCGTCGAGGTGAGCTTCGAGCTGCAGGGCTTCAGCCGCGAGATGGTCGTCACGGCGCAGGGCCTGATCGTGTTGTTCTCCGGCGCCATGGCCACGGTCAGCGCGCCGCTGTTCGCCCGCGTCTATGCCCAGCTGAAGGGAGGCCGCTGATGGATGAAGTCCTGATCGCCTCGGTGTTGGCGTCCACGCTGCGGGTGTCTGCGCCCTTGCTGTTGTGCGCAATGGCGGGCGTGCTGTCCGAGCGCGCCGGGGTCGTCGACCTGGGCCTGGAAGGCAAGATGCTGTTCGCCGCGTTTGCGGCTGCGGCAGCGGCGTCGGTCACGCATTCCGGTGCCTATGGCGTCATGGCGGCCATCGCTGTCGCCTGCGTGGCCTCGTTGCTGCACGGCTTTGCCTGCGTGTCCAACCGGGGCGACCAGGTCGTCTCCGGTGTGGCGCTGAACATGATCGCTGCTGGCCTCACGGTCGTGCTGGGCATCGCCTGGTTCCAGCAGGGCGGGCAGACGCCGCCCATCGATCCCGACGTGCGGCTGACGGCGCTCGCCAAAGGCTTTGCCGAGCCGAAGGCGGGCGACTGGGTGGCGTCTGTCATTGGCCATGGCCTGCTGAGCCACAACGGGCTGGTCTACGTGGCCTTCCTGATGGTGGCGGCCGTTTGGTTCTTCCTCGAGCGCACGCGCCCGGGCCTGCGCCTGCGGGCTGTGGGCGAGAACCCGGCCATGGTCGAGGCGGCCGGCATGTCCGTTCAAGGCCTGCGTTACCAGGCGCTGCTGATGAACGGCGTGCTGTGCGGCTTGGCGGGTGCCTACCTGACGCTGGCGCAAAACGCCTCGTTCTCACCCAACATGACCGCCGGCCGCGGCTTCATCGCGCTGGCCGCCATGATCTTCGGCAAGTGGAAGCCACTGCCCACCATGGCTGCCTGCCTGCTGTTCGGTTTCCTGGATGCGGTGGCCATCCGCCTGCAGGGCGTGCAGTTGCCGGGCGTGGGTGAGGTGCCTGTGCAGCTGATCCAGGCGCTGCCCTACCTCCTGACGGTGGTGCTGCTGGCGGGTTTCATCGGCTCCGCCATCGCCCCCAAGGCGCTGGGCAGACCCTACGTGAAGGAGCGTTGAAGTGGAACTGAGCCAAGACCTGCTGAACCGGCTGCTCGCCGAGTCGCTGCGCGCCCGCGAGTTCTCGCATTCGCCTTACTCCAAGTACAAGGTCGGCGTGGCCATCCTGGATGAGCAGGGTCGCATCCACATCGGCGCCAACATGGAGAACGCGTCCTACCCGCAGGGCTGGTGCGCTGAGCCCTCGGCGCTGACCGCCATGATCATGGCCGGCGGCAAGCGGGCCTTGGTGGCGCTGGTCACCGGCCCGGGCCCAGACATCATCACGCCCTGCGGCGGCTGCCGGCAGAAGCTGCGCGAGTTCGCGGTGCCCGAAGAGCTTGTCATCATCGCCGGCGATCCTGGCGGCATCCGCCAACGCTGGACCCTGGCCGAGCTGTTGCCCCACAGCTTCGGACCCAGTCATCTGAACTTCTGAGGTTTCCCCATGATCGACAACAAGACCCTCGACGTCGCCATCACCGCGAGCGTCGAGAAGCTGCAGTCGCTGTTTGGCGCCGCGCCTGAAGTCGCCGTCGTGCTCGGCTCCGGCTGGGCCGGTGCCGTGAGTCACGTGCAGGCGGCGAAGAGCCTGCCCTACACCGAGCTGCCGGCCTTCCCGCAGCCCAAGGTCGAAGGGCACGTGAACGAGATGGTCGTCGGCAAGATCGGTGAGCAGCGGGTCATCTTCCTGCGCGGCCGTGCCCACACCTACGAGAGTGGCGACTGCACCGGCATGGCCGGCGCGCTGCGCACGTTGAAGCGCTGGGGTGTGAAGCTGCTGCTGCAGACCAACGCCTCCGGCTCGCTGCGCAGCCACATGCCGCCGGGCAGCCTCATGCTGATTGCCGATCACATCAACGCGCCGCAGCGCAGCCCGCTGGTGGGCGAGCAGGGCAGCCATCGCTTCGTGGACATGGTCAATGCCTACGACGGCGACCTGCGCCGCCATGCGCTGGCGCTGGCCAAGCGCGAGAACCTGATGTTGGGTGAAGGCACCTACGTGTGGGCCCTGGGCCCGCAGTTCGAGACGCCGGCCGAGATCCGCATGTTTGCCGCCTGGGGTGCCGACGCTGTGGGCATGAGCACCGTGCCCGAGACCATCCTGGCCCGCCACGCCGGCCTCAAGGTGATGGGCATCGCGCTGATGACCAACATGGCCGCCGGCCTGTCCGCCGAGGCGCTGACGCACGACCTCACGCTCAAGCAGGCCCAGGCCTCGGGCGAGCGCGCTGCCGGCTTCCTGGCGGTTCTGGTGGCGAGCCTGAAGGACGTGGCGCTGTGACCGGCGACCTGAAGGCGGCGGCCCGCACGGCGCTCGCCTGCCTGGACCTGACCAGCCTCAACGACGGCGACACGCCGGCCGACATCGACGCGCTGTGCCGCCGCGCGCAGACCGCCCACGGGCCTGTGGCTGCCGTCTGCGTGTGGCCGCGCTTCGTGGCCCAGGCGCGCGCGGCGTTGCCGGCGTCCATCCAGGTGGCGGCGGTGGCCAACTTCCCCATCGGTGCCCTGGACGTGCAGCGCGCGCTCGCCGATGTGGCCGAAATCGCCCAGGCCGGTGGCGACGAGGTGGATGTGGTGCTGCCTTACCGCGCGCTCATCGCCGGCAAGACCACCGAGGTGGCGGAGTTCCTCTCCGAAGTCCGCTTTGCATCGCGCCCGCTGACGCTCAAGGTCATCATCGAATCCGGCGAACTGGCCACGCCCGAACGCATCGCCCAGGCCACGCGCCTGGCGCTGGCGGCCGGCGCCGACTTCGTCAAGACCAGCACCGGCAAGACACCCACCGGTGCCACGCCCGCCGCCGCTGGCGTGATGCTCAAGGAGATCAAGGCCAGCGGCCTGTCCTCCGCCGGCTTCAAGGCCTCGGGCGGCGTGCGCTCGGTGGCCGATGCCGCCGGCTACATCGCCCAGGCCGAAGCCGCCCTGGGCGCCGCCGCGCTCCACCCGCAGCGCCTGCGCTTCGGTGCCAGCGGCCTGCTCACCGACATCGAATCTGTTCTCTCCGGCGCCCACTCCGTCGCGACGACCTCGGCGTATTGACCATGCTTGCCCAAGAAATCATCCGCGCCAAGCGCGACGGCCACGCGCTCAACGAGGCGCAGATCCAGAACTTCGTCAACGGCCTGACGCACAACACCTGGAGCGAGGGCCAGGTCGCCGCGCTCGGCATGGCGGTGTTCCTGCGCGGCATGGGCCGCGACGAGGCGGTGCTGCTGACCCGCGCGATGATGAACTCCGGCCGCGTCATGCGCTGGCCCGGCATGCCCGGTCCGGTGCTGGACAAGCACAGCAGCGGCGGCGTGGGCGACAAGGTCAGCCTGATGCTGGCGCCCATGGTGGCCGCCTGCGGCGGCTACGTGCCGATGATCGCCGGCCGCGGCCTGGGCCATACCGGCGGCACGGTGGACAAGCTGGAAGCTATTCCCGGCTACACGACGACGCCCGACCCGGCGAAGTTCGACCAGATCGTCCGCTCGCTCGGCTGCGCCATCATCGGCCAGACCGCTGACCTCGCCCCCGCCGACAAGCGCTTCTACGCGACGCGCGACGTGACCGCCACGGTGGAGAGCGTGCCGCTGATCACCGCCAGCATCCTGTCCAAGAAACTCGCTGCCGGCCTCGAAGGCCTGGCGATGGACATCAAGTGCGGCAACGGCGCTTTCGCCTCCACGCCCGAGTTCGCACAGGAGCTGGCCGAGAGCATCGTGGCCGTGGCCGGCGGCGCGGGGCTGAAGACCCGTGCGCTGATCACCGACATGAACCAGATCCTCGGCAGCGATGTGGGCAATGCGCTGGAGATCGTCGAGACCATCCGCTACCTGACCGGGGAGCACCGCGAGCCGCGCCTGCACGAGGTCACGCTGGCGCTGTGCGCCGAGATGCTGGTGCTGGGCAACCTGGCCGCCGACACGGCCGCCGCCCGCGTGAAGCTGCAGGCCGCGCTGGACTCCGGCGCCGTTGCCGAGAAGTTCGCCAAGATGGTTGTGGCCCTGGGCGGCCCGGCCGACCTGATGGAGCGCCCGTCGGCCTACCTGGCCGCTGCCCCTGTCGTGAAAGCCGTGGCAGCGCCACGTGCCGGCGTGATCGAGGCGATGGCAACGCGTGACCTTGGCGTGGCCATCGTCGAACTGGGTGGCGGCCGCCGCAAGGCCGGCGATGCCATCGACATGCGCGTCGGCTTCTCCGAGGTGCGCCCCGTCGGCACGCGCGTCGCCGCGGGCGAGCCGCTGGCGCTGATCCACGCCGCCGACGAGGCCGCAGCCGACCGCGCCATCGCCTCGTACCTGGCCGCCGTCACTGTGGGCGATGCCGAGGTGGCCGCCACGCCGCTCGTCATGGCGACAATCGGGTGATGGACGAACAGAACAGCAACCCACCCCAGGACCCGCCGCAGGATTTCCCACGACGGGCCATCAAGAGCTTCGTCACGCGCGCCGGCCGCATGGGCACGGGCCAGATCAAGGCGCTGGCCGAGTTGGGGCCGAAGTTCGTGCTGCCCTACAAGCCCGAGCGCATCGACGCCGCGCAGCTTTTCGGTCGCAAGGCTCCCCTGGTGCTGGAGATCGGCTTCGGCATGGGCGGCGCCACCGCCGAAATCGCGCAGGCGCTGCCGGACCACGACTTCATCGGCTGCGAGGTGCACGAGCCCGGCGTCGGCGCGCTGCTCAAGCTCATAGCCGAGAAGCAGATCGGCAACATCCGCATCGTCCAGCACGACGCGGTGGAAGTGCTGCGCGACATGGTCGGCCCCGAGCTGCTGGCCGGCGTGCACATCTTCTTCCCCGACCCCTGGCACAAGAAGCGCCACAACAAGCGCCGCCTGATCCAGCCCGAGTTCGTCGCCACGCTGGTGCAGCACATTGCGCCCGGTGGCTACCTGCACTGCGCGACCGACTGGCAGCCCTACGCGGAGCAGATGCTGGAAGTGCTGTCGGCCGAGCCCGCCCTGGCCAACACGGCGCCAGGCTATGCCGAGAAGCCCGCCTACCGCCCCCTGACCAAGTTCGAGAACCGCGGCATCAAGCTGGGCCACGGCGTGTGGGACCTGGTGTTCAGGAAGCGCTGATGACATCCCCACTGCACGGCAAGCACATCCTGCTGGCCATGACCGGCGGCATCGCCGGCTACAAGATTGCCGAGCTGACGCGCCTCTTCGTGAAGGGCGGCGCGACCGTGCAGGTCATGATGACCGAGGCGGCCGAGCAGTTCATCACCGCAGTGACGATGCAGGCGCTCTCCGGCCGGCCGGTCTACACCTCGCAGTGGGACGCGCGGCCCGACAACAACATGGCCCACATCAACCTCAGCCGCGAGGCCGATGTGATGTTGGTGGCGCCTGCGAGCGCCGACGCGGTCGCGGCCCTGTCACAGGGCAGGGCGGACGACCTCATCAGCCTGACCGCACTGGCGCGCCGCATTCATGAATGCCCGCTGCTGGTCGTGCCGGCCATGAACCGCGAGATGTGGGCCCACCCCGCCACGCAGCGCAACGTCGCGCAGATCACCGCCGACGGCGCCACCGTCATCGGCCCCGCCAGCGGCGACCAGGCCTGCGGCGAGATCGGCGACGGCCGCATGCTGGAGGCGCAGGAGATCTTTGACGACGTCGAGGCCTTCCTGGCCCCGAAGCCACTGCGCGGCAAGACGCTGCTGATCACCGCCGGCCCGACCTTCGAGCCCATCGACCCGGTGCGCGGCATCACCAACCACAGCAGCGGCAAGATGGGTTTCGCTATCGCGCGTGCTGCAGCGGAAGCGGGTGCCGAGGTCACGCTGGTGGCCGGCCCGGTGCACCTGCCCACGCCGCGCGGTGTACGGCGCATCGATGTGCAGTCCGCACGGCAGATGTTCGACGCCGTGCTGCCTCTGGCGTCTCAGCACGCGGTCTTCATCGCGACTGCTGCCGTGGCCGACTGGCGCCCCGCGCAGGCACACGAGCACAAGCTCAAGAAGGCGGAGGGCGGTGCAACGGCGCCCACCATCGCGATGGCCGAGAACCCCGACATCCTCGCCGCCGTCGCCCGGCTGCCGCAGCCACCCTACTGTGTCGGCTTCGCCGCCGAGAGCGAGAAGCTGGCCGAGCACGCCGATGCCAAGCGCCGCCGCAAGGGCATCCCGCTCATCGTGGCCAACCTCGGCCCGGCCACCTTCGGCCGTGACGACAACGCGTTGCTGCTCATCGACGAGCAGGGCCAGCGTGAACTGCCTGAAGCGGGAGGTCGGGCCGACAAGCTCAGCCTCGCCCGCGAGCTGATCGCCGAACTTTCGACCCGACTCTGATGCATTCCATTGACCTGCAAGTGCTCGACGCCCGCATGGCCGAGCAGATCCCCGCTTACGCCACGCCGGGCAGCGCCGGCCTCGACCTGCGCGCCTGCCTGGATGAAGCCATCACGCTCGCCCCGGGGCAGACGACGCTGATCCCTACGGGCCTGGCCATCCACATCGCGGACCCCGGCCTGGCCGCCCTCATCCTGCCGCGCTCGGGCCTGGGCCACAAACATGGCATCGTGCTGGGCAACCTCGTCGGCCTGATCGACAGCGACTACCAGGGGCAGCTGATGGTCAGCTGCTGGAACCGTGGCCAGGCCGAGTTCACCATCCAGCCTTTCGAGCGCATCGCACAACTCGTCGTCGTGCCGGTCGTGCAGGCCGCGTTCCGCCGGGTTGACAGCTTCGATGCGTCAGTGCGCGGTGAAGGCGGTTTCGGCTCGACAGGCCAGGCCTGACGGGCACCGCGAACCGCCGAAAACGGAAAGGGCGCCTGAGCAGCGCCCTCGGCGTCAGTGGATCGGTTCGTCCGGTGGTGCGCCGGTTTGCACCATGAAGAGGGGCTCGCCCACGGAGCCAGCCTCCACTTCTTCTTCCGTGGCCGCGCGCACGTCCAGCAGCGTCAGGTGCATGCGCAGACCGATGCCCGCCAGCGGGTGATTGCCGTCGAGCACGACGTGCTCGGGGTAGACCTCTGTCACCGTGTAGACCATGCTCTGCGGCATGCTTTCCGTCGCGGCACCCTCGGGCAGGCCCTCGATCTGCAGGCCGGGCTCCACGCCGTCGGGGAACAGGGTGCGCGCCTCGAAGCAGACCAGCCCCGGGTCGTAGTCACCGAAGGCCTCCTCCGGCTGCAGGGCCAGCGCGGTTTCGAAACCGGCTTCCTGGCCTTCCAGCGCGGCCTCCACCTTGGCAAACAGGTCGTCGCCGCCGAGCAGGAATTCCATCGGTTCCATCAGCTCATCAATGAGCTGACCGTGGGCATCTTCAAGTCTCCAGCGCAGGGAGACGACACAGGGGCGGGTCACTTGCATGGGCAAGATTTTCGCATGCCACCCTCGGCACAATGGCTGCCATGCAGATCGATCTCCCCACCCCCATGCTGGCCGGCCTGAGTCCAGTCCAGTTCATGCGCCGACACTGGCAGAAGAAGCCGTTGCTGGTGCGGCAGGCCTTCGTGGGCGCAACGCCGCCGGCCACTTTGAAGGCGTTGGCTGCGCTGGCTGCGCGCGACGACGTCGAGTCGCGCCTGGTGACTGCGTTCGACGGCAACTGGCAACTCAAGCACGGGCCTATCGCTCGCCTGCCAGCCATGAGCAAGCCCGGCTGGACCTTGCTGGTCCAGGGGCTGGATCAGCACTTGGCAGAGGCGCGTGCCTTGCTGGACTTGTTTCGCTTCGTGCCGGATGCGCGCTTGGACGACTTCATGCTGTCGGTGGCCAGCGATGGCGGCGGCGTCGGGCCGCACTTCGATTCCTACGACGTCTTCCTGATCCAGCTGGCAGGCCAGCGCCGCTGGCGCATCGGCGCCCAGCGCGATGCCGTGCTGCGGGACGACGTGCCTTTGAAAATCATTGCCAACTTCAAGCCCGAGGAAGAGCACGTGCTGGAGGCGGGCGACATGCTCTACCTGCCGCCTGGCTGGGCCCATGACGGCGTGGCCGTGGGTGCTGGCTGCGTGACCGGCTCGGTCGGTTTTCGTGCTTCGACTGGTGAGGCATTGGCGGCGGAACTGCTGCCGCGCCTTTTCGACGACGTCGATGAGGGCGGCAAACTCTATGCGGACCCGCGGCAGGAGGCATCCACCGAGCCTGCCCGGGTTCCAGCAGCCCTGCTGGAATTTGCGCGGCGTGCCGTCGAGGCGGCCGTTCAGCGCCCCCTGGCCTTGGAGCGCGCCCTGGGCGAAGCCCTCACGGAGCCCAAGGCCCAGGTCTGGTTCGAGCCGGGCGAGGTGTTGCCATCCGGCGTGGCTGCTGCGCTGGACCGTCGCAGCCGCATGCTGTACGACGAGTCCCATGTGTTCCTCAACGGCGAGAGCTTCCGTGCCGGCGGGCGCGATGCGGCGTTGATGCGCAACTTTGCCGATCGGCGTGTTTTGAGTGCTGCGGAAGTCGAGCGCCTGTCACCGGATGCCCGCGAGTTGCTGGACCAATGGACCGAGGACGGCTGGGTCCAGCCGCACGAGCCATGAATGCCCAGGCCTTCGCTGGGCGAGCCGAATTCGAGCGCCTGCTCCTCGAGGCCCTCGCGTGGGCTGCGGCGCAAGGCAGCCGGGAGATCCACGCCTGGGACGCCAGCTTGGTCGACTGGCCGCTGTCCACGCCGCAGGCACTCGCTGCATTGGCGTCCTGGGCCAGGGCGGGACGGCAGCTGAACCTGCTGGCCCTGCAGTACGACGACGTCGTGCGGCGCCACGCGCGCTTCGTGCGCTGGCGGCGGGACTATGCCCACTGCGTTTGTGCCCGTGCAGTCGACCCGGAGGTCCGGCTGGAAGCGGTTCCCGAAAGCCTCTTTCTGGCCACAGGCAAGGAGTTGGCATTGACGTTGCGGCTGTTCGATCGTCATCTATGGCGGGGGGAGGTCAGCCTCGACGCCGCACCCCGGCAGCGGGCCCTGGAATGGTTTGATGCCCTTGCACAACGCTCCAGCGATTCATTTGCGCCGACGACTTTGGGCTTGTGAGTGCGAGAGTCACACAAACCCCTATAATTGCGGGCTAGGCGAGGGAAGCGCTCGAGGTTTCCGCGTCTTGTTCTGTCGGGGTCGGCAGCCGGTCAACAAGCCTGGCATCCGGCCCCAAAATTATGGTTTGCACCGTCGTTTAAACGTTTGAGGACAAGTATGAATAAGTCGATCCTGTTGGCTTCCCTGCTGGCTGCTGCTGCGCTGACCGCTTGCAGCAAGAAGGAAGAACCCAAGGTTGAGGCCCCGGCCCCCGTTGCCGCTCCGGCACCGGCCGCTTCGGAAGCCGCTTCCGCTGCTGCCAGCGCTGCTGACGCTGGCGCCTCGGCTGCCGACGCTGGCGCGTCCGCCGCTTCGAAGTAATCGCTTCGTCCCCAAGAAAAGAGCCGTCGCTGCGCAAGCAGCGGCGGCTTTTTTCATTTTTGAGACATCTCGGGGCAGTTTGCTGCGGGTGATTACAAAACTTTGCGCGCCAGGGGTTTGCCGTCCGGTTCAGTCGAGAGACTGCCAATCCAGCCCGAGATTGGGATGGGCCACGCGAATATCTGATGCCTCAGTGCCAAGGGCGCCGGCCAATGCGGCGCGGGCCAGGCTTGGCGTGTTGTTCTGCTCGCTGAGATGGGCTGCGGCGACTGCTTTCAGCCGCGCGTGCCTGCACCTCACCAGCAGACCCGCTGCGGCGCTGTTTGACAGGTGGCCGTGGCTGCCGAGGATCCGTTTTTTCAGTGCCGGGGGGTAGCGCCCGGCCCGGAGCAGGTCCTCGTCGTGGTTGCATTCCAGCAGCAGGGCCCGGCAGTTGGCCAGCGCGGTGGCCACGCTTTCGGGGGCGCTGCCGAGGTCGGTGACGATGCCCAAGGCGTCTGCACCATCGTCGACGGCGAGTTGCAACGGCTCCTGCGCGTCGTGTGGCACCGTGAATGGGCGCAGCGTCATGTCGCCCAGCTGCATGGGCTCGCCATCACGCACCAGGCGCAGCAGCTTGGGGTCGAAGTCTGGCTGGGCGACGGCACGCCAGGTGCCACGGCTGGTCACCAGCGGCAGCCCGTAGCGTGCGGCAAAGGTGAGTGCGCAGCCGACATGGTCCCCGTGCTCGTGCGTCACGAACACGGCGTCCACGTGCTCCGGGTCACAACCTGCACGTGCCAGGCGCCGGACCAACTCGCGCATGCTGAATCCGGCATCGACCAGCAGGCGCGTGTGCGTGATGCCCTGGCTGGCCTCGATCAGCGTCGAGTTGCCACCGCTGCCGCTGCCGAGACTGCAGAAGCGCATCACGGCGGGGAGCCTTCCGGGCGGCGGACTACTTCAAATCGTCCATCAGCAGAGACAGGATGCGCTTGGCGTTGTCGTCTGCAATGCCCTGGCCACGTTCGTCCAGGATGCGCACCGTGCTCTTGACGCCATCGGCCCTGACCGAGACGCGGTAGCGCACCGGCGTTGCGACCTTGGCGCCAAACAGGCGCTGGAAGAAGTTGGGTTCGTCCTTGCCAGCCTGCTCGGGGTCGGCGTAGCGCAGGTAGAACAGGCCGGAGGCGCGGTCGCGGTCTTCGATGGTGAAGCCGTGGCGGTCCAGCGAGAGCCCGACACGGCGCCAGGCGCGGTCGAAGCCATCGTTGACGTTGAGGCTGTCCGGCACTTCAGACAGCGCGCGGCGTTCCGGCCGCACGCTGTTGTTGCCACCGACTTTGATCGTGCTGGCTGTGGCAGCCGGCGCGGGCTTGCCGGCTTCGGCCACTACGGCCTTGGCGGCCTCTTCCTTGCCGCCGAGCTTGAGCATCAGGCGCGACAGCATCTCGGCTTCGAGGTAGGGGTCGGTCGGGCGGGTCTGCCAGGCGGTCGAGTCCCGGCCCTGGGAGGTGTAGACCTCCTGCATGCCGCGGTGGCTGATGAAGATGTCTGTCCCGGTGCCGCTGCGTTCGACCCGCGTGCGGTACATGTCGCGCTCGCCAGTGGAGTACAGACCGTCGAAGACCTTGCCGATCGTGGAGCGCACGAAGTCCTGCGGCAGTTTGGCTCGGTTTTCGCCCCAGTTGGTCTCCATGGTGCCCACCTCGGGCATTTCCTTCACCACCTCCAGGCCACGCTCCTGCCAGAAGTTGCGGATCTGCGGCCAGAGCTGCTCGGGCGTGGCGGAGGTGTGCAACCAGCGGTCCGTGCCGCTGCGCTCCAGGCGCACGTCGCCGGCGGCATTGGTGGCCACACTGCCGGCCACCAGCGATTGGGCATTGGTGGAGTTGGCCGGCTTCACGGCGGACAGCGCCGAGGCGGTGATCGCCCCCCCCTGCACCTGGGCGCGGTTGTCCTTGGCGAGCTGGGTCAGGTCAGGCGGAATGTCCAGACCCTGCGTCTGGCGCGAGGCAGCTTTGTAGTCAACCTTGTCAGTCGAGAGGAGG
>JBBIVU010000061.1:0-14327 GCA_037439585.1 Roseateles sp. | reverse complement strand
TGCCCAGCTCGCTCTTGCGCACGATCTCGCCCAGGATGGCGGACTGGTCGAACCCCTTGGCCGTGTCCCAGGGCTTGCCGCCCGCCTTGGCGGCGGCCTGCAGGTCGCGGCGCGTCATGTCCAGGCCGGCGGCATAGCCCCAGATCGCAGCCACCGCCGCCTCGGGCATGACCTTGAACACCGGCGCACCGATGGCCAGCACCAGCTCCATCTCGTAGTGGTAATTCTGGGTCTCGGTCGGGTAGGGCACGGTGGCACCCGAGGGCGTCAGGGCGTGCGCCGGCTTGGTGAAGTAGAACGGCGGCTCGCGCGTCGGGTCGGCGCCCATCTCGCGGGCATGATCGGCATAGTTGCGGCCGACGCAGAAGATGCGGCGCACCGCGTAACGCGCGTCCGTGCCCCGTACGGACGCGCTGGGGATCTCGGCCGGGGAGAAGACGAAGTTGCTCATGGCATGGCACCAACGATGGAAAGAGGGGGCAAAGCATACTGGCCTGGCCCTGCTGCTGTTGGCGCTGGCCACGCTGACGGGCTGCGCCACACGCGCACCGGCGCCCACGGCCGTGCCTGCGCCCGCCCCGGTCGAGCGTGACGGCCCGGGCCTCAACCCGCCGCCCAACCTGGCCCAAGTGCCTGACGCCGCGCCGCGCGTGGAGCCCATCCGCATCGGCGGCCCCAACAAGCCTTACGAGGTGCTGGGGGAGCGCTACGAGCCCCTCACCACCGACGCGCCCTTCACCGAGCGCGGCCTGGCCTCCTGGTACGGCAACAAGTTCCACGGCCGGCCCACGTCCAGCGGCGAGGTCTACAACATGTACGCCATGACGGCGGCCCACCCCACGCTGCCCATCCCCAGCTACGCCCGCGTGCGCAACCCGGCCAACGGCCGCGAGGTGATCGTGCGTGTGAACGACCGCGGGCCCTTCCACAAGGGCCGCGTCATCGACCTCAGCTACACCGCCGCGCTCAAGCTCGACCTGCTGCGCGGCGTGGCGCACGTGGAGGTGACACGCATCACCTACGCCGAGATCCGCGCTGGCCTGTGGGCCACACCGCCTGCCGAACCGCCGCCGGTCTTCGTGCCCGACGCCGCGCCCGGCGGGCCTTTGCGCGACACCACGCCCCGGGCTGCAGCCAGCACCGCCGCCGGCGGCGTCTACTGGCTGCAATTCGGCGCCTTCGGCAAGCTGGGCGGCGCCGAGGCACTGCGCCAGCGCGTGGCCCAGGCCGACATGGCCCTGCTGCCGCTGCTGACCATCGTGCGCGAGGCCGGCCTGCACCGGCTGCGCGCCGGCCCCTTCCCGGACGCTGACGAAGCCCGCGCCACGGCCGCGCGACTGCGGGAGCAGACGGGGCTGGAATCCAGCTTCGTGGAGAAGCGCTGACCCGCCCTCAGCGCCCGCCGCCCACGTCCAACAGCGCGCCCACCGTGTAGCTGGCCGCGTCGCTGAGCAGCCAGGCGATGGCCTCGGCAATCTCCTCGGGCCGGCCCAGGCGCTGGATGGGGATGGTGGCCGCCACCCCGCTCGCATCCATGCCGCTGCTGGCGTGGATGTCGGTCTCGATGACACCGGGCCGCACGCCGTTCACGCGGATGCCCTCGCTGATGAGCTCGCGCGCCAGGCCCTTGGTGAGCGTGTCCACCGCGCCCTTGGTGGCGGCGTAGTCCACGTAGATGCCGGCCGAGCCGAACTCCGCCGCGCGGGAGCTGAGGTTGACGATCGCCCCGCCCGCGCCACCGCGTGCCGTGCTCATGCGCCGCGCGGCCTGCTGGCAGCACAGCAGCGTGCCGATCACGTTCACGTCGAACAGGCGGCGCCAGCGGGCAGGCGTCATGGCCTCCAGCCGCGCGGCGGGCGCCACGATGCCGGCGTTGTTCACCAGGCCCGCGAGCCGGCCGCCGGCGGCGTCCAGGCGCTCGAACAAGGCGGCCACCTGGGCCTCGTCGGCCACATCGGCTTGCAAGACCAGCGCCTGTCGGCCCAGCGCTCTCACCTGCGCTGCCACCCCCTCGGCCGCTGCAGCGTCGCGGGCGAAATTGAGCGCCACATCCCAACCGCTCCTGGCACAGCACAGCGCGGCCGCAGCCCCGATGCCGCGTGAGCCTCCGGTGATCAATACCCATCTCTGCATGCCGGCGATTGTGTCGTTCTCTGCCAAGATGCCAGACCTGTCACTGCCCGTCGCATGGATTTTCTCGACGTCCCGACCGTCCTCCAGATCAGCGCCGTCTTCAACCTGATGGCGGCTGCCGCGTGGCTGACGCTCGCCCAGGCCTTCCGCATGGCGCCGCGTGCCAGCCGCTTGATGGCAGCGGCGCACCTGGTGCGCATCGCCACACAGGGTTGCGGCGAGTGCATGGCGGGCTGGCCGGTGCTGCTGCGCCAGGCCGTGCCCGAGTTCGGGCTGCTGGCCGGCATGCTGCTGCTGATGTTGGCCCTGCGGCGCATGCTGCGCAGCCGCCAGCGCCCACGTGATCTGGCCTGGGTGGCCGGGCTTGGCGCGGCAGGCATTGCCGGCAGCCTGGCCAGCGGCTCAAGCGTGGCGCCTCAGGTGGCTGGCGCTGTTGGCGTGACCGTTCTTGCAGCCCTGGCCGTGCGTGACGTGGCACAGGGTTTGGGCAAACAACTCTCCCCCTTCATCTCGGCCTGCATGACCGCCCCCTTCGCAGGCCTGGTGGCACTGGGTCTGGCGCACACCGGCGAGCTGCTGCTCATGCCCGACTGGAACGCGCAGGCCCTCGGCGGCGAGCAGCCCAGCCCGGGGCGGGCGGTGCTGTGGTTCGTCATCACCGCCGGCATCACGCTGAACCTGATCGCGCTGCTGATCTGGCGCCTCGTTTCACGCATCCAGCACCTCACCTGCCGCGACCCACTCACTGGCGCACTCAACCGTAGGGCCTTCCAGCAGGCACTGGCCGAAGCCCAGGCCCGGTTGATGCGCGGGCGCGGCTTTGCGCTGGTGATGATCGACATCGACCACTTCAAGCGCATCAACGACCTGCACGGCCATCCCGCAGGCGATGCGGCGCTGCGGCACTGTGTGCGCCTCTGGCAGGCCAGCCTCCGGGAGGTGGACCACCTGGGCAGGCTGGGCGGCGAGGAGTTTTGCGCCCTGCTGCCGCTCGCCTCCCCACGCGACCTGGGCATGGCCGCCACCGTGGCCGAGCGGCTGCGCACGCAACTCGCCGCGCAGCCACTGCAGTGGCAGGGCCAGACGCTGGACCTGACAGCCAGCTTCGGCGTGGCGCTGCCTGTGGTGGGCAACGCCGATGGCGAAGTGGCCCTCGTGCGGGCCGACGCGGAGCTTTACCGCGCCAAGGCTGAAGGCCGCAATCGCGTGTGCGTGGCCACGCACCTGCTGCAGGCACAGGCGGCATGAGCGTCACGTCGGCTGAAACACAAACCCTGCTGGCCGGCAGCATCCTGGTCTCGGGCATGGCTGCACTGGTTTGGGTGGCCATGGCGTTGATCGCCCGGATCGCCCCGCGCGCCTCGCTGGCCATGGCAGGCGCCAACGCGGCGGTCAGCCTCGCTCTGGCGCTGCACGCCTTGCGCAGCGCACAGCCCGGCACCGCCATCTGCTGGGCCAGTGACGTGTCTGCCGTCGGGGCCTTCACGCTGCTGGGCACCGCCGTTTCAGGCATCACCCAACACCAGCTGCGCTGGAGAGCGGGGGCCTGCACCGCGGCCGTCGCTGCGCTGGCGCTGCTGGCCCTGCCTTACACAGGCGACATGCTCTGGCAGACCCGCATCGTCACGGGTGTGGGGGCAGGGCTCGCGCTGGCAGCCGGCACCACCGCCTGGCGCGCGCTGAGCCGCCGCACCGACGGCCACCGCACGCCCGCGCCGCTCGCGCTGCCCCTCTTCCTTATCGCCGGGCTCATGGCGGCGCGCTGCGTGGAGACCGCTGTCAACCCCGGCAGCACCGCTGACATGCGCGTGCCCACTGCCTTCAACCTGGTCTTCCTTTGGGCGGCGCTCGTGCTGATGCTGCTTCAGAACGCGACGCTCGCCTTCCTGGTGCTGATGCGCCTCATCCTGCGCATCGAACGCCTGCTGGAGCGCGACCCGCTGACTGGCACCCTCAACCGGCGCGCGTTCGACCAGGCCCTGGAACACGCCCACGCCTGGCTGGCACGGGGCCGCTGCTACGCGCTGGTCATGATCGACATGGACCGCTTCAAGCAGCTCAACGACACCCTCGGCCACGCCGCCGGCGACGCCGCGCTGCGCCAGATGGTGCAGGAGTTGCAGCCCTGCGTGCGCGAGGTGGACCGCTTCGGCCGACTGGGCGGCGAGGAGTTCTGTGTGCTGCTCCCCGACACCGACATCGCCGGCGCCGCGCTGGTGGCGGAGCGCATGCGCATGCTGGTGGACGCCGCCCCGCTGCGCTGGCTGGAGCAGGACTGGCCGCTCAGCGCCAGCTTCGGCATTGCCGAGGCCGAGCGAGGTGACGAGAGCGCCAGCGCCGTGATGGCCCGCGCCGACGCCGCGCTCTACCGGGCCAAGCACCAGGGCCGCAACGTGGTGCAGGCTTGACGGACCCGACCGAATCACCCTGCACCGCCACCCTGACCCCCACGCCGACATGGCCATCAACGCCTCGCTCCGAGACGGACCTATGCTGCCTGCATGCGCTGCATCGCCTTCGCCTCACCGGCTGCGCCACCCACCACGCCGACGGCACGCCGCCTTTGCCTGGCTTGGCTGTCGTTGGCTGGCGTGCCCGCGCTGGTGGTGCCCGCCGAAGCGCAGACTGCGCGGCCGGTGGTGCCGCTGGCGCTGGCTCAGGGCGTGAACCGCACGGCCATCGAACCCTTCCTGCGCCGGTTGGGCGCAGCCGCGCAACTGGACTGGGCGCTGCAGTTGGTGCCCTTCCCGCGACTGCTCCGCATGGCCGAGCGCGGCGAGGCGCTGGGCTTCGGCATCAGCGAGACGCCCGAGCGCAGCAGCCGTCTGGCCTTCTCGGCGGCGTTGTTCACATCTGGGCTGTGGGCCGTAAGCAGGCGCGACCGGCCCGTGGCAGCGCGCTCACCGGCGGAGCTGAAGGGACTGCGGGTGTGCCTGGTGTCGGGCTCTCACTATGGGCAGGCCATGGAAGCAGCGCGCGACGCCAAGGTGTTCGAGGTGGCCGAGACGCCGGCCGACCTGGCCAGCCGGCTGCGCATGCTGCAGGCGGGCCGCTGTGACGCGCTGCTGCTCACCAACAGCAGCGCTGGCACACAGGCCCTCGTGCAGCGGCTGGAGACGGCCGGCGGCGACATGGCTACCCTGCTGCTAGGCCCACAAGCCCTGGTGTCGCAGCCGGTGCAGATCGCCACGGCCAAGGCGGGGCCGCTGGCAGTGCACCTGACGCGTATCAATGCGGCATTGCAGGCCCAGCCGTCTGCACGGCATGCGCCGCTGCGCAGCCCAGGCGTCGGCTGAGCCGTGCACCGTGGGCCCACAACCCGGTCACTGCGCGTTCACCTTGAACCAGTTCAGGTTCCACTCCTTGCCGATGGACTTGAAGCGCAGCGTGTGGTTGCCCGCCGTCATCGTGAAGGGGGCGCTGGCCTGCGTGACCCAGGTTTGCCAGCCGCCGGTGTTGGGCACGGCCATCACGTCCACGGCCTTGGCGCCGTCCACCCAGATTTCAAACCCGGTGCTGCCGTTGGCGGTGGCCAGCCGGTAATCCATCGTGAACTTTCCCGCCGTGGCAACGCTGATCTTGAACTCGATCCAGTCATCGGGGTCGAAGTGGCCCACGTCCTGGCCGCCGCCGGTGTCGGTGCAGGTTTCCAGCTCCACACCGCTCATGGCGGTGAAGGTTTCGGCCTGGATCGTGGCCGGCACAGCCACGTACTGCACGGTGGTGCTGGCCGAGTCGCTGTAGAAACTCTCGTTGGCAGCCGTGAGCGCCGTCACCACGTAGTTGTAGGCGGTGCCAGGCACGGCGATGGCGTCGGTGTACGTGACGGCCGCGACCTTGGTGGCGAGCTGGGTGTAGTTGGCCGAGGCGCCGGGGGCGCGGTAGACGGCGTAGCCCGTCACCTTGCCGTCGGTGCTGGCCGTCCAGCTCAGCGCATTGCCGCCCGTGCCTTCCACCAGCTTCAGGCCCGCAGGGCGCGCCGGCAGTTGGAAGACTTCGGGCGCCGTGGCGCTCACCAGCCATTGGGCCAGGCCCGAGTGCGGTTCGAGGGCCTGGGTGGCGTAGCTCTTGAACAGGTTCTCGATGTCGGCCACGGTGGCGGTGGTGAAGTCCACCTTGCCGGTCATGTCGACCACGTCCTTGCCCTGCACGGGCTTGCTGTCCAGCAGGTACATCTCGGCCCAGGTGTTGCTGCTGCCGTTGTCCTTGAACACGCCGCTGAGGGTGTAGGTCTTGCCGCCCTCAAGCGTGATGGCCTGGTACACGCCGCCGTTCACCTCACCGGAGACGCCGTCCGGGCGCGTCACACGCAGCACGCCGCCGTCGCTTCCGGCAGGGGTTTTGCCGGCCGTGGTGTCGTTGAAGTTGAGGTTCAGGCTGCCGCTGATGGTGAGCGTCGTCCAGCCGGTGGCGGAGCCGAAGTTGCCGTTGGTGATGACCTCGGCCTTGCTGGCGCTGTCGATGATGCTGATCTTGTCGAACGACACGTCGGGGTTGCTGCCGGCGCTGGCGCCGCTCTTGATGACGAAGTAGTAGGTCTTGGCGCCCGTGCCGCCCACCTTGATGGTGGCGGCCTTCACCGCGCAGGCGTTGGCAAGGCTGGAGTCCCAGCCCGCGCAGTCCCAGGTGCTGGCCTTGGCCACCAGGCCCATGCCGGTGTCGACGTTGTTGTTGGGCGCGTTGGTGACCATGCCCCAGGTGCCCTTGCCGGAGCCGCCCGCTGCGGTGACCAGCTTGTACGACCACGAGGTGGCCGCCCAGCCGTAGCTGGCGTAGGTGTCGTAGGTGGCGCGGGCGATCTGGCCGCCCAGGTCCAGCCCCGCGCCCTGCCAGGGCTGGAACTCGCCGACGAGCAGCGGCACCTTCAGGTCGCTGACCTGCTTGTTGTAGGCACACACGCCGCCCGTGCCGCTCTGGCCGCAGCGCAGCCAGTCGCGGTGGATCATGTAGGGCGTGTCACCCGGCCGGTCGCCGAAGAGGCCGGGGTAGGGGTGGATCTCGAAGGCGACGTTGGTTAAGCCTTTGGAGGTGGGGTTGCCGTAGCCGTCGATGCTGCCGTAGTGGCTGGGCAGCAGCACGATGTGCTTGTCGTCCACCGCGCGGATGGTTTTGTAGAGGTCTTCCACGCGGGTCACCATCGCGTCAGACGTGGCGCCCCAGGGCTCGTTGAGCGGGTCGTAGGCGGCCACGACGGGTTCGTCCTTGTACTTGCCGGCAATCTGCTGCCACAGCCAGCGGGTGCGGTCCTGGGCGTCGGTGTCGGTCCAGTACTTGTTCTGGCCGGCGCAGCCGGTGTGGTCGTTGGGCGTCTGGCCGCCGGGGGCGCCGTGCAGGTCCAGGATGACGTAGATGCCGCGCTTCTTGGCCTGGGCAATGCTCCAGTCCAGGTGGTTCCAGGCGTCGGCGCGCAGGGTCTTGGGCCTCTTCTCGTCCTCGATGACGCTCCACAGGATGGGCAGGCGCACGACGTTCAGACCGAAGGCCTTGATCTGGTCCCAGTCTCGCTCGGTGATCCAGCTGTCGCGGTAGAGCTTGATGAGGCGCTCTTTCTCGCTGTAGCCAAAGCGCTCGGTCAGCTTGGCTTCGAGCGTGCACTGGTCAGTCACGCCGTTGCCGCCCTGGCCCAGCATCCAGAACTCCTGCACCAGCCAGCTGCCCAGGTTGGTGCCCTTGAGCAGCACCTGCTTGCCGTTGGCGTCCACCCACTGGGTGCCACTGGTCTTGAGCTGCGTGAGGCCCTCGGGGGTCGGGGTGGGCATGGGTGAGGGTGTGCCCGGCGCGGCCGCTGCACCTGCCCCGCCGCCACACCCCACCAGCACGGCAGCGCCGAGCACGATGCCCAGCAAGCCACCCACGAAAGCAGCGCGCACGGCACGCCCCCTGTGGGCAGCAGCGCCACCCACAAACCATCGTTGATTCACGTCTTGTCTCCCTCGTTGAGAAATTGGAACCGGTTCCAATTCAGTATCCGAGAGCTGCGGCTTGCATGTCAACGTCCTGAATCCACGGCAGGTGGTTCAACGGGGGGTCAGGTCCTGAACCTGCTTCCCGCACCTGCCAAGCCAGGCAGCGGCTGGCTCAGGGGTCCGCCCGGCCGCTGGCGTAGCCCGCCGCCGCCATGGCATTCGTCGTGGCGTCCTGGGCCCGCTGCAGTGCCTGCTTCACGGTCTGCTGCCCCGTCAGGGCCTTGGCAATCTCCACGGCCACCAGCCCGCCGATGGCCGGGAACTCCGGGATGCCGACGTACTGAACGCCGGTGTAGCTGCGGTTGGCGTTGAGCGCCCTGGCATGGCCATCAGCCGCCTCCAACGCAGCGCGAACCGCCGCGTGGAACGGGGCAGCTGCCCGGTACTCGGCGCTTTGGTAGGTGGACATGCGTGTGCCGGGCGGCACCGCCACCCACCCCTGCCGCTTCGCCACGGCCTGGACGTAGGGGCGTGAGGTGGCCCAGGCGATGAAGGCCTGCGCCTCGGCCCGATGGGCTGACGAATGCGGCACGGCGAGCGACCAGCTCCACAGCCACGCGGCCCCCCGATCTGTCTTCGCGCGCGGGGCGACAGCCACGGCCACGCGGTCTGACACCTGGGAGCGCCTGGCATCGAACAAGATGCCAGCGGCCACCGTGGCATCCACCCACATGGCGCAGTGGCCGGCGGCGAAGAGCCGCAGGTTCTCGTTGTAGCTGTTGACTTCAGGTGTGGGCGGGCCGTACCGGCCGAGCAGACCCACATAGAGGCCGACGGCAGCCTCCCACGCGGGCGAGTTGATTTCGGCACGCCAGCGTTCGTCGAACCAGCGGCCGCCGTGGGCATTCACCATCGTGCCCACCAGCGTCATGCTCTCGCCCCAGCCCGGGCGGCCGCGCAGGCAGATGCCGTAGACACCGTCCGCTGGCCTGTGCAGCCGCGCCGCAGCCTGGGCGATGTCGTCCCAGGTGGGCTGGGTGGGCAGCGTCAGGCCGGCCGCCTGGAACAGGTCGGTCCGGTAGTAGGTGACGGAGCTCTCGGCGTAGAAGGGCAGCGCGTAGAGCTGGCCGGCGTGAACAAGGTCGGCACGCACGCTGGGGAAGAGGTCGTCCACGTCGTAGGCAGCCGGCAGGTTGGACAGCGGCGCCAGCCAGCCGCGCCGCGCCCACAGCGGCACCTCATAGGCGCCGAGGGTGACGATGTCGAACTGGCCGTCGGCGATGGCAAGGTCGCTCAGCAGGCGGGTGCGCAGCGTGCCTTCGTCCATCACCCGCCACAGCAGCTTGACCTTGGGGTGGGCCGCCTCGTACTCGCGGGCCAGTTGCCGCATGACGAGCATGTCGGCGTTGTTCACCGTGCCGATGGTGAGCTGCTTCTCGCCCTTGGCCGACGTGCTGACAGGCTGCAGGCCGTGGCGGGCAAGGATGCGGTCGAGCCCACCCGATTGCAGCAGTTGTGCCAGCCCGGCATTGAACGCGGCCAAGCGCTGCCGGCCTTGAGCCGTGCGGGTGTTGAAGACGACGTTGAACGGGCGCGTCTGGAACGCCCCAGGCAGGAACTGCAGTTTGCCGATGAGATGCGGGCGGCGGCCGTTGATGAGGTCGGCGGCGGTGTATTTGTCGATCACCAGCAGCTGCACCCGGTCGCGGTCGAGCTTGTCGAGGTTTTGCAGATCGTCGCTGGCGGTGTCGGCCGCTGCGGCGGTTGTGTCCTCCCCGAACCCGCCACGCACCACGCCGATGCTCGCCCCGCGCTGCCGAAGCTCGCGCACGAGAGCCATCAGGCCGCCTCCCACCGGCAGGGGGCCGCCGGGCAGCACAGTGGCGGTCTTCTTGATCAGGCCCAGGATGTCGCCCGGGAACGGGTCGGAGGCCTGCAGACCGGCCGTCGGGGCAGCGTCGCCCGCTGTGGCCGGCACCAGGCCGTCGACATCCCCTTGGCGCAACATCGCGCTGCCCCGCGCCGGCGGATAGAACTGGAAGCGGGCCGTGTAGCCCTGCGAACGGAAAGCCTCGGTCACCAGGTCCACCACGTAGCCGCCGCTGGCCAGACTTTCGCCGAGGTAGGGCACGCGCTCGCTGGCCGCCAGCGTCACCAGACGCTCAGGCTCCGTCGCATGGGCGCGGCCCCCCGCCAGGCCGATCCCCCACAGCAACAGCGCCCAGCCGCGCAAGACGGCTGCCCAGGGTCCCACCGTCTCGAAGATGTGCATGCCAGGGGCCGCAGTGAAGTCGGCTGTTGTTCCGAGGCAGTGTCTCAAGGGCGCACGGGCTGTGCAATCCAGCGCTGCGAGAGCAAAACCCGACGCGTGGCGTGGGCACGTGTCGCTGTCACGCCGGGCTGGCATGCTGGAATCCTCGCGTCTGCAAGTCCAGATGACCATGCCTCCCACCATCACGCACCCCGACCGACCCCAGACCCTTGGCGAAGAGATCGCCAACGCGATCAGCCACGGCCTGGGCGCGGTGCTGGCCATCGCGGCCCTGCCCGTCTTGGTGACGCGCGCCGTGAGCCATGGCCGTGCGGCCGACGTGGTGGCAGCCGCAGTGTTCGCGGCCACCATGATCCTGCTGTACAGCGTCTCCACGCTGTACCACGCGCTGCCTGCAGGCCGCGCCAAGGCCTGGCTGCTGCGCATGGACCATGCCGCCATCTACGTCTTCATCGCCGGCAGCTACACCCCCTTCACGCTCGGCGTGCTGCACACCGGCCCGGGCGTGACCCTGCTGATCGCCGTGTGGGCGGCGGCGGCGTTTGGGGTGACCATCAAGCTGCTGAACCGACTCAGGCACCGGTTCGTGTCCACGGGGCTGTACCTGGCCATGGGCTGGGTGGTGCTGCTGGCCGCCGGCCCGCTGCTGGACCGCCTCCCGGCTGCGGGCCTGACGCTGCTGGTGGCCGGCGGCCTCAGCTACACGCTGGGGGCGTTCGTGTTCCTGATGGACAACAAGGTGCGCTACTCGCACTTCGTGTGGCACCTGTTCGTGCTGGGCGGCAGCACCTGCCACTTCTTCGCCGCGCTGCTCTATGCCTACGGCTGAAGGCGGCCGCGTTGCAGCGCCCGGCGACAAAACGGCCCAGTCGTGGTACATTCGGCGGATAGATTCGCACAAGACCGTTTCCTCAAGGTCTTATCTGCAGCCCCGCTGGCCACCCCCTGGCCCTTCTTGCGAGCGGCTCGCTACAGCTTCAACTCCCGGTGAGTGTTCTTGAGTGTTTCTGTCTCCGCCCGGCATGGCGCCTGCGGAGGGTCTCCATCCATCTCAGCATTCCCAAAGGAAACACCATGACGACAGAAACCGGCACCGTGAAGTGGTTCGACGACGGCAAGGGCTTCGGCTTCATCACGCCTGACAACGGCGGCAAGGACCTCTTCGCCCACCACAGCGAAATCAAGAACGGCGGCGGCTTCCGCTCGCTGGCCGAAGGTGCCAAGGTGTCGTACGAAGCGACGCAAGGTGCCAAGGGCCCGCAAGCCTCGAACATCCGCGCGCTTTGATTCGTGCCCGGGCGCATGAGCGCCCAAATGCCGCAGCCGGCACAAGCCGGCTCGGCAACCACCCAAAAAAGAAGAACAATATGAACAAGAACAACATCGAGGTGGGACGTTTCCTCGTTTCACCCATGACCCAGGCCCGCGAGGGTGGCGGTTTCGACGCGTTGGTGTCGATCCGCTCCGGCAGCGGCATGGCCAGCGTGGATCGCGTCATGCGCTTCACGCCTCAGTTCATCAGCCCGCAGGCCGCCTTGCGCTACGCCCGGGTCGAAGGCCTGGCCTGGGCACGCTGCCATTGAGCAGCGCCCGCGGCTCCGGCCGCACCCGGCGCCGGCACGGCCTCGTGCACGGCCTCCTGTCTTCAACATCGCTACGGAGCCCCACACTTGGCCAAAGAAGAACTGATTGAAATGCAAGGCGTCGTCGACGAAATCCTGCCGGACTCGCGATTCCGCGTCACGTTGACGAACGGCCACAAGGTCATCGCCTACACCGGCGGCAAGATGCGCAAGCACCACATCCGCATCCTGGCCGGCGACAACGTGTCGCTGGAGATGTCGCCCTATGACCTGAGCAAGGGCCGCATCACCTTCCGTCACCTGGGCGGCCCCCGCCCGGCCCCGACGGGCGGCGCCGGCGGCGGCGCTCGCCGCTGAGCGACAGGCCCAGCGCCGTCACTCGATGGCGCTGGCCGACTTGGCCCGCTCGCGCAGCAGGAACTTCTGGATCTTGCCCGTCGAGGTCTTGGGCAGTTCGGCGAACACCACGCGCTTCGGCACCTTGAAGCGCGCCAGCTGACTGCGGCAGAACTCGACGATCTCGTCCTCGGTGGCACCCACCCCGGGCTTGAGTTCCACGTAAGCACAGGGCACCTCCCCCCACTTCGCGTCGGGCAGGGCCACCACCGACGCCAGCATCACCGCCGGGTGGCGGTGCAGCACGTCTTCCACCTCCACCGAACTGATGTTCTCGCCGCCGGAGATGATGACGTCCTTGCTGCGATCCTTGATCTTGATGTAGCCGTCCGGGTGGACGACTGCCAGGTCGCCGGTGTGGAACCAGCCCCCGGCAAAGGCCTCCTCGGTGGCCCGCTCGTTCTTCAGGTAGCCCTTCATCACCACGTTGCCGCGGAAGCAGATCTCACCCATGGTTTCGCCGTCGGCGGGCACGGGCTGCAACGTGTCGGGGTTGAGCACCGTTACCGCTTCCTGCAACGGGTAGCTCACGCCCTGGCGGCCGTTGAGCCGCGCGCGCTCGGCCGGCGGCAGGTCCGCCCAGTGCTCCTGCTGCACGCACACGGCCGCCGGGCCATAGACCTCGGTGAGCCCGTACACGTGCGTGATGGCCAGGCCCGCCGCCTCGCAGCCCTCGATGACGGCGGCCGGTGGCGGTGCCCCGGCGATCAGCCCGCACACCACACGCTTGAGCGTGCCGCGCACGGCGGCCGGCGCGTTGATCAACATGCCGTACACGATGGGTGCGCCGCACAGGTGCGTCACCTCGTGCTCGTGCATCAGCTGCCACACCAGTGCCGGGTCCACGCGCCGCAGGCACACGCTGGTGCCGCCCACCAGGGCCATGGTCCAGGGGAAGCACCAGCCGTTGCAATGGAACATCGGCAGCGTCCACAGGTAGACCGGGTGATCCGGCAGTTGCCACGCGATGACGTTGTTGGCCGCGTTGAGGTAGGCGCCCCGGTGGTGCGTGACCACGCCCTTGGGGTTGCCCGTGGTGCCCGAGGTGTAGTTCAGCGCGATGGCATCCCACTCGTCGGCCGGCAGCTGCCAGGCGGCTTGCGGGTCGCCCTGGGCCAGCAGTTCGTCGTAGGTCAGCGTACCCAGGCGCGGCGCCTCGGGCGCGCCACTGTCCAGCACATCGATGACCAGCGGCCGGTGGCGCGGCTCCACGGCCTGCAGCGCGCGGCCGACGATGGTGGCGAACTCCGGGTCCACCAGCAGCACGCGCGCCTCCCCATGCTCCAGCATGAAGGCGATGGCTTCGGCATCCAGCCGCGTGTTGAGCGTGTTCAGCACACCGCCCGCCATGGGCACGCCATAGTGGGCCTCGAACATGGCCGGCGTGTTGGGCAGCATGGCCGCCACCGTCACACCCGGGCCCACGCCGTGCTGCTTCAGCGCACTCGCCAGCCGGCGGCAGCGCGCCTCGGTCTCGCGCCAGGTCTGGCGCAGCTCGCCGTGGATCAGCGCCACCCGATCCGGGAACACCGCCGCCGCGCGGCCGAGAAAACTCAGCGGCGACAGCGGCACGTGGTTGGCGGCGTTCTGGTCCAGGCCGACCTGGTAGGGGCTGGTGCGGGTCATGGGCGCTCCGGGGCTGCAGGCAATGGTGCCCAGCCTAGGACCGCCGGCTTACGCGGACCCTGACACGCCGGGTCGCTTCAGCGCTGCGCCAACACCACGGCAGCCTGCCAGGCGGCCAGCGCGTCGGCATCGGCCCAGCCCTCGGCGGCATCGCCGATGACCACCTCCACCATCGCGCCACCCTCCATGACGTGCGAGGCCACCGCCCGCGCCCCCAGCCAGAAGCCGTCCTGCGCCGCCACCGCCAACATCGCGGTGCGCAAGGCCTCGGGCGCCACCGGCAGGTGCAGCTGGAAGGCGTTGACCTGCGGCACACCCGGCGACACGCGCCAGCCGGGCTCGGCCGCCAGCAGGGCGGACAGCGCCTGTGCGCGCTCGCGGTAGACGGGCATGCGCGGCAGCTGCGTGCGC
>JBBIVU010000060.1:0-14403 GCA_037439585.1 Roseateles sp. | reverse complement strand
GGCCAAGCTGGTGATGACGGGCGACGAAATCCTGGACGCCGGCGTGCAGGTGATGGCCCAGCCGCCGGGCAAGAAGAACAGCACCATCCATTTGCTGAGCGGCGGCGAGAAGGCACTGACGGCGATTGCCCTGGTGTTTGCCATCTTCATGCTGAACCCCGCGCCTTTCTGCCTGCTGGACGAGGTGGACGCACCGCTGGACGACGCCAACACCGAGCGTTATGCCAAGCTGGTGGCCGAGATGTCGCACAAGGGCACGCAGTTCCTGTTCATCAGCCACAACAAGATCGCCATGGAAATGGCCGAGCAACTGATCGGCGTCACGATGCAGGAGCAGGGCGTCTCGCGCATCGTGGCCGTCGACATGGACAAGGCCCTGGCCATGGCAGACACATGATGACTCCCACCTTCGCTTCGCTCCTCGCCCCGCTGCGGGCTCTGTCGTCCCTGGGTTCGGCCGAGCGGGAGGCCTCATGAGCATGACACTCACCCAACTCCTGGCCATCGCCGGCGGCACCGTGCTGGCCGGCGTGGTGGCCCACGGTGCCTGGGCCGCACGCAAGGCCGGTCCCAAGCGGGCCGTGCCGGCCCCGGAGGAGCCGCATTTCGGTGCCCCCGCGCAGGGTGCCGAGGCAACGGCAGCGGAAGCGCCCGCCGCTGAACTGGACCCGCTGGAGGTGTCGTTGCCGGCCATGGCCCGCCCCCAGCGCCGTGCCTCGGCCCGTATCGACGCGCTCATCGACGCCATCGCCACCATCACCATCGAGGCCCCGGTGGCCGGCGAATTGGCGCTGCAGCACCAGCCTGGCAGCCGCCGTGCCGGCACCAAGCCGCTTCAGATCGAAGGCCTGAACGCCCTGACCGGCGAGTGGGAGTTGCCCGCGCCCGGTCAGCGTTACAGCGAGTTCCAGGCCGGCCTCAAGCTGGCCAACCGCAGCGGTGCGCTCAACGAGATCGAGTACTCGGAGTTCGTGCAGAAGATCCAGGCCTTCGCGGACGGCATCGGCGGCTTCGTGCAGTTCCCTGACATGCTGGACATCGTGGCCCGTGCCCGCGAGCTGGACCAGTTCGCGGCCAGCCACGATGCGCAACTGGCCCTGCTGTTGCGAGCCAAGGCGGCGGCGTGGACGCCGGGTTTCGTGCAGCAGTCTGCCGCGCGCCATGGCTTCGTGGCTGGGGCGCTGCCGGGCCGCCTGGCGTTGCCTTCTGACGAAGAGGGTGCGCCGCCGGTGCTGACCTTGCAGTTCGACGCGCAGGCCGCCTTGGCCGAAGACCCGGAGGCGCTGTCGCTGCGCGAGTTGACATTGGCACTGGACGTGCCCCAGACACCGGCCGAGGCCGAGCCTTTTGCCGCCTGGCAGGAGGCCGCCCGCGCCCTGGCCCGCGACCTGGAGGCCGAGGTGTGCGACGACCGCGGCCAGGTGTTGGGCCTGCACGCTTTTGCGGCCATCGATGTCGAGTTGAAGAAGCTCTACCTTGCGCTGGCCGAGCGCGACCTGGCAGCTGGCTCGCCTGCCGCGCGACGCCTGTTCAGCTGAGCATCGGCTGCGGTCAGGCCCGGGCTGGGGGCATGACAGGCCCTAAACTGATGCGCATTCCAGCTTCCGGTACCGGCGTTTGACCACCAGCCTGCTGCTGATTGCCCTCCTCATTGCCGCCAGCGCTTTCTTCTCCATGGCCGAGCTGTCACTGGCCGCATCCAGGCGGCTGAGCCTGCAGCAGCGAGCCGACGCGGGGGACGCGCGTGCCACCCAGGTTCTGGCGGTGCAAGCGCAACCCGGTGACTACTTCACCGTGGTGCAGATCGGCGTGAACACCGTCGCCATCCTCGCGGGCATCGTGGGCGAGGGCGCCTTCACCCCGCATTTCGAGGCCGGCCTGCGGCTGCTGGTGTCGCCTGAACTGGCCGCCACGCTGGGTTTCGGCGCGTCGTTTGCCAGCATCACCTCGCTGTTCATCGTGCTGGCGGACCTGGTGCCCAAGCGCCTGTCCATGAATGAGCCGGAGCGCGTGGCCATGACGCTCGTCGGGCCGATGCTGCTGCTGTGCCGCTTGCTGCGGCCGTTGGCCTGGACCTTCAGCGGCCTCACCGAAGGCCTGATCCGCCTGCTGGGCTTGCCAGCCAAGCGCGATGAGACCATCAGCCACCGCGACATCCTGGCGCTCACCGAGGCCGGCTACCAGGCCGGTGTGGTGGCCGACGAAGAGCAGCAAGTCATCGAGAACGTGTTCGAGCTGGACACGCGCACCGTGGAAACGGTGATGACCAACCGCGAACGCATCGTCTTCTTCTCGCGCGACGACGACGACGTGCTCATCCGCAACCGCATTGCCGACGCGCCGCATTCCACCTACCTGATCTGCGATGGCGACGTGGACCAGGTGGTGGGCTACGTGGACGCGACCGACCTGTTCCAGCGCGTGCTGCGCGACGAGCCCCTGGCCTTGCACGGTGGTGCCGGCCTGCTGGTGAAGAAGGTGCTGATCGTGCCGGACCGGCTCACGCTGTCGGAGATGCTGACGCAGTTCCGCGAAGCGCACGAGGACTTCGCCGTTGTCGTGAACGAGTACAGCCGCGTGGTGGGTGTGGTGACCTTGAACGACGTGATGAGCACGGTGATGGGCGCGCTGGTGGCCCCGCACGACGAGGAACAGATCGTGCGCCGCGAAGACGGCAGCTTCCTGGCCGACGGCATCACCCCCATTCCCGATGTGGAGCGCGCGCTGGGCATCGAGGGCTGGCCACAAGCTGGCACCTACGACACGCTGGCCGGCTTCCTGATGGTGATGCTGCGCCGCATCCCGCGCCGCACGGACGTGGTGGAGTGGGGCTGGCGCTTCGAGGTGGTGGACGTGGACAGCCACCGGGTGGACCAGGTGATGATCACCGCCGCCAAGCGCATGGCGGGTTCGCAAACCTGATTCACCTTGCAAAGGCGCCGGTGGCGGCGCTGCGGCTTGGTGCGAAGTGGGCACGGAGCCATCGGGAAGAAATACCGTGTACCCCTGAACATCGGACCTGGGAGCACTGGCAGGGCCATCGGAAAAGGAGGGTTACGGCTACGATCTCCGGACTGCAATCGACTGCAGCCCAGCCATGCGACTTTCCGAACATGTCCTGAATCGCGCCGAAATCGAACGGTCGGGTCTTGGCCAGCGCATCCAAAGCCTGCACGGCATCCTGCTGTCACGCTACCCTTTCCTGGGCCGCATCGCGCTGGCTTTGTACGACCCCGGGACCGACCTGCTCAAGACTTTCGCCAGCAGCAACCAGGGCGGTCCCACGCTCACGCGTTACCAGGCCACGCTCGCGAGCGTGCCTTCGCTGCTGCAATTGCGAGACGCCCGCCTGCCGCGCGTGGTGGATGACATTGACCAGAGCTTCACCGTTTCAAGTGGGCACACCGACTGGCTCAAGTCCCAGCAGTACCGCAGCAGCTACACCTTGCCCATCTTCCGCGGTGACGAGCTGTCGGCCTTCCTGTTCTTTGATTCCACCGAGCGTGCAGCCTTCTCGCCTGCCGTCACGCAGGTGCTGGATCAGTTCGCAGACATCATCGCCCAGTTGTACCTGCTGCGCCTCTCGGCGGTGCACCACCTGATTGGCGCGGTGGACATCGCCACCGGCCTGGCCCGCATCCGTGATGTGGAGACGGGCCACCACCTGGAGCGCATGGCCAAGTACTCGCGCCTGATTGCGCAGGGCGTGGCCCATCGCTACGGCCTGAGCGACGAGACCGTGGAGTACCTCCACCTGTTTGCCCCCCTGCACGACATCGGCAAGGTGGGCATCCCCGACGCCATCCTGCTCAAGCCGGGCAAGCTGGATGCGGAGGAATGGCGTTTGATGCAGCAGCATGTGGCCATCGGCGAACAGCTCGTGGGCCACATCATCAGCGACCTCGGGCTGTCCGGAGATGCCTCGGCCCTCATCATGCAGCAGGTGGTTGCGGGGCACCACGAGCGGGGGGACGGCAGTGGTTACCCGCGCGGCCTGCGCATGCCGGACATTGCCATCCCGGCACGCATTGTTGCCGTGGCCGATGTGTACGACGCGCTGTCCTCACGGCGCCCGTACAAAGCCCCGTGGGATGAGCTGCAATGTGCCGCCGAGCTGCGCAGCCAGGCCGAACGCGGGCTCATCGACGGCCACTGCGTGGAAGCCCTGTTGGGCGACGACGATGCGCGCCGGGTGATCCGTGAGCGCTTTGCCGACTGAGCCGGCCACCGCAGCGCCGCGACAATGCGGCCATGACCGCCCCCGCAGCCCTTGCCGCTCGCGCTGCCACACTGCGCGACGAACTCCACCGCCACGCCCACCTCTACTACGTGCTCGACGCGCCGGAACTGCCCGACGCCGAGTACGACAAGCGCTTTGCCGAGCTGCAGGCGCTGGAAGCCGCCCACCCCGAGCTGCTGACGGCCGACTCGCCCACCCAGCGCGTCATCGGCGCCGTGCTGCCCGGCCTCACGCCGGTGCGCCACGTGGTGTCCATGCTGTCCATCACCACCGAGACCGACACCACCGAAGGCGGCGCCATCGCCTTCGACAGCCGCGTGCGCCGCGAACTCGGCCTGACGGAGACCGACCCGCCGGTGGAATACGCCGCCGAGTTGAAGTTCGACGGGCTGGCCATGAACCTGCGCTACGAGCACGGTGTGCTGGTGCAGGCCGCCACGCGCGGTGATGGCGAAACGGGCGAGGACGTGACGCAGAACGTGCGCACCATCGGCCAGATCCCGCTGCGCTTGAAGGGCGATGCCCCGGCCGTGCTGGAAGTGCGCGGCGAGGTCTACATGCGCCGCGACGACTTCGAGACGCTCAACGAGCGCCAGCGCGAGAAGGGCGAGAAGACCTTCGTGAACCCGCGCAACACCGCCGCCGGCGCCATCCGCCAGCTGGACCCGGCCCTGGTGCGCCAGCGCCCGCTGTGCTTCTACGCCTACGGGCTGGGCGAGGTGCAGGGCTGGGACGTGCCCGCCACCCACAGTGGCCTGCTCAATGCACTTGCGGCCATGGGCCTGCCCGTCAACGGCGACCGTGCCGTGGTGCAGGGTCCGGCCGGGCTGGTCGAGTTCCACCGCGCCATGGCAGCCCGGCGCGACGCGCTGCCCTTCGACATCGACGGCATCGTCTACAAGGTCAACTCCCGCGAGCTGCAGCAAAAGCTGGGCTTCAAGACCCGCGAGCCGCGTTGGGCTGTGGCCCACAAATACCCGGCGCAGGAGCAGGTCACCACGCTGCTGGCCATCGACGTGCAGGTGGGCCGAACCGGGAAACTGACGCCGGTGGCGCGGCTGGACCCGGTGTTCGTGGGCGGCACGACGGTGAGCAACGCCACGCTGCACAACCTCTTCGAGATGCGCCGCAAGGGCGTGCGCGTGGGCGACAAGGTCATCGTCCGGCGCGCGGGCGATGTGATCCCCGAGGTGGTCGGCCGCGTGCCCGGTGAGCGCCCGCAGTACGTGCCCAACTTCCGCCTGCCGCGGGACTGCCCGGTCTGCGGCACCGAGACCGCCCGCGAGCGCGGCGGCATGGACTACCGCTGCACCGGCGGCGTGTTCTGCCCGGCGCAGCGCAAGCAGGCCCTGCTGCACTTTGCCGGCCGCCGCGCGATGGACATCGAGGGCCTGGGCGACAAGCTGGTGGAGCAACTGGTGGACGCCGGCATCGTCACCAGCCTGCCCGGCCTCTACAAGCTCGGCGTGGCCAAGCTCGCGGCGCTGGACCGCATGGCCGAGAAGAGCGCGCAGAACATCGTGGACGCGCTGGAGAAGAGCAAGGCGCCCACGCTCGCGCGCTTCCTGTTCTCGCTGGGCATCCGCCAGGTGGGCGAGACGACGGCCAAGGACCTGGCCCGCCACTTCGGCACGCTGGACAAACTGATGACCGCCAGCGTGGAGCAGTTGCTGGAGGTGCCGGACGTGGGCCCCATCGTGGCCGCCAGCATCCACACCTTTTTCGCCCAGCCGCACAACCGCGAGGTGGTGGAGCAATTGCTGGCGGCCGGCGTGCAGCCGAAGGAAAGCGCCGGCGAAGCCGACGACCGGCCGCGCCCGCTGCTGGGCAAGACGCTGGTGCTGACGGGCACCCTGCCCACGCTGAGCCGCGACGAGGCCCAGGCGCTGATCGAAGATGCCGGCGGCAAGGTCAGCGGCTCGGTGTCCAAGAAGACCAGCTACGTCATCGCCGGCGAAGAGGCCGGCAGCAAGCTGGAGAAGGCCCGCACGCTGGGCGTGCCGGTGCTGGACGAAGCCGGCCTCAAGGCTTTGCTGGCAGGCTGAGCAAGGCGCCCTTGGCCCACTCGGGCACGGTCTCGAACAGGTGGTCGATGAAGGCCCGCGTCTTGGCGGGCATGAGCCGGCGGCTGGCGGTGAGCAGGTGCACGGGCAGGGGCTCGTAGCGCCAGTCGGGCAGCACAGGCACCAGCGTGCTGGCGGCCACGTCTGCGGCCACCATGCCGAAGGGAAAACTGCCGATGCCACCGCCGGCTCGTGTGAGTGACAGCACCAGCCCGATGGAGTTGGCCTCCAGTGGGCCGCGCAGCGTCACCTGGGCCGTCTGCCGGCCGTTCTGCAGCGTGCTGTTCATGCCCCGCGCCTGGGAGAGCACCACAAAGTCATGCTCGGCCAGGTCGGCCGGCGTCTGCGGTGCGGGCCGGGCCTGCAGGTAGACGGGGCTGGCGTACAGGCCGCGCTCCAGCAGCATGTACTGCCGCGCGATCAGGTCGGGCTCGTCCACCGGGCCCATGCGCACGGCCACGTCGTAGGGTTCGTTGAACAGGTCCACGCGGCGGGGCGTGGTGTCCAGTTCCAGTTCCACCTTGGGGTAGCGGCGCACGAAGCGCGCAAAGCTCTCGGCCAGCACCAGCATGGCGAATTCCGCCGGCACCGACACGCGCAGCCGCCCCTGGGGCGTGGACTCGCGCGAAGCCAGCCAGTGGCGGGTTTCGGCAATGTCGTCGTCATGCCGCGCGGCACGCTCCGCGAGTTGTTCGCCCAGCTCGGTCAGCGTGAGCCGGCTGGCGCCGGGCACGAACAGGCGGGCGCCCACCGAGGTCTCCAGCGCCGTGAGGCGGCGGCTCAGCGTGGCCTTGGGCAGGTCCAGTTGCCGTGAGGCCTCGGACAGCGACCCGGCCTTGTGAACCTGGGCGAGCAACAGCAGGTCGTCGATCTTCATTTCGTTTTTCTCGTTTCGTTTCCGGAACGGTCCGTTTGGATTTTGCGGCTACTCGCCGGAAATGGAACTCTCTACAGTTGCGTCCACCATGTCAACGCCCTGTCTGCTCCCACCCCAAAGGCACCGCATTGGCGCCGGCTTCCAGGCCGAGGGCTGGCGGGAGCCGTTGGCGCTGCTGGACCCGTTCATCATGGTGGACCACTTCCGCATGCGCGAGCCGGTGTTTGCGCCGCACCCGCACGCGGGCTTCTCGGCGGTGACCTACCTGTTTGACGACTCGGCCACCGGCATGGTCAGCCGCGACTCGCTGGGCGGCGAGCACGAGATCCTGCCCGGCGGCCTGCACTGGACACTGGCCGGCCGGGGTGTCATGCATGACGAGTTCCCCATCGAACCCGGTTGCGAGGCCCACGGCCTGCAGATTTTTGTGAACCTGCCGGCCGAGCAGAAGCTGCGCGAGCCGGCGGTGATGCGCCTGGCGCCGGAGCAGATGCCACGCCGCGTGGGTGCGGGCTGGCAGGCGGTGCAGGTGTTTGGCGGCACGGCCGAGCTGGCCTTGCCCTGGCCCACGGCGCTGGCGCTGGTGGACATCGAGGCCGGCGCCCGCTACGACTTCGCGCTGGCCGACGGTGAGCAAGGCTTTGCCCTCGTCATCGACGGCAGCGGGCACACGGCCGATCTCCCGCTTTCCATCGGCCGGGCGCTGAGCCTGGCCGGTCCGGGCAACACGCCCATCCACGCCGACGAGGCCTTGCGCCTGGCGGTGTTTTCCGGCCGCCCGCTGCGCGAGCCGCTGGTGCGGCACGGCCCCTTCGCGATGAGCGACGAGGGCCAGGTCGTTGCCGCGCTGCAGCGCTTCCAGACCGGTGGCATGGGGCGGCTTTGCCCCCGTGCCACCACCCGAACCACTTCGAACGTTTGACGACAAGGACATCGACATGAACGCACCGCAACAAACCTCCGCCGCCCCTGCTGCAGCCAAGAGCGGCCCGCCGGTGCCGCTGCTGATCGTGGGCGCGCTGCTGCTCGTCGGCGGCATAGCCCTGGGCGGCCGCATGTGGTGGCGCAGCCAGCACCTGGTGGAGACGGACAACGCCTTCATCGCCGGCCGCATCCACCCCGTGGCCACGCGCGTGGCCGGCGTGGTGACCGAGATGCGCATGCAGGACAACGCCGTCGTGAAGGCCGGCGACGTGCTGCTGCGCCTGGACCCGGCCGACGCGGCCGTGCAGATCGAGCGCCTGAAGGCGCAGATTGCCCAGGCCGATGCAGCCATTGCCACCAGCGCCGCGCAGATTGCCCAGGCCAAGGCCCAGGCGGCGGCAACGGGCGCGCAAGTGGCGCAATCCGAGGCCGTGCTGGCCCGCACCGAGCTGGAAGCCAAGCGCAGCCAGGCCTTGTTCGGCGCCGAGTTGCGCGCCACCTCCAAACAGGAGCTGGATGCAGCGCTGGCCGCCCGTGACGTGGCCCGCGCCGACCTGGCCTCGCGCAAGGCCAGCGCCGCCGCTGCCAAGGAGGCCGTGACGGCCGCTGAAAGCGCGCGCCAGTCGGCCAATGCGCAGAAGGCTGCCACGCAGGCGCAGCTGAAGGACGCGCAGAACCAGCTTGGCTACGTGGAGCTCAAGGCCACGAACGACGGCCGCATCGGCAAGCGCACGGTGGAAGTGGGCCAGCGCGTGACGGCCGGCCAGCAGCTGGCCGCCATCGTTGAGCCCGAGACCTGGATCGTGGCCAACTTCAAGGAAACCCAGCTCGCCAAGATGAAGCCGGGCCAGAAGGTGCACGTGAAGGTGGACGCCTTCCCCGGCCAGGACCTGCTCGCCAAGGTGGACAGCTTCGCCCCCGCTTCCGGCGCCAGCTTCGCGCTGCTGCCGCCGGACAACGCCACCGGCAACTTCACCAAGATCGTGCAGCGCGTGCCGGTGAAGTTGGTGTTCGAGGCCGAGAGCCTGAAGGCGCTGGGCGAGGCGGCGAGCCGCATCGTGCCGGGCCTGTCGGTGCAGGTCGAGGTCGAGATCGCCGAGTAAGCGGCCATGGGCAACGAAAACTACCTCCCACCGCCCCCGGGCGAGCGGGTCAGCGGGCGCACCTGGCTGGCCGTGCTGGCCAGCCTGCTGGGCGCCTTCATGGCGGTGCTGGACATCGCCATCACCAACTCCTCGCTGCGCGACATCCTTGGCGCACTGTCGGCCACGCAGGAAGAGGGCAGTTGGATCTCCAGCGCCTACCTGGTGGCCGAGATCGTGGTCATTCCGCTGGCGGGTTTCCTGTCGGTGGTGTTCTCCACGCGGCGTTACCTCATCGTCAACGTGGCGCTGTTCCTGCTGTTCAGCACGCTGTGCGGCATGGCCTGGAGCCTGGAATCCATGATCGCCTTCCGTGCAGCCCAGGGCTTCACGGGCGGGGTGATGATCCCGATGGCGATGACGCTGGTCACGCGCAAGCTGCCGCTGAAGAAGCGCCCCATCGGCCTGGCCCTGTTCGGCATGACCGCCACGCTGGCGCCCACCCTGGGCCCCACCATCGGCGGCTACCTGACCGAGCTGTACGGCTGGCCCAGCATCTTCTACATCAACTGGGTGCCGGGCGTGCTGCTGATGCTGGGCGTGTCCATCGGCCTGGACAAGGAGCCGATGAACCTCAAGCTGTTGCGTGACGTGGACTGGTGGGGCATTGCCTTCATGGCCATGGGCCTGGGCTCGCTCACCGCCATGCTGGAAGAGGGCAACGCCAAGGACTGGTTCCAGAGCCCCTTCATCATCACGGCGGCGGTGCTGGCCATCGGCGGCATCTACGGCTGGGCCTGGCGTGGCCTGACGCGCAAGAACACCTTCATCGACCTGCACATCCTCGGGCGCCCCAGCTTCCTGATTGCCGGCGTGATCGCGTTCACCACGGGCATGGGGCTGTACGGCTCGGCGTTCATCCTGCCGCTGTACCTGGGCCAGATCGCGAACTACACGCCCATGCAGATCGGCCTGGTCATCATGTGGATGGGCCTGCCGCAGCTCTTCATCATGCCCTTCGCGGCCAAGCTGTCCACCAAGCTGGACAACCGCGTGATGATGAGCGTGGGCTTGATACTGTTCGCGCTGTCGTGCTTCATGAACACCCACATGAGCGCCGACACCGCCGGGCCGGAGCTGATCGCCGCGCAGGTGGTGCGGGCCCTGGGCCAGCCGCTCATCATGATCACGCTGACCAACTTCGCGGTGAGTGGCGTGCCACCCAACCTGCTGCCCAGCGCCTCCGGCATGTTCAACATGATGCGCAACCTGGGCGGCTCGATCGGCATCGCCGCGCTGCAGACGCTGCTGACCCGGCGCGAGCAGTGGGCATCGCCACCCTGGCCACCTTGCTTACCAACCGCGAGCACCTGCACAGCGCCCGCATCGGCGAGGCGGTGACGATGTTCGACCCGGCCACCCAAGCGCGCCTGGACACGCTGGCCCAGAACTTCGCCAGCAAGGGCTTCGACCTCACCACCGCGCAGGACATGGCCACCAAGGCCCTGGACAACGTGGTGCGCCGCGAGAGCTTTGTGATGGCCTACAACGACGCCTTCCTCATCCTGGGCCTCGCGCTCATCAGCTGCGTGGCCATCGTGTGGATGAGCAAGAAGGTGCTTGGCGGCGCCGGCGCCGCCGAAGCCGCCCACTGAATTCGGGAGATCAAGACATGATCCAACTCAAGACTGTCCTCACCCTCGTCGCCACGGCCGCGCTCGCTGCCTGCACCACGCTGGGCCCCAACTACCAAGCCCCCGCCGCCAACGCGCCGGCCGCCTACCGTGCCGTGGCACCCGCCGCAGGCGCCGAGCTGCAAGCCGACTGGTGGCTGATCTTTGGCGACGCCCAGCTCAACGCGCTGCAAGCCCAGGCCCTGCGCGCCAGCCCCACGCTGGCAGCGGCGGCGGCGCGCATCGAACGCGCCCGCGCCGTGTTCGGTGCCACCCGTGCCGACGAACTCCCGCGCGTGGACGTGGGCGCCAGCGAAACCGGCCTGCGCACCTCGGCCAAGTCCGTCACCACCCCGGTGCTGGGCGGGCAGGCCATCACGTTTGAAGGCTGGCAGACCGGCGTGCAGGCCTCGCTCGGCTGGGAGCTGGACCTCTGGGGCCGCGTGAAGCGCCAGGCCGAGAGCGCCCAGGCCCAGCTGGAGGCCTCCACCCTCGACGCCGCCGCCGCCCGCGTGGCCCTCACGGCGGATGTGGCCGCCGCCTACTGGCAATGGCGCGCCCTGGCCGACGAAGCCGCCGCGCTGGGCCGCCTGCGCGACAGCCGCGCCAGCGCCTTCAAGGTGGCGCAAACGCGCTTCGACGCGGGCTCGTCCACCACGCAAGACCTGGAGCGTGTGCGCGCCGAACTTGCCTCGGCCGATGCCGACGTGGCCGACCTGCCGCGCCGCCAGGCCCTGGTGCTCAACCAGATTGCCGCACTCACGGGCCAAGGCGCCGCCGAGCTGAAGCTGCAGGTCACCACCTCGCTGCCCACGCCCCCGGCCCTCCGCGCCGGCCTGCCGTCGGAACTGCTGCAACGCCGGCCGGACCTGGCCCAGAGCCTTGCGCAGCTGCACGCTGCCACCGCCCAGGTCGGCATTGCCGAAGCGGCCTTCTACCCCTCCATCCGCCTGACCGGCAGCTTCGGCTACCAGAGCAAGGACCTGAGCGACATCCTGGCCGCCCCGGCCCGGCTGTACAGCGTGGGGCCCAGCATCTCGCTGCCCATCCTGGAAGGCGGCCGCAACAAGGCCAACCTCGCCGGCGCCAAGGCCCAGGTGGACGAGTCCCTCGCCGCCTTCCGGGGCCGCATGCTGCAAGCCCTGCGCGAGGTGGACGACGCGCTGGCCGAACTGCAGGGCCGGGCTGTCACCATGGACGCCCAGAACCGCACGCTCGCCTCCAGCAGGCAGGCGCTGGCCGTGGCCAGGAGCCGGTACGACAAGGGCGCCGTCAGCTACCTCGACGTGACCGAAGCCGAGCGCACGCCGCTGGCCACCGAGCGGGCGCTGGCCCAGCTGCGCGGCGCGCAGTGGGCGGCCACGGCGCAACTGGTGAAGGCGCTGGGCGGCGGCTGGGCACCGCAGGGCGCCGGCAGCGGCAGCTGACGGCGACGGCTGTCAGCCGCGCAGCGCGCTGATGGCCTGAGCCATGCGGGCTGCGGCGCCTCGGTGCGCCGCCGAGAAGGCGAGGGCGCTGCGGCTCATGCCGTCGCGCTGCAGGGCATCGGCACACAAGCGCTGCCCGTCCCGCACGGCGTCGGGCAGCGACGCACAGCGCCGCGCGGCATCGGCCGCCAGGGCCAGCTCCGTCGCTTCCGCGAAGTTGAAGGTGTGCGGCCCGGCCAGCACCGGGCAGCCGCAGGCGGCCGCCTCGATGAGGTTCTGGCCGCCCAGCGGCTCGAAGCTGCCGCCCAGCAAGGCCACGCTCGCCAGCCCGTAATAGAGCGGCATCTCGCGCATGGAGTCGCCCAGCCAGACGTCAGCGGCCAGCGCCTCCGCCGGCGGTTCATCGGCCCAGCGGCTGCGCCGCGCGAGCTTCAGGCCGGTGGCTGCGATCAGCTCCGCAATCTCGTCGAAGCGCTGCGGGTGGCGCGGCACGATGGCGAGCAGCGGGCGCGGAGCGGCTTGCTTCAGCCACTCGGCCAGCAACGCCTGCTCCTCGCCTTCACGGCTGACGGCCAGCATCAGCACGGGGCGGCCCAGTTGTGCCGCCCAGGCCTTGCCGCGGGCGATGAGCGCGGCGTCCACCGCCATGTCGTATTTGAGATTGCCTGCCACCTCGACGCGCGCCGTGCCCATGGCGCGGATGCGCTCGGCGTCAGCCTCGGTCTGGGCCAGCGCCAGCGTGATGCGCTGGGCGGCCGGGCGCAGCAGCGCAGCAAAGCGCCGGCCCTGGCGGAGGCTTTTCTCTGACAGGCGCGCGTTGGCCAGCACCATCTTCAAGCCCGCACGTTCGGCTTCGCGCTGCAGCACAGGCCACACCTCGGTTTCCATCAGCACGCCCAGCCGGGGCTGCCAGTGGCGCAGGAAGCGGCGCACGGCGCCGGGCGTGTCGTAGGGCAGCCAGGCCAGCGCGTCACCCTCGCGCAGCAGGGCTTGCGCTGCCTCGCGGCCGGTGGCGGTGGACTGGGTCAGCAGGATGCGGACGCGCGGCTCGCGCTCACGCAACGCGGCGATGAGCGCGCTGGCGGCTAGCGTTTCGCCCAGCGACACGGCGTGGATCCACAGCCGACCGGGTTCGGCGGGCGCGCCATAAAAGCCGAGCCGCCCACCCAGCGCCTGCCGGTAGAGCGGCTCCTTGCTGCCACGCCGCCACAGGCGCAGCAGGTAGAACGGGGTCAGCAGCCGCAGCAGCGCGGCATAGACCCACAGCGCCATCAGTGGCCTGCCGCGAACGTCGCGTCCGGCTTCACCTTCTTCAACTGCGCCAGCACGTCATGCTGGATGCGCTCCAGCGCCTCGGGCGTGTGGCCCTCGAAGCGCAGCACCAGCACCGGCGTGGTGTTGGACGGGCGGATCAGGCCGAAGCCATCGGCGTACTCGATGCGCAGGCCGTCGATGGTGATCAGCTCCTTGGCGCCGGGGAAGTCGGCCAGCGTGGCCTGGGCCTTCAGCGTCGTCACCACCTCGTGGTGCTCGCCTTCGGCGCAGGGCACGTTGATCTCGGGCGTGTTGAAGCTGTTCGGCAGGGCCTTCAGCACAGCGCTCGGGTCCTTGGCGCGGGACAGGATCTCCAGCATGCGGCCGGCGGTGTACATCGCGTCGTCAAAGCCGTACCAGCGCTCGCTGAAGAAGATGTGGCCCGACAGCTCACCGGCCAGCGGGGCGCCCGTTTCCTTCAGCTTGGCCTTGGCCAGCGAGTGGCCGGTCATCCACATCAGCGGCTTGCCGCCGTGCTTCTTGATCCACGGGGCCAGGCGCTGGGTGCACTTCACGTCGAAGATGATCTGCGCGCCCTTGTTGCGCTTCAGGATGTCGGCGGCCAGCAGCATGATCTGGCGGTCCGGCATGATCATTTCGCCGTCCTTGGTGACGATGCCGAGGCGGTCGCCGTCGCCGTCGAAGGCCAGGCCCAGCTCGGCGCCGGTGGCGTGCACGATCTTCTTGAGGTCTTCCAGGTTTTCGGGGCGGCTGGGGTCCGGGTGGTGGTTGGGGAAGTCGCCGTCCACCTTGGAGTAGATGTCGATCACCTCGCAGCCCAGCGCACGCAGGATGGCCGGGGC
>JBBIVU010000059.1:0-14435 GCA_037439585.1 Roseateles sp. | reverse complement strand
GGTCCTGGCCGTCGCTTTCGAGCAGGTCGTAGGCCAGCAGCCGCACGGGGGCCTCGGCCAGGATGGCCTTGGACAGCCTGGTGCGGCCGATGCGCTTCTGTAGCAGCGCAAAAGGCGCTGGCGCCGGCTCGCCACGCCGCCACGCCAGCAGCTCGCCGTCGACCACCGTGCCGTCCGGCCACGTGGCCGCCTCCAGGGACACCTCCGGGAAGCGCTCGGTCACCAGTTCCTCGCCGCGCGACCAGATCCACACCTGGCCCTCGCGCTTCACGATCTGCGCGCGGATGCCGTCGTACTTCCACTCCACCAGCCAGTCCTCGCGCGCCCCCAGCGTCTCCTGCGGCGCACCAGGCAGCGGATGCGCCAGGAAGAACGGGTAGGGCTGGCCGCCCCGCACCTCGCCAGCCTGCTCGCCCAGCAGCGCCTCGAAACGCGCGGCGGTGGGCGGCGTGTCGATGTCGGTGTAGCCCATCATGCGCTGGGCGATGACGGCGGCGGCCGTGCCCGACCATTCCGCCAGCGCCCGCTGCACCAGCAGCTTGCTGACGCCCACCCGGAAGCCGCCGCCCACCAGCTTCACGAACATGAAGCGCTCGTCCGCCGACAGCCCCCGCCAGGCGGCCAGCACCGCCTCGCGCCGGGCTGCGGCATCGAGGCCACGCAGCGGCAGGATGCGGCTGGTCATCCAGGCCGACAGCGGCTCGTCCAGCCGTGCCACCGGGTCGGGCAGCACGTAGGCGATGGCTTCGGCCAGGTCGCCCGTGGCCGCGTAGCCCGCCTCGAACAGCCACTCGGGCAGCCCCGCCGCCTCGCAGGCCAGCGCCCTCAGCTCGCCCGTGGGCACGGCGCGGCGGGGCCTGCCGCCGGCCAGCAGATAAACAGCCCAGGCGGCGTCCGCCGCGGGGGCCTCGGCGAGGTAGCGCTTGAGTGCGGCCACCTTCGCGAGGGTCGACGTGCTCGCGTCCAGCGCCAGGTACAGCGCCACGAAGCGCTTCACTCCGCGGCCTCCACACCCTGGCCTTCGTCACCGTACTCGGTCGCGAAGGCCTCGGCGCGCAGGCCCAGCTCGCCGAGGTGGCGGATCAGCGCGCCCTCGTCGCCATGCGTCACGATGACGCGCTGCGCGCTGCTGTCGCGGATGGCGCTCAGCAGCCCCGGCCAGTCGGCGTGGTCGCTGAAGACGAAGCCCCGGTCCACGCCGCGCCGGCGCCGTGCACCGCGCAGCCGCATCCAGCCGCTGGCGAAGGCGTCGCTGTGTGGCCCCAGCGCCCTGGCCCAGCGGCTGCCCTGCACGGCCGGCGGCGCGATGACCAGGGCGCCGCGCAGCGACTTGAACTTCGTCTCGGCCGTGACGGTCGCCACCGCCGGCAGCGCCACGCCGCCGGCACGGTAGGCCTCGTTCAGCCGCGCCACGGCGCCGTGCACCAGCACCGGCCCGGGCGCGTCCGCGGTGGCCAGGCCGGCCAGCAGGCGCTGTGCCTTGCCCAGGCTGTAGCCCATCAGCAGCGCATGCCGCCCCTCGGCCGCGCAGCCGGCCCACCAGGCGCGCATCTCGGCGATGACGTCGGCCTGCGGCGCCCAGCGGTAGATGGGCAGCGCGAAGGTGGCCTCGGTGATGAACACGTGAGCGCGCACCGGCTCGAACGGCGCGCAGGTGGTGTTGACGTCGCCCGCGCCGCTGACGAAATAGTCGCCCGACACCACCCACTCCTCGCCCCGGTGCGCCACGCGCACCTGCGCCGAGCCCAGCACGTGGCCGGCCGGGTGCAGGCTGACCGTCACGTCACCCACCCGCAGCGGCTCGCCGTAGCCCAGGCCCTGGAAGGCGATGTCGTCGCCCAGCCGGGCGCGCATCAGCGCCTCGGCGTCGCGGTGGGCGAGGTAGTGCGCGTGGCCCCAGCGCGCATGGTCGGCATGCGCGTGGGTGATGACGGCCCGCTCGACGGGCCGCCAGGGGTCGATGTAGAAGCCACCCGCCTCGCAGAACAGCCCTTCGGGGCGGCGGATGATGAGCTCGGCAGGGCGGTTCATGGTGTGAGTGTGCCGGCCCGGCAAAGTCCGTGCGGTCCGTGGGCCGCAGCGCAGAGGCCTTCAGCGCGGGGCGTCTGGCAGCTTCACCAGCGCCTCCACCGGCAGGTGGTCCGACGGGAAGTGGCCGCGCAACGAATCGGTCAACGCGCCCCACTTGAGCACCTCGATGCCACGGGTGTGGAAGATGTGGTCGATGCGCTCCTGCTCGAGCAAAGGGGCGTCGATCCTGAACCCCTGGAAGGTGCCGGCCGGGCCGTAGGGCGGCGTCCGGCTGGTGGCCCGGGCATCGAGCAGCTCTTGGGACAGGATCTGCACCGGCTCGCTGCCCGGGCTGCTGTTGAAGTCGCCGATCACCAGCGTGGGCGTGGTACCCGCCAGCGCGTGCCAGCGGGCCAGCAGCAGGCGTGCCGACTCGCGTCGGGCGACAACGCCCTCGTGGTCGAAATGCGTGTTGAACAGGAACAGCCGGCCACGGTCCGTGCGGTTGCCAGCCTGCTTGTCTTGCAACTCCACCCAGGTGGCAATGCGGTTGCAGCAGCGCCCGTCCCAGCCTTTGGACGGACGCTCCGGCGTTTCGCTCAGCCAGAAGGTGCCGCTGCGCAGCACTTCGAAGCGTGCGGTGCGAATGAACACCGCCGCGTGTTCGCCCCGCTGCGCGCCGTCGTCCCGGCCCACGCCCACGCGGGCGAAGCCCGGCAGGGTTTCCAGGTCGGCGATCTGCTCGGGCAATCCCTCCTGGGTGCCGATGAGGTCCCAGTCATGGTATTGCGCCATGGCCAGCACCTGGGCGTGGCGGTGCGGCCAGGCGTCGAGACCATCACTGGCCAGGTTCAGGCGCAGGTTGTACGTGGCCACCTTGAAGGGCTCAGCCGCCACAGCCGGGTGCAGCGCCAGCATGCCCCCGAGGGTCAGGAGCGTGCAGGCCGCACGAAAGAGCGCAAGGGTTCGGGAGCGGGGCATGGCAGGCTGGCAGTCCTTGAACGGGAACTGCCAGCCTACCCGAGCACCGGGGCTTGGCCAGCGCCGGTTCAGCTGTGGCCGGGCGACGAGTGCTTCTGGCCCTTGCAGCCGGCAATCTCGATCTTCTTGGCCGTCAGCGTGGTGCCGCTGACGGTGCCGCGCACGCTCACCTGTGCACCTGCCACCAGGCAGCTGGCCGAGCCGGTCTCGTACTCGGCCTTGCTGGCGTCCACGCTGTAAGTGCCGGCCGGCACCGTGGGGGTGCCAGTGGCGACGGTGAGCGTGAAGGCGCTGGTGCTGGTGACGGTGGCCACCTTGCCCGAAACGCCCGAGGCGAGCTTTTCGCTGCCGCTGGGTTTGGACGAAGCACCGTCCACGTCGAACACGGAGGCCACCACCGTGGTGGACCCGGCGCCACTGGCCTTGCCGACGAAATGCACGGCCACGCCGACGGCCAGATCGCTCGCCTGGCCATGCGTGAACCGGGCTGAACTGGTGTCCACAGAGATGCTGTTGCTGCTGGGCAGGAAGTTCGCATCGCTCAGGGTCACGGTCACCCACGCACCGTTCACCGCCGTGATGCTGCCCGCCCCTCGCAGCCGCGGTGCGGCAGCCGTTCCGGTGCTGCTGCTGCCCGCCGGCAACAGGTGCACGACCGAGGTGGTGACGGTGGATGGGTCCGCCGTCGTGGCGCCCGGCGTCACCGTGCCCTTGACCTCCACGTTGGCACCCACGGTCAGGTCGGCCAGGGTGAGCTTGGCCTGCGTTTGTTCGTTGACGAGGGTGGCATCCGGCGCCAGCGTCACCACCACGCTGCCACCCAGGCGGCTGTCGGTCACGGTGAAGGTGCCTGCCGTGGCGTTCACAGCGGTGACGGAGCCGTGCACTTCGGCCTGCTGGCGGGCGAACGTGCCAAAGGCCTCGTTCGCGTCTCGCTTCTCGATCACCGGCGTGACGATGCCGGTGCTGGCGCTGTAGGTGAACTTGGCGAGGTTGAAGTCCAGCACCAGCTGCCCGCTGTTGGCGGGGTTCACGTCCAGGTCGCGTATGGTCCAGACGAAGTCGGTGCCTGTGCTGTTGAACTTGGCAGCGGTGGTCGTCGCACCATCCAGCGACACCAGTTGCACCGCGTTGCCCAGCGTGACCTTGACCTGCGAGTACACGCCCGCCGGCAATGTCACCGTGGACATGAACTGGCCCACGGCGGCCAGCGACGACAGGTTCACGGTCACGGGGCTGCTGCTGGCGTCCAGCAGTGTGACCTCGGTGCCGCTGCCGTCCACGGCGGTGATTTTCTTCAGCGTGACCCAGACCTTGGAATATTCCGTGGCGAGGTTGTCGGTGATGTAGGTCTGGAGGCTGTAGGACAGCGGTGTGGCTGTGAGGCTTTTGGGGGCCGAACCACCGCCGCCGCCGCAGGCGGCGAGGACGGCTGCCGTGATCCCGCCGGCCAGGGCGATACGCAGAAGGGAAGTGCGCTTGCTCATGAAATTCTCCGCAGTTGCAGTTGGGCCGGGCCGCGACAGCGGCCCCGGTCATCTGCAAGAACGCGTGGCGCCACGCCTTTATTCCGCCGCCACCGCCGGGCTTGTGTCGGAATGTCAGCGGGCCGTCGCGGCCCGGGAGGTGCTGGCCATGCGGGTGCTGACGGGTTCCACCAGGCCGTAGCCGTAGACGGGGTCACGCCCGGGCTCCCCCAGGTCTTGCGCAGCACGGGCCAGATCCGCCACGGCTGCTGAGGCGGCGCGGGGGTCAGGTTGAGGCAGGCGTTGCGCGAGCGCGGCGGCGACGACGGGTGCTGCGAACGAGGTGCCACGCCAGGTGCCCGGTGTGCCGTCGGCGGCATCCAGATCCACGATGCCGGCCGCGGCAAAGGCCACGTGCGCGCCCCGGCCAGCCTCCACCAGCACTTGGCCTTGCCGGTCCACGCCGGTGACGGCCACCACGCCGGGGTAGGCTGCCGGGTACAGCGGCGGCGCAGCCGGACCGTCGTTGCCCACTGCCGCCACCAACAGGTGCCCGCGGGCCAGGAAGGCCGTCACCACAGCCGCCATCACACGGTTGTGTGGCCCGGCCGCGCTGACGTTGACCACTGGCACGCGAGCCTGTGCGAGCGCTTGCAGGGCCACCGCCAGGGCATCCACGGCGCCAGGGCCGCAGCCCAGGTCGGCCGCATGAAGCACGGGCTCCCGCCCGGCCCGCCGCAGGCTGCGGGCCAGCACGCGTGCCACTGCCGTGCCGTGGCCGTGCGGGGCGGGCAAGGTGGCCTGCGTGCAGTGCTGAGACTCGACACGCAGCCCCTGCAGCTCCGGTGCAGGCTGCAGCGCTTCGTCCACCAGGCCGACGTGCACGGGAGGGGCGTTGGACGCCGTGTCGGCGTCGCCACGGCGCTCGATGGCGGGTAGGGGCGTGCCGGCCTTGGTGGCTTGTCCGCTGTCCAGCAGCAGGTGATTGAAGTCCACCTCAGCACCCGGTGCGAGGTGCTGCGTGAGGGCCACGGCCGCCTCGAGACTCAGTCCGGCCGGGGCCCGCAGCACCAGCAACCGCCGGCCCAGCACCTCGCTTTGACGCAATTGCACGAAGCCCTGCGCCAACAGGGCGGCAGGGATGCGTGCCCTTTCGGGGAGCCACAGGGTCACCTCGTTGCGCCGCACGGGGGCGCCCTCGGGGTCCTGTTCGAGCAGGGTCGGGTAAAGGCTCAGCAGCCGCGCTGCCCGCTCGGCGCGCAGCGGTGCGGGGGCTGCGCGGCTGTCAGCTTCAATGGCTACCGGGGGCGTGCGTGTGCTGCTGGCGGCCTCGCGGGCCGTCGTGTCCTTGGCCAGCGGCTCGCGGGGGGTGTCCCGCGCGGGGTCGTGTGGGTCCCGTGGCGAGGGCGGGCTGGCGCGCTCGACGGTACCCGCCGGGGGGGATGAGCTGGGCAGGTGTGCAGGCAGTCCGAGGCTTGCCCCTCCCAGGGGTCTCACGGGGAGCGCGCCACCGGGGCTGCCATGCCCGCCGCTCCAGGCGCAAGCACTCGCGGCCAGCAGGCCCGGGATCAGCAGGTGGCGGGTCAGCGAATTCAGCGCAGCCATGCGTCATCATCGCCCCGGCAGCCGTTGGGCGTGTCAGCAGCTGTATCCAGCCCGTTGCTCGCCGTTGCATCCAGCCAGCGCCCGGGCCGAGCCGGCATCTGCGCCAGCGCATGCGCCCACAGCGCTGCAGCAGTGAGCAGCGTGAGCGCCAGCAGGCGTGCGGGGCGGGCAGGCGGCTTCATGGCTGCCAGCCTGCATCTCGAGCGGCCCGCTCCTGGCTGGCGTCCAGGGCAAGCCCGGCGATGCGGTGCTCCACGGCGTCCAGTACCGTGGCTGGCAGGTCGCTGCCTGCCAGCCGCAGGCCACGCTCTTGAGCCTGCGGGCGTGCCGCCAGCACGGCCACCTGCCAGCGGCCGGCTTCCCGGCAGGCCAGGCCCGCGCCTGCCGGTGCCGAGAACGTGCGGCAGAACTGCCCGGTGCGGTCCTTGAAGCTCAGCAGCACCCGCACAGGGCTGGGCTGGCCTTCGCGATCGCCGGCGAGGCTGTGCTCCAGGCTGAGTGCCAGTGCACCCTGCGCCATCACGCGCCCGTCGGCCTGGGTGAGCAGCTCGGGCTCTGTGACGGCGGCGTTCCACAGCAGGGGGCCAGCCCATACCGCCAGCAGCACGCCTGCCGCCAGGCCGCCCCAGCGCTTCCAACCGTGAACGGTGGGCCGCGTGGCGGGCCAGGGCAAGACGCGGCCCGACCTGGCATGAACCGTCGTCTGCAGGTGATCGCCACGTGCGGTGGCCGCCAGCGCAGGGGGCACGGTGTCTGCCAACTCGGTGGCGAAGGCTGCGCGCAAGCGGTGGTTCAGCATCTGCAGCCGCGCCACGCGTGCGGCCGCAGTGGGGTGGGTACCCAACTGCACTTCCAGCTGGGCTGCAGCGCCGGCGTCCAGCTCGCCGTCCACCCAGGCTGCCAATGCAGCGTCATCGATCGGGTCCGTCTTGTTCACGTCGCGCATGGGCGCGTCTCCTCTGGCGCCAGTTGCGCCTGCAGTTGCTCTCTCGCTCGTGCGAGGCGGCTTGTCAACGTCCCCATCGGAATGCCCAGTGCCTCGGCTGCTTCCTTGTAGGACAGCCCTTCCACCAGCACCAGCGCCACGGCAGCCCGGTGATCCTCACTCAGCTGTGCCACGGCCTGACGCACGGCGATGGCGTCCACCGGCGACGCGGCCAGGGCGGCTTCGGCTGGGAGATCGCCGTCGTCGTCCACCATCACCTGTGCCTGCCGCTGCCGGGCGCGCACCTCGTCAATCCAGGCGTTTTGCATGATGCGAAAGATCCAGCTGTCCAGCCGCGTCCCTGCCTCCCAGCGGGCCTGGTGCTGCCAGGCCCGTTCCAGGGCGAGTTGAACCAGGTCATCCGAGTCCTGCGAATGGCCGGTCAGCAAGCGTCCGAAGCGGCGCAACCGCGGCACCAGGGCCGACAGCGCCATGCCGAAAGAAGGGGGGTCTTGGGGGAAGTTCATGACATGACCAGACAACGTCCGCCAGGGCCGGATTCTTCCAAGCCTCAACAAGAAAACAGGGGGAACCTTCTTCACGTACCCCCCGGGACACAAATGGCGGGAGCCCGAGCGATGCGGTCTTGGAACCTATTTATGCAAAAACTTGCCCGATACGCCAAAGCTGGCATATACTGCTAGCTTCAGTCGCGGGGTGGAGCAGTCTGGTAGCTCGTTGGGCTCATAACCCAAAGGTCGTCGGTTCAAATCCGGCCCCCGCAACCAATACCGGAGACCCGTTGAGTGCCAGTCGCTCAGCGGGTTTTTCCATTTCTGCCCAGGTCGCGCCCGTGTCGGCGTCGCGGCCGATCAGCACCGGGCCGAGCATGTCGGCCAGCAGTTGCCGCGTGCGATCGCGGTCGGCGTCTTCCTCAAGCACGCGCTGCAGTTCCAGCACCTGGCGCCGGTAGCGCGCCAACACATCGTCAATGACCTGGCGCGGGCCAGCCTCGGCCTGTTCGATCAGGTGTGCCAGGCGCTCTCGCTCGCTCTCCGCCGCGCGAAGGCGCTGCTGCAGGGCGGGGCTGATGCCCACAGCCGCAACGGCATCCACAAGCCGGGCAATCTCAGCGTCCAGTGTCTTGAGCTGGCGCGGCGCCGCAGCAGCATCGCCGCTGGCCTGGCGCTGCATGTCCGCCAGCAGCGCGCCGACTTCCCGCTGCAGTGTCGCCAGCGCCTCCGGGTTCAGCAGGTCTTCGCGCACCTCTGCCAACAAGCGCTTGTCCAGCACCTCGCGCCCGATGGTCACTGACGAAGTGCACACGGCGGCGCCCCGGTCCCGGTGGGCGCTGCAGCCGTACCGCTTCGGGTTGATCGCCGTGAAGGCGGCGCCGCAGGCGTGGCAGCGCAGCACGCCCGCGAACAGCGTGCGCGGGACGGCGCCCTTGCCGGTGCGCGTGCCGCGCGCCGGGCCTCGGCGTGCTCGGTCCTGCACTCGCTGCCACAGCTCGGGGCTGATGATGCGCAGCTCGGGCGCCTCGCGGGTCTGCCACTCGCTCTGCGGGCGTTCGACGTAGCGGCGCCGGCCGGTCTCGGGGTCTTTCAGCCACTGGCGCCGGTTCCAGATCACGCGGCCGATGTACAGCTCGTTGTTCAGCATGCCCAAGCCCTTGTCGCTGCTGCCCTGCAGAGCGCTCACGGCCCAGGTGCCGCCCCGGGCGCTGGGCTTGCCCTGCTCGTTGAGCTGGTGGGCGATGTGGCGCGTGCTGTGCCCATCGGCGAACCGCTCGAACACCCAGCGGACAACCGCCGCTTCGGTCTCGTCGATGACCATGCGCCGGCTCTCGCCATCACCGGCGGGGGCGCTGGTGTAGCCGTACGTACGGCCACCGGCATGGAATCCCCGCTCGAACTGCCCGGCCAGGCCCCGGTGCGTCTTCTCGCGCAGGTCATCAAGGTACAGCTCGTTGACGAGGCCACGCGCAATGCGCATGACCTTGCGGCCCCGGGCCTCGGTGTCGTAGCCGTCTGCCGTGCCGATGATGCGCACGCCGCGATGCTCCAACCGCTTGACGACGGTTTCGGCTTCGCCAATCTCGCGACTCAGCCGGTCGAGCCCTTCAACGATCAGCACGTCAAAGCGCTTCGCCAGGGCATCGGCCATCAAGGCTTTGCCGCCGGCTCGCATTGCCAGCGGGGTGGAGCCGCTGACGCCTTCGTCAGCGTGCGTCGCGACAACCTGCCAACCCTCGCGGTCGGCCCGCGTGTGGGCCTCGCGGAGCTGGTCAGTGATCGACGTTTCGCGCTGCTTGTCCGTGCTGTAGCGGGCGTAGAGCGTGGCTCGTTGGGTCATGGCTTGCGGTCTTGGCCTGTTCCGCCAGGGCGTCTCGCACCAGTTGCTGGGCCAACAGCTTGATGAGCTGATGGCGGGCGGTGGCGCGAATTTCAGCCATGGGCGGTGTGTGCATGGTAGGGCGGTGCCTGTCAGACGCGCGCCGAGCGCTTCAGGCGACGTGCGAAGGCTGCAGCGCGCTGCGCCCGGGCAGTGAGCCCGTCGCGCTTCTTCAAGCCTTCAAGGTGGCGGCGCAGTCGGGCCAGGTTGATGCTGGCCGAGAAAGCGCGGATGGGGTGGAAGTCGCCCAGTGCGGCGCGACGGCGGTTTTCTGGTGTTTGCATGGTTCCTTAGGGGCAGGGTTTGAGCTGGTGGAACTGCTCAGTTCTCATGGGCAAACCGCTTGGTTTTCCTGTGAGAAACCGGGGTTGCCTCACTGGTGCGGGAGCGGTTTTCCCGGTGTTTTGGGCCTGATGCCAACGGCTCGGCCGGGGTGGTCGCAGTGCCAGGGGTTGGGTCGTTCGCCGAGCCGAACTCGCCGATCTGACCCAGGCGTGATAGCTGGGCCATCGCGGTTTCGAGCTGGCCGCGCAGCACCTCGACAGTCATGGCGAGCGTCTGCGCGTCGTTGTGCGCCTGGCAGTGAACGTCGGAGTGCCCCCATCGCGTCAGGTAGTACAGCGCCAGCAGCGCCGGCCGTGGCGCCTGACCGCGCCGGAGCCACCCGGATACCGTTGAGCGGTCCACGCCGAGCGCCCGGCCGACTTCGCCCGCCGAGGGCTCGCCCAGGTCGCCCAGCATGACGTCAAGTGGCGGCGTGTGGCACGGGAATCGATTCAACATCGTCACTCGCCGCTTCGTCTTCTTGGGAAGCATGGTCATGCGACCTCCTGGCCGGAGCTTCTTGCGTCATCCGCCTGCCGCGCTACCCTGCGCGCCGGCTGATCTCCAATGGCCTCGTCCTGTCCCGGGTAGCGGTGCCCGGGGCGGGACACTTCTCCCAGCCCCTCGGCATCCCCCCAGACCTCGACCCCTGCCGGCATCGCGTCCGGAAAAAACCCTTCTAGATCAAGGCTCGCGGAGTTATTGATTCGAGTCCAAGGGGGAGGAATCGGCGGGCTCGATGCCTGCCCTGCAGCGGTTTTGGGGCGGCGCTCGATGCGCCAGGTGTCGTGCCGCGTCGTGATGTGCAGCAGGCCGGCCAGGTCGCCGCCAGCCACGCGAACGCCCTGCACGGCCTTCGTCGTCTCACCCCGATAGCGGGTGCTGGGGCGCTCGCTGTAGTCCACGCCGAAGCTCAGACCGTGGGCCTCGGCCGTCGCCAGCCAGGCCGCGTAGTCGTTCGCCTTGCAGGCCGCGTGCAGCTCTGGCAAGACCTGACCCGGCAGCGTCTCACCGGCTACCCGGTAGAACTCTCGTGTTGGCGTGATTGGCGGCACGCCGAAGAAGTCGAACTGCCGGATGTTCCAGCCACGTGCCCAGGCGATCTGTCGGCGGGCGGTGCTGTGGCCGTCCTTGCCGCTCTCGGTGTCCTTGTCTACGCCCTCGCCATCGATGCTCTTCGACACGTACTTGGCGACATAGCCGGCAGCGCTGCCCTTGGTCGGGTCGATGCGCTCGACCGTGAATCGGCGCTCTTGCGCGCCAGGCTCGTTCGGGGTGTCGCGCAGCGCGTAGCGGCGCATCAGAGAAGCGAGGTCGTCGGCCTGGTCAGCTGGCACGAAGGCGAGCACGTGCCAATGAGGGCAAGCATCGTGGTGAGGCTCGACAACGCGGAGGCCATAGGGCTCGATGCCACGACGGTCCGCTGCACGCATGGCGTTGCTCCACACGCGACCGAGATACTTGTTTGCCTTGGTCGGCCAGGTGCCGTCATAGGCTGGATTCGCAGCGCCCGTGACGCTGCTGCGGGGGTGCATGCGGCTCGGACAAGTGATCGTCAGGAACAGGCCCACGTGCCCCTTGGTGCGAGCGTGAACCTCGATGCCTTTGATGCGAACCATGAGCGCGCTGCGCCGATTGGCTGGGTTCGCCAGGCTGGCGTCGATCAGGTCGGGCATCGGGCAGGTTTCGCCCGTGGTCTGGTTGATGGCCTCCAGCGCGGCCATCTGCTCGACCATGCGCGCGGAGTGGCGCTCGTGGCGGCGCAGGGCCTTGTCGGACACGTAGGGTGACGCGTGCTTGTGGACGGCGCCGCGCTGGATGGCAGTCAGCTCGACGGCCTTGAAGCGATGGCGCAGAGCCCGCCGCCAGAAACCGGCATCGCACATGCGGCTGATCTGGGCCTGCGCGCCCCGCTGGTTGGGCGGATAGATGCAGTGGCGCTTTGCGATGCGCCGCAGGGTCTTGAGGATGACGGCCGGGTCGGTGCCGTTGTGTGCCCACAGGTCAGCTAGTCGTTGCACGCTCTCGGCCGCCTTCTCTGCCTGCTCGCGCAGGTCATCGTCGGGAAGGTCGAAGCGGTCGGCCAGGCGGGGGAGGTGGGCCGGGGTGCAGGTGTCAGCAGCCATGCGCGCCCCCCTCAGCAGCCGCAGCCGCGTTGAGCATGCCGGCCGCGATCTCGCGAGCCTCGGCCGGGGTGAGCTGGCAGCAGGCGGCCAAGCCATCGGCCGACATGCTGACCCAGACGGCGCGCTCGGCTTGCTCGCCGGCCTGGTTGGGCGTGAAGCGGTAGACCCGCAGTTTCCGGGCGCCGAACCCCGGGACCACGCTGGCGGTGTCAGTGGCTCGCATGGTCGCCCTCCCCGGCCAGGTGGAAGGCCCGGACGTGGACGCGAACGCCGGTCACGTCGATGAGGTCTTGAGCTACCGACACGGCCATGTCATCTCCGAGGCGCATCGCGCCCTCGGCGTTGGGGCTGGTCTTGAAGGAAGCCCGCAGCAGGTCCAGGCTGCGCAGGTAGGCCCGGTACTCGGGCAGCCACAGCACGCAGGGCATGGGCGGCAGCTTGTGGGTCTGCTTGCCGGTCGGGTTGACGGTGTGCACGTGGGCGAAGAGAGGCGCGGCCCATGCGGCGGCCTCAGCTTGGAAGCTTTTCATGTCGATCTCCAAGGAGGCGAGGGCCGGCGCTTGACGGTGAGCCGGCGCCCCGCGTGGGGTGGGCTCAGTTCAGGCCGAGGGCGTGAGCCAGCGAGCCCATCACGGACGGCTGCTTGCGCTGGGCGATTGCTGCCTTGTCGCCCTTCACGGCACGGTGCGCCGTTGCCTGGCTGCGGTGCAGCAGGTCCGCATGCGTCTTCGGCTTGGCGCTGCCGGTCAGCACCTTGTCATCGGGCGTGCCGCCCAGGTCTCGGCCGAATAGGCGGGCCCACATCGCGCCGTTCTCCGCGAGCAGCTTCAACGCCTCGACGTGTGTCAGTTCGGACTTCTCGTTGAATGCATCGATGAAGCCAGCGCCGACAGGCTGCTTGAGGATGGACTCGACCTTTTCTTCGTTCGCCTCGATCAGGTCCAGCACCCGGCCCATCTCGTCTTCGTCGCGGATCGCGATGCGCATGTGGTGCACGGCGGTCTTCTGGTGCCGGCCGGCTGCGGGCGACTCGCCGTCATCTTCGTCACCGACGACGCCGCCAGGGAAGACAGCACCGCTGCCCTTCGCCTTGGCGGCCGGCTCCTCAAAGCGATAGCCCTGCTGCTCGTAGAAGTCGCGCAGTGCCTGCAGGAACTCCACGTCCGGCATGTAGTTGCCAGCCTCGAAGCGTTTGATTTTGTTGACCGGTAGGCCGGACTCCTCGGCGGCTTTGGCCTGGCTGAAACCGAGGTAGTTGCGCGCAGCGCGGGAAAGTTCAGGGCTGAGAGGGAGGGAGTTGAAGTCGATGCTTGCCATGATCCATAGGGTTACGAAAAACGGCAAATGCCGCAATTCGCAACTCTATTCATGGTTACGCAAAAAGTCAAACGCCTATTTTCGTGACCTCATCAGCTCGACAATGACTTTCCCTTCGGAATCGGTGTCGGTCTTTACGACGATCATCCCGTGTCGCGCTGTGGCAAGAGAAAGCATCAAGTCCACCAGAGACTGAAGCTCCCTTGGGGCGAGCAGATCAGCGAGAAGGATCAGCGTCTGCCGGTTCGCCTCAACGATGTCCGGGTCCGGCTTGCCCCATGGCCAGCCGCCGACAGTCTTGAACGGGGTCTCCGTGCCGAACAACAAGAGATTGGGCGAAATTTCGAGGGTGCGGCAGAGCCACCGAAGCTCGCGCGCGCCGGGCATATTGCGGCCCGTCTCATAACCCTTGATGGCCGAGCGAGAAACGCCGCTCAGCTCCGAGAGTTGGGCTTGGGTCATGCCCTTGTCCGTGCGCGCCTTGATGAGCGCGCTTGCAAATCCCAGCGATTCGGCGGGCTTGCTGGTGTCGGGGTCGTCGTTCTCGGTCATTCGACGATTCTAGGAAGCTCGCCGTCTGTTCCCGGCCTTCGGCCTCTCCTGGGGCATGGCCCCAGCCTCCAAGGCGTCTTGAAGAAGGCGCTACGTGCCGCCGGCACCCGGCCGTGCAACGGGGTCACGGTGCTGGTGTAGGCACGACAGCACGCTGATGACCTCGCCGTCCACGACGTAGAACAGCGAGTAGGGAAAGCGGCGCAGGTTGGCTCGGTGGATGGCCGGATCGACCTCAGGGTAAAGCAGGGGGTTCAACCGGATGAACTGCTCGACGCGCTCCAGCTCAGCGAAGAAGGCTTCGCCCTGGCGGATGGTCGGTTGGTCGTACCACGCGAAGGCGTCGGCGATCTCCGCTTCGGCGCGGGGCTTGAAGATCAGGCTGAAGCTCATGCGCGAGCGCCGAGCAGCTTGCGCTCGCTGAGCGTCAGTCCGATCTGCGACTGGCGTGGCGCGAGCTCATGCCGCTCGCGCACATGGAAGGTGAGGTGCCAGACGCGCTCGCCGTCGTAGATGCCCAGCGGGCGGCCCGGCGTCCGCACCCACAGTTCGCTCGCGCTGATGCTCGGCGCTCACGTGCGGGTGTCCCGGGTGTGTCACGATCGCGCCGATGACTGCGCTGGATATCGACGATTGTCTGCGCGATGGGCTCGCGGCGCTTCTATCGGGGAGTGGGAGTCCGCGCGCGAGTCGTTCGGGAAGGTCGTGGCGGTCTCCGATGACCCGGAGGCACTC
>JBBIVU010000058.1:0-14784 GCA_037439585.1 Roseateles sp. | reverse complement strand
GAGGTGGCCCACCACCAGGCGCTCGCCCATGTCTGCCACGCGCTGGTCACGGAAGGTGATCACCTCGGGGAAGTTGTGCCCGGTGTCGATGTGCACCAGCGGGAAGGGCAGCGAGCCCGAGTAGCCACTCGGGTGCGCAGCGTTCTTCATCTTGAAGGCCTTCTCGGCCAGGCGCAGCACGACGCAGGAGTCCTTGCCGCCAGAGAACAGCAGGGCGGGGCGCTCGAAGCTGGCGGCCACCTCGCGCAGGATGAAGATGGCTTCCTCTTCCAGCGCATCCAGGTGGGCGTGGTCGACGTCGGCAATGAGTTGTTCGGGTTTCACAGCAGCATTCATGTCTATTCAATTTCTGCCACGGAGGCACAGAGACACAGAGGAGTTCAGAGGCTTTCTCTGTGCCTCCGTGCCCCTGTGGCTGTGTTCAGCTTTTTGCGTGCAAGCCACATTCCTTTGAGGAGTCCTCCCACCACCAGCGGCCGGCGCGGAAGTCCTCGCCCACAGCGATCGCTCGGGTGCAGGGCGCGCAACCGATGCTGGGCATGAACTGGTCATGCAGCGGGTTGTAGGGGACGGCGTACTTCTCGACGTAGGCCCAGACTTCCGCCCAGGTCCAGTCGGCGATGGGGCTGATCTTGCGGCGGCCATGGCCGTCGTCTTCATCGAACGCGACGTCGCCACGTGCGCCCGATTGCTCGCGGCGCAGCCCGGTGATCCAGGCCGTGCGGCCGGCCAGCATGCGGCCCAGCGGCTCCATCTTGCGCACGCCGCAGCAGGCCTTGCGCAGCTCGATGCTCTTGTACATGGCGTCATCGCCCTCGCGGGTGACGAAAGTGATGACGGCTTCGGCCACGGGCGAGAACACGGCCACGTCGCGGCCGTAGCGTTCGGCGATGCGGGGCAGCAGGCCCAGCGTTTCCGCGTGCAGGCGGCCGGTGTCCAGCGTGGAGATGTCGATGCGCAGTTGGTGGCGCGCGATCAGGTCGGTGATGACCATGTCTTCCACGCCCAGGCTGCTGCTCTGCACCAGGCCCGCACCGTGCTGGATGCTCGCGTCGCGCAGTCGCTGCACGGCGGCCTCGATCCTGGCGTCGAGCGCGTCGCTCCAGCGGGCGTACAAGCCGATGGCGTTGCCCGCCGCTGGCGCAGCGGCCCAGGGCAGGGCGGAGGTTTCGCTCACGCCGCGCTCCGCAGGAACCATGGGCGCGTCTCAGCCACGTCGCCCTGGTAGAAGCCCACCGAGGCGAACAGGTCCAGCGCCTTCTGGGCAGCGGCTTGCGACTGGTCGCCCCGAAGGACGACCTCGTCGAAGCCGGTGCGGGCCAGCAGCTGCATCATGTCCACCAGCACCTCACCACGGGCACGGATGGCACCGGTGAACTTGTGCCGGATGCGCAGCAGGTGAGCCTGGCTGTAGGCGCGGCCGTCGGTCCACTTCGGGAAGTCGAGCACCACCATCGCGATGCGGTGCAGGTCGGGCGCGAGCTGGTGGATGTCGGCGTCGTTGGGGAACTCGATGGCGACCTGGACGTCGGCCGGCCAGTGGCTCTTGACCGCGTGCCACTGCTCCAGGCTCAGCAGCCGGTTCGGCGCCGGATCGGGATCGGGCTTGGGGCCGTCTTCGCCGACGGCATGCTGCCAGGGGCAGGTGGAGGCGTTGATGAACTTCATGGCGTGATCAGGCCTTGGCAGTGGAGACGCGAACGGCATTCGCGGCGGTCTTGAACGGGTCGAGCCCCAGGCGCTTCACGGCGTCGATGAAATGCTCACCGGCCTGGCGCTCGCGCTTGAAGGTCTCGAGGACGGCGTCGATGGCGTCGGCAATCTCGTCGGCCGCAAAGCTCGGGCCGATGACCTTGCCCGGCACGGTGGTGCCGGACAGCGTGGAGCCGTCGCTGCCGCCCAGCGTGAGCTGGTACCACTCGGCGCCGTCCTTGTCGACGCCCAGCACGCCGATGTGGCCGCTGTGGTGGTGGCCGCAGGAGTTGATGCAGCCGCTGATGTGCAGGTCGATCTCGCCGAGGTCTTCGAGTTCGTCGAGGTCTTGGTAGCGCTCGGCGATCTCGGCGGCCAGGGGCAGCGAGCGGGCGTTGGCCAGCGCGCAGAAGTCGCCGCCGGGGCAGGCAATCTGGTCGGTCAGCAGGCCGGCGTTGGGCGTGGCGAAGCCTGCGGCGCGGGCGGCCTGGAACAGCGCGTGCAGGTCGGCCTCGCGCACCCAGGGCAGCACGAGGTTCTGGCGGTGGCTCACGCGCAGCTCGCCGTGGCTGAACTGCTCGGCCAGCGCGGCGGCGGTGTCCATCACGTCGGCGCTGGTGTCGCCGGGGGCGATGCCCACGCGCTTCAGGCTCAGCGTGACGGCACGGTAGCCGCTCAGGCGGTGGCCGTGCACGTTGCGCTGCACCCAGCGCGCGAAGGCGGGGTCGCTGGTGTCGAGTTGCACGGCGGCTTCGGCTTTCACGCCGGCGGGGTCAACGAAGCAGGCGGCCACGCGGTCCAATTCGGCTTGCGGAATGATCTGCTCGTGGCCAGCCGGGTCGCCGGCCAGGATGCGCTGGTATTCCTCGTTCACCGCGTCGAAGAACTTCTGGCCTTCGGCCTTCACGAGGATCTTGATGCGGGCCTTGTAGAGGTTGTCGCGGCGGCCGGCGAGGTTGTAGCAGCGCACGATGGCCTCGATGTAGACGAGGATGTGGTGCCACGGCACGAAGGCGTTGATCTCGACGCCCGGGATGGGCGTGCGGCCCATGCCGCCACCCACGAACACCTGGAAGCCGACCTCGCCCGCGGCGTTCTGCTTCAGCTGCAGGCCGATGTCATGCCAGCCGATGGCGGCGCGGTCTTCCTTCGCACCCGACACGGCGATCTTGAACTTGCGCGGCAGGTGGGCGAACTCGGGGTGCAGGGTGCTCCACTGGCGCAGCACCTCGGCGTAGGGGCGCGGGTCGATGAGCTCGTCCGGTGCGATGCCGGCGAAGGCATCGCTGGTGATGTTGCGGATGCAGTTGCCGCTGGTCTGGATGCCGTGCATGTCCACCTCGGCCAGAAGGTCCATGGCGTCGGCGGCCTGGGGCAGGGGGATCCAGTTGAACTGCAGGTTCTGGCGCGTGGTGAAGTGGCCGTAGCCGCCCTGGCCGGCGAAGGGGCCGTCGGGCTGGCGGTCGTACTCGCGGGCGATGCGGGCGAGCTGGCGCAGCTGGCGGCTGGAGAGCTCGCCGTAGGGCACGGCCACGCGCAGCATGGGCGCATGGCGCTGGATGTACCAGCCGTTCTGCAGGCGCAGCGCGCGGAAGTCGTCGGTGCTGAGCGTGCCGGCGAGATGGCGTTCCAGCTGGTCGCGGTACTGCGCAGCGCGGGCGTGGACGAAGCGGCGGTCGAAGTCGGTGTATTGGTACATCGAGAGACAGTCTTTAGTGAATCACTTTCCAGCCGGCCATCAGCAGCGAGGCGCACAGCAGGCTGCGCACGACACCGTCCGGCAGGCGGCGGGTCAATTGGGCACCCAGCCAGATGCCGGGTAAGGAGCCGATCAGCAGGGACACGAGCAGGGCCCAGTGCACGTTGCCGAGGCTGGCGTGGCCGAGGCCCGCGACCAGCGTCAGCGGCACGGCGTGGGCGATGTCGGTGCCGACGATGTCGCGCGCCTTCAGGCGCGGGTAGATCAGCAGGATGAGCGTCGCGCCGATGGCCCCGGCGCCGATGGACGACAGCGACACCAGCACCCCCAGCAGCACGCCCAGGGCCACCATCAGCGTGGGCTTGCGCGATTCGGGAATCCAGCGCTCCAGCCGCAGGCCCAGCGGCTGCCAGCTCTGCTTGAAGGCCACCACCACGGCGGTCAGCAGCAGGGCAATGCCCAGCGAAAACGTCAGTGCCGAGGCCCAGCCCTTGGTCACGCCGCTCAGGTGCATGAGCGTGATGGTGGCGATGGAGGCCGGGATGGAGCCCATCAGCATGCGGCGCACGATGGCCCAGTTCACGTGGCCGTGGCGGGCGTGGGCGACCGAGCCGCTCATCTTGGTGAGCGAGGCGAACCACAGGTCGGTGCCGATGGCCACCGCCGGGTTGAGCTTGAAGACGGACAGCAGCAGCGGCGTCATCAGGGAGCCGCCGCCCACGCCGGTGATACCGACGATGAGGCCGACGCCCAGTCCACTCGCAATCGCAATCCCGTCCAGCACCCAAAACACTCCAGCGGCGAACCCCATGTCGCCTGAGGGCGCGACTCTAGGGAATGTTGCAGTGCCGCAGAACTATTTAATTCTTCGGGCCATATGCCCGGGGCGAATAAGCAAGCTCAGTTTGTGGCGAGAAGCTTCAGTGCGGCGACCTGCTCGGCGATCCGCGGCGGTGTGGGTTCGAGGCCGTCCAGCATCGCCCGGATCAGCCGGGCATTGTCTTCGGGTTCGCAGTCCGGGGACAGCGGCCAGTCCAGGTCGGCCGTGTCCGGTGGGTGCAGCGGCGCGGTCTGCCCGTCCTGAAAGCCGATCAGGTGGGCTTTGCGGCGCAGGTGGGCGTAGGCCTCGCCCTCGCTGGCGCGCATCAGCAGGGCGCGGCCCCCACCGCCGGCGAGGTGGGTCAGCCCGGGCAGGGCGGCGGCCATGCTGTCCAGGTACTCCGGGTGCGTCACGGCCACCACGCGCACGGCGCGGCCGGGGGGGAAGGGGTCCAGCAGCTTGGCCAGGCTGTGCGAGCTGTTGCGCACGCCCAGGCGCGGGCGCAGGGCCATCAAATGGTTCAAGCCAGGGTTCAGCATCTGCAAAGGCAGCACGGCCAGCTTGTCGTGGGCCAGGCGCTGCTCCGCGTGAGCCAGCGTGGGGCTGGCGGGCAGGCCGAGCGCGTCCAGCAGCTCGAAGGGGCTGTGGCGGCTCTCGAAATCGTGCCGGCCAAAGATCAGCACCGGCACGCCCTCGCGGGCCAGCAGCAGGGCCACCAGCGGCATCAGGTTGGCCTGCTTGCGGGCGCCGTTGAAGCTGGGCAGCAGCACCGTGCGTGGCCCGGCCGGTGCAGCCAACGCGGCGGTGCGGGCCTGCAGGGCGGCCAGGAAGCCTGCCACCTCGTCGGCGCTCTCGCCCTTCACCCGAAGGGCGATGAGCAGGGCGCCCAGCTCCATGTCGGGCACCCGGCCGTCCAGCATGGCACCGAAGAGTTGCTCGGCGTCGGCCCGGTTCAGGTCGCGGGCGCCCCGGGCGCCGCGGCCCAGTTCCTTGATCAGCAGGGCATAGTTCATGGCTGCCAGTGTAGGAATCCGCGCCCCCCCCGGCTGCCGGAGGGGCCTGGGCGCAATTCCCATTCCCGCTGCATGGATACTGGGTCGCAACCCGGTTGGAGCCCCGCCGCCATGTTCCTGTTCAAGCCCAGGACGCTCTACATCACGCTGAGCCTCCTGATGATCGGCCTCGTGACCCTGGTGTACGGCGCCTTGCTGCTGCACGAGTTGTCGCGCAGCGATGCGTTGATGCTGCAGCAGGCCGGCGCAGCCGCCCGGCGCATCGGGCGCGAAGCGGCGGCGGCCGTCGAGGCCGAACTGCGGCCGGCGCGGGCGAGCGTGGCCTTGCTGGCCTCGGGCGCACCCAGCCATGCCGCCACCGAGGCGGATCGCCTGGCAGCCCTCCCGCAGCTGGCCGCTGCCCTGCGCAGCAACGCCGCTGTTTCCGCCGTCTACCTGGGCACCGTGCGCGGCTCCTTCCTGCTGCTGCGCCGGCTGGGCGACACCGCCGCGCGCAGCCGCATGGGCGCACCGCCCGGCGCGGCGTTCGGCCTGCAAAGCGTGGACCGGGACGGGCCGGCCTCGCGCGGCAGCTACCGCTTCTTCGACGCCGAGCTGCGCGAGCTGCAGCGACTCGAGCGCCCCGACTACGAGTTCGACCCGCGCACCCGTCCCTGGTACGCACTGGCGCGTCGTGCGGGCGATGGCCGGGCCGTGCAATCCGAGCCCTACGTGTTCTTCACCACCGGTGAGCCTGGTGTCACGCTGGCCGAAGCCCGGGGCGATGCCGTCGTGGGCGCTGACGTGAGCCTGAACGCGCTGGGCGAGATGCTGTCGCGACCGCAGATCAGCGCATCGGCCGAGCTGCTCATTGCCACCGAGGGTGGCGGACTGCTCGCCCAGGCACGTCGGCCGCTGCCAGCCCGCACGGCAGAGCGCTCGCTGCCCGGCGTGGGCGAGGCCGCATCACCGCTGATGCAGACCTTGTGGGCGCGGCGCGACGGCAAGGGCCAGCTCGCGCCCGTGCAGGACGTGGCCGGGCGCGAGTGGGTGGCCCACGCGCTGCCCTTGTCCGCCGGGGGCGGAGACGCCGGCACGCCGCTGACGCTGCTGATGGCTGCACCGCGTGAAGAGCTCCAGGCCTTCCAGATCGAAAGCCGGCGCCACGGCTTCTACATTTCGCTGGGCCTGATGCTGCTGCTGCTGCCGGTGGTGCACCTGCTGACCGATCGCGTCTCGCGGCCGCTGCGCCAGCTGGCGCGCCAGGCTGAGGCCATCCGCCACTTCGAGTTCGACGGCGCCGACCCCGACCGCAGCCAGATCCGCGAGGTGGACCGGCTGGCCCTGGCGATGGCTGCGATGAAGCAGTCGCTGCGCCGTTTCCTTGGCATCAGCGGTGCACTCAGCGCAGAGCGCGACTTCGACACCCTGCTGGACTGCATCCTGCGCGAAACCATCGCCGTGGTCGGTGCCAGCGGCGGCGCGGTGCACCTGCTCAGCAGCGATGGCAGCCAGCTGCAGCCCGCGGCCACGCGCCTGAATGGCGAGGCGGCACCGGGCGCCGGTGTGACCTGGGATGCGAGAGCGCCGGGCAGCATCGCCGCCCCGGTGCAGGCGCTGCGCGAGGACGGGCCGGTGGAGTTGGCATTGGACTGGGACAACCCGAGCCACTTGAAGGCCTATGGCCCGCTGTTTTCGACACTGAGTGCGGCGCGGTTGCGGCTGCTGTCCATGCCGCTCAAGAACCGCCAGGACGAGACCATCGGCACGCTCACGCTGAGTTTCGCCATGCCCGACCTGGGCCCTGCCCGGGCGCTGGGGCGTGCGCGCGTGGCTTTCGTGCGAGCCTTGTCAGGCACGGCAGCGCTGGCCATCGACAACCACCTGCTGCTCAACGCCCGCAAGGCGCTGCTGGAGAGCTTCATCCAGCTCGTGGCCGGCGCCATCGATGCCAAGAGCCCGTACACCGGCGGCCACTGCCAGCGGGTGCCTGAACTGGCACGCCTGCTGGCCCAGGCCGCCTGTGATGCGACGCAAGGCCCCTACGCTGGCTTTGCGATGAACGACGACGAGTGGGAGGCGCTGCACATCGCTGCCTGGCTGCACGACTGCGGCAAGGTGACGACGCCCGAGTACGTGGTGGACAAGGCCACCAAGCTCGAAACCCTCTACAACCGCATCCACGAGATCCGCACGCGCTTCGAGGTGCTCAAGCGAGACGCGCTGATCGAGCGGCTGCAGGAGCGCCTGGGTGCCCAAGGCTTTGCCCTGGCTCAGGCCGATGCCGCCGGTGAGCTGGCAGCGCTGGACGCCGACTACGCCTTCGTCGCGGCCTGCAACTTGGGCAGCGAACGTCTGAGTGCAGAAGACCAGGCACGCCTGCGGCAGATCGGGGAGCGCACCTGGGCGCGCACGCTGGACGACAGCCTGGGCCTGTCGGTGGACGAAGCCCGGCGCCTGCCCCGGCCGCGCCCGGCGCTGCCTGCAGTGGAGCGTCTGCTGGCGGACAAGCCCGAGCAGTTGATCCCGCGCCCGGTACAGGACCGCGTGCAGCCGGGCAACCGCTGGGGCTTGCGCATGCCGCAGCCCGAGCACCTTTACCACCGCGGCGAGTTGCACAACCTGCAGGTGTCGCGGGGCACGCTGACCGACGAGGAGCGCTACAAGATCAACGACCACATCGTGCAGACGCTGAAGATGCTGGCCGAGCTGCCCTTTCCACGCCACTTGCGTGCGGTGCCTGAAATCGCCGGCAGCCATCACGAGCGCGTGGATGGCCGGGGCTACCCGCGAGGCCTGACCCGAGGGCAGATGAGCCCTCAGGCCCGCATGATGGCCCTGGCCGATGTGTTCGAGGCCCTGACCGCGGACGACCGCCCCTACAAGCCAGGCAAGCCGCTGTCCGAAGCCTTGAACATCCTGCGCGGCATGGCGCGTGATGGGCACGTGGATGCCGAGCTGTACGAACTCTTTCTGCGCTCGGGCGCCTGCATGACCTACGCACAGCGCTTCATGCCGGCCGAGCTGATCGACGTGAACGATGTGTCCGCCTACCTGACCTGAGCGCCGCCGGCCCGCGACTCGCGGCCACCGCGGTTTCAGGCAGCTTGGCGGTGGGCGTCGAGCTGCAGTTCGCCGAAGAGGTTCTTGGGGTCGGTCATCTGCGGGATCAGGGTCAGCGGTGCGCCCAGGCCCAGTTGCCGGCTCAGGTCGCGCAGCAGGCGCAGGGCGGAGAAGTCTTCCAGCGCGAAGCCGACGGAATCGAACACGGTGACCTGTTCGCACGCCTCGCGGCCGGCGGCCTGACCGGCCAGCACGCGCCAGAACTCGGTGACGGGGAAGTCGGCCGGCATCTGCTGCACATCGCCTTCGATGCGTGACTGTGGCTCGTACTCCACCACCACGCGCGCCATGGCCAGCACGCCCGGGTGCAGTTCGGTCTTGCCGGGGCAGTCACCACCCACGCCGTTGACGTGCTGGCCGGGCTGGATCATCTCCGGCGTGAGAATGGTGGCGCTGGCCTTGTCGGCCGTGACGGTGGTGATGATGTCAGCGCCTCGAACGGCTTCCGCAGTCGAGGCGCACACCGTCAGCGCCAAGCCGGGCAGGCCACCCAGCTGGCGCACGAACTTGGCGGTGGCGGCGGGGTCGATGTCGAACAGGCGCAGTTCGCGGATGCCCAGCAGGTGGTGGAAAGCCAGCGCCTGGAATTCGCTTTGGGCACCGTTGCCGATGAGGGCCATCACACGGCTGTCAGGCCGGGCCAGGTGCTTGGCCACCATGACTGACGTGGCGGCCGTGCGCAGGGCGGTGGTGAGCGTGAGCTCCGACAGCAGGGCGGGGGCGCCAGTCGTCACATCGGCGAGCACGCCGAAAGCCATCACGGTCGGCAGCCCGACGCGGTGGTTTTTGGGGTGCCCGTTGACGTACTTGAAGCTGTAGAGCGAGGCGTCGGCGATGGGCATCAGCTCGATCACGCCATCGGGTGAGTGGGCCGCCACGCGGGGCGTCTTGTCGAACTCGGCCCAGCGCAGGTAGTCGGCTTCCAGGTAGTTCACGAGGCGGCGCAGCAAATCGGGCAAACCCACGCGCTGCACGATGTGGGCGACGTCTTGGGGCGTGAGGATGGTGGTCATGGCGGGCTCCGTGAGCGGGTGTGATGGGTGGCTGGTGCTGATTCTTGCGAGCCATGTCGTCAAACAGAAGCGCAAGTCTTGCTGCTCAATGTTTGCCGAATTGGCAAAATGACAGCTTTGCTTGACGAATTGACAATATGGACGCCCTGGACCAGCAACTCCTCGCCCTGCTGCGCCTGGATGCCCGCGCCACGGTCGCCACACTGGCGGCCAAGCTCAAGGTGTCGCGCGGCACGGTCACCAATCGCATCGCCAAACTGGAGGACAGTGGTGTCATCACCGGCTACACGGTGCGTCTGCGGCCCGACACCGTGCCCGATGAGATCACGGCCTGGATGAGCATCACGGTGGAGGGCAACCGCACCCGGGAGGTGGTGGCCATGCTGCTCGGCGAGCCGGGCATCTCAGGCCTGTTCGACACCAACGGCCGCTGGGACTTGCTGGCCGAGATCCGCAGCCCCAACCTCAACGAGCTGGCCGCCGTGCTGGAGCGGGTGCGCCTCATCAAGGGCATTGCCGGCACCGAGACCAGCATCCACCTGCAGAGCTACAAGCTGGGGTGAGCGTGGCGAGCGTGGCAAGGGTCACGCCTTGGGATCGTTTGCACGACACACGAGCGTTGGACAGTTCTAACATCAGAGATCATCGCTGGCGCCAATTTCTCATCATCGTGTCGACCTTCACCACTTCCCCCGCCGCCCCGGCCTCCCGCAGCGCCCGCTCACTGCTGGGGGATCGGGTGCTCGTTGTCGCCATGGTCGTGGCCGCGCTGGCCGCCCTGGCCCTGGGCGTCAGCCGGGAGCAGACCGGGTTGTCGCTGGGCTTTGTGCTGGGCTTGCTCGCCTGCGCCGGGGCGGGCCGGGTCTCGCTCCCATCCAGGGCACTGCGCTATGTCTACACCTTCGTGCTGGTCAGCCTTGTGGCTTTGCACATCCAGCTGGCCGGCGGGCAGGTGGAGTACCACTTCGGCGTTTTCGTGGTGATGGCCTTCCTGCTGGTGTACCTGGACTGGAAGGTCATCGTCTTCGGTGCTGCCCTCTTTGCCGTGCACCACATCGCCTTCGACCGCCTGCAGGCGGCGGGGCTCGGCCTGTTCTGCGCACCGCAGGCCGACTTCGGCCGCATCGTGCTGCACGCGGTCTACGTCGTCATCCAGGCTGGCATCGAGGTGGTGCTGGCCGTGAACATGCGCGAATCGGCGCTGGAGGGCGAGGAACTGACCTCGCTGGTGAAGCAGGTCGAGGCGGACGGTCGCATCCGGCTGGATCTGGGAGCCATGACCACCCAGACCGAGGGTGGCCAGGCCCTGGTCGCGATGCTGGCTCGCATGGATGCCGCTGTGGCGGCCGTGCGCACCGGGGCGTCCGGCGTGGAGTCCGCCAGCATCGAGATCGCCGAGGGCAACCAGGACCTCAGCCAGCGCACCGAACAGACGGCAGCCAACCTGCAGCGCACCCACAGCAACATGGTGGCCCTCACCCAGACCGTGGAGCTGGCCGCCGCCAACTCGCGCGAGGCCAATCAGCTGGCGCTCGATGCCAGTGCGGTGGCCGTGCAGGGCGGCGAGGTGGTGAGCCAGGTCGTCAGCACCATGAATGGCATCAACGAGAGCTCGCGCCGGATCAGCGACATCATTGGCGTGATCGATGGCATTGCTTTCCAGACCAACATCCTGGCGCTGAACGCGGCCGTGGAGGCCGCCCGGGCGGGTGAACAGGGGCGGGGTTTTGCCGTCGTGGCCAGCGAGGTGCGCAGCCTGGCCCAACGTTCGGCGGAGGCGGCCAAGGAAATCAAGACGCTGATCAACACCAGCGTCGAACGTGTGGAGCAGGGCAGTGAGCTGGTGGCGCGCGCGGGCAGCACCATGGACACCCTGGTGGCCAGCATCCGCCGCGTGACCGACATCATGGGCGACATCAGTGCGGCCAGCAGCCAGCAGGCGGCGGGCGTGGCCGAAGTGGGTGAGGCCGTCAGTGCGATGGATCAAGCCACCCAGCAGAACGCCGCGCTGGTGGAGGAAGTGTCTGCCGCGGCAGCCAGCCTGCGCCAGCAGGCCCAGCAATTGGTGCAGGACATGGCGGTCTTTCGCGCTGCAGACCGCAGCTAGAGTTGCGCCCGCAACCCTCTGGCGGCACCGTCCGCGCCTGACATGATCCGTTCCCTCTCTGCGCAGGTCAGCCTGCGTGCCCACCCGGGCATCCCTGCGATCCCCGAGGTGGCGCTGTGACGGTGCGCCACCGCGCCTGCACGGCAGCCAGACTGGCCCTGTTGTCGGCTGTGTTGGCCGGCTGCTCGGTGCTGCCGAGCCAGCCGCCTCAGCCGCCCGTCATCACACCACCGCCGCCTGAGTCCCCACCCGTAATCAAGCCGGCGCCCAAGCCACCGCGTGTCGGCCTGGCCCTGGGCGGTGGTGCGGCGCGTGGTTTTGCCCACATCGGCGTGATCCAGGTGCTGGAGGAGAACGGCATCAAGGTCGACCTCGTGGCCGGCACCTCGGCCGGCAGCCTGGTGGCCTCGCTCTATGCCTCGGGCAAGAGCGGCAAGGACATGCAGGCCCTGGCTGACACCATGGACGAGGGCGCCATCACCGATTGGTCCTTCCCGCTGCGGGGCCTGATCCGCGGTGAGGCGCTGGCTCGCTACATCCGCGACAAGACGGGTGGCAAGGCGATCGAACAGATGGCCCTGCCGCTGGGCATTGTGGCCACCGACCTGTCCGACGGCTCCGCCATCCTGTTCCGCAGCGGCGACACCGGCACTGCCGTGCGCGCCAGCAGCGCCGTGCCGGCTGTGTTCCAGCCGGTCAAGATCGGCCCGCACGAGTACGTGGACGGTGGCCTGGTGTCGCCCGTGCCCGTGCGCTTCGCGAAGGAGATGGGTGCCCAGTTCGTCGTCGCGGTGGACATCAGCTCCCCGCCTGAGAGAGATCCGCCGGGCGATGCCTTCCGCATGCTGATGCAGACCTTTTCCATCATGGGCCGCAGCATCAACATGTTCGAGCTGCGGGATGCCGATGTCGTCATCCGGCCCCGGCTGGACGGCGTGGGCAGCGCCGACTTCAGCGCCCGTCGCCGCGCCGTGCAGGCCGGGCGCGAAGCCGCGCAGGCCATGCTGCCGCTGATCCGGCAGCGCATCGCCGACAAGACGCGTTAACGGTTGAGCCAGCCGGTGAGGGCGGCCAGCACTTCGGCCTTCTCGGGTTCGTTGAAGATTTCGTGGGCGAAGCCGGGCCAGGGCCGCGCCGTCACCACCGAGGGTGGGGCTGCCGCTGCGAAGGCTTGGCTGCCACGCGGGGCCACACAGCGGTCAGCGCCGGCCCACATCAGCAGGGTGGGCACAGCCCAGCGCGGCGCCTGGGCGATGGCCTGGGCGCCCCCGTCGACGATGAAGTGCGTGAGGCGTGCCGTGATGCGGTCGTGCACCTGCGGATCATCGACGTAGGCCTTCACCACGGCAGGGTCACGGCAGATCCATTCGGGCTTGAGCCCGTTGCTCACAGCCAGGCCTGGCGCGAGCGATCCCGCAACTGCCAGCAGCAGTTTCTGGGCCCGGGACAAGCCCGCATCCAGCGCCGGTGACGACAGCACGAGGCCGTCCAAAGGCCGGCTCCAGCCTGCAGGCTGTCCGCCAAGCGCCTCTGCTGCGAAGCGGGCTGCCACCAGCCCTCCCATGCTGTGGCCCAGCAGCACGAATCGGCCGGGCTGGCGCACGGCATCGATGACGCGGGCGGTGTCGCGCAGCAGCGCCTGGGGATCGGGAATGTCGCCGCGCCGGCCGTCGCTCTGGCCGTGGCCGCGATGGTCCCAGCCGTGCACCTGCCAGCCAGCGGCGTTGAGTGCCGCCGCGACGTGGCCGTAGCGCCCGATGTGCTCGCCCAGGCCATGGCAGATCAGCACCTGGCCGCGCGAGGGGGCGGGGGCAGGCCAGTGGCGCAGGTGGAGCTTCAGCCCTTCGTCGGTGGTGGTCGTGGTGGCAGTCATCGCGCAAGCAGCAGTTGGCGGACGCGAGTGTGCCCGAGCCCTGCCGAACTGCGGGGCGACGTTCTGTGCGATCGGGTCGGACGACCACGGTGAACAGCGCCTCCCGCCGTGAGAGCCGGTGGCGGGCGTCCGCGGCTGGCCTGCTCCGCAGCGAGACGATCGCGCTGCGAAGGAAGTGAACCCCGTCGTTGCCCGATGCGCTTGGGCCGTTCGCGGAGGTGTCGCTCGGCCATCCGGCCCGCGCAGACGAAAAAAAGCCCGGCGCGTGTGCACCGGGCTTTTGGAGGGCGTGGAACTACCGGGCTCAGGCGGCGCGCTTGGCGGCGCGGGTGGCCGTCTGCGTGGCCTTCACGGCTTGCGACGTGGCAGCTTGGAAGTTGGACTCGGCCACTTCAACGGCTTGCTTGGTGGCCTTCTGGACCGACTCGAAAGCGTTGTTGGCGGCGGCGACGGCCGACTTCACCAGGGCAACGGCGTTCTCGGTGCCGGCCGGCGCGTTCTTGGCGGCAGTGTCGACCACAGCGGCGAAGGTCTTCTGGGCGTCGGCGAACTGGGCTTCAGCGGCCTTGGCCACTTCGGCGCCGGTGCTGGAGGCGATGTCGTAGAGGTGGCGGCTGTAGGAAGCGGCCTTCTCTGCGGACGGTTGCAGCAGGGCGGCCTGCAGCGACAGCAACTCTTGCGCGTCCTTCACGGACAGGGCGGCAGCGGTCGTCTCGGCGGCTTCGCCCAGCGCAGTCTTGGCGACTTGCAGGTTCAGCTCGACGAGCTTCTCGACGCCTTCGAACGCCTTGTTCGTCAGGCCGAAGAGGGTTTCGACGTTGGCCTTGTGGGCGGCGAGGACTTGTTCAGCGGTCAGCATGGTGTTACTCCGATTTCAGGTGATTGAACCGTGTGCTGTGCTTCTTTTGCTGCACTGCAACATGGACTGAATGATAGGGGCCCGGCGCCGGAATGCAAGAACTTTTTGTGCGGTGCAGCAAATTAGGGGTGCCGGACGTGAAAACTCACGGGCTGCTACCGTGGCGGCCATGCTGGCCTACCACTATGACAACCACGCATTGCCGCTGCCGCCGGGGCACCGGTTCCCGCAGTCCAAGTACCGCCTGCTGCGCGAGCACTTCCTGCGCGAACCGGGCCGGCTGCGGCTGGCGGTGGCGCCGGCGGCCGATGAAAGCGAGCTGCTGCTGGCCCACACGCCCGACTATGTGGACGCCGTGCTGCACGGCCACCTGAGCGCGGCGGCGCAGCGCGAGATCGGCTTCCCATGGAGTGCCGCCATGGTGGAGCGGTCCAAGCGGTCGGTGGGCGCCACCATCGCTGCGGCCCGTGCCGCGCTGGCCGAGGGCGTGGCGGCCAGCCTGGCCGGCGGCACGCACCATGCCTATGCCGACAAGGGCTCCGGCTTCTGCGTGTTCAACGACGTGGCCGTGGCCGCACGGCTGATGCAAGCCGCCTGGAGCCCTTG
>JBBIVU010000057.1:0-14878 GCA_037439585.1 Roseateles sp. | reverse complement strand
CTGCTGCTGAACGGCAAGATGCTGACCGGCCGCGATGCCGCCCACAAGCGCATCCAGGACATGCTGGCCAAGGGCGAGCCGCTGCCGGTGGACTTCACGAACCGCGTCATCTACTACGTCGGCCCGGTCGACCCGGTGCGTGACGAGGTCGTCGGCCCGGCCGGCCCGACCACGGCCACCCGCATGGACAAGTTCACCGACATGATGCTGGCCAAGACCGGCCTCATCGCCATGGTGGGCAAGGCCGAGCGCGGCCCGGTGGCCATCGAGTCCATCAAGAACCACAAGAGCGCCTACCTGATGGCGGTGGGCGGCTCGGCCTACCTCGTCAGCAAGGCGATCAAGGGCGCCAAGGTGGTGGGCTTTGCCGACCTGGGCATGGAAGCCATCTACGAGTTCGACGTGGTGGACATGCCCGTCACCGTGGCCGTGGACGCCACCGGCACCAGCGCCCACATCACCGGCCCGGCCGAGTGGAAGGAGCGCATCGCCTCGGGCAAGGCGGTGAGCATCCCCGTCAACGCCGCCTGATCAACGCGGCGGGGGCGCGGAAGCGCCGCCCGCCGGAGGCGGCGGCATGTCCTTGGGCCGGCGCTCATGCGGCAAGGCAAGGCGGCGAGCACCGTCGGCATCGGAAACAATGCGGCGGCACTTTCAGCCCACCACCGCATGATGCAAGTCCGCCCCATTCAAGCCATCGACCGCGCCGCCTGGCAACCCCTCTGGGACGGCTACAACGCCTTCTACGGCCGCGCGGGTGAAACCGCCCTGCCCGCACCGGTCACCGAAGCCACCTGGGCCCGCTTCTTCGATGCCACCGAGCCGATGCACGCCCTGGTGGCCGTGGACGAGCACGGTGCCCTGCAGGGCCTGGTGCATTACCTGTACCACCGCAGCACCACACGCATCGAGCTGACCTGCTACCTGCAAGACCTCTTCACCGCGCCCGACGCCCGAGGCCGCGGCATCGGCCGGGCGCTGATCGAGGGCGTGTACGGGGCCGCCCGCGATGCCGGCGTCAAACGCGTCTACTGGCAGACTCACACCACCAACACCACCGGCCGCGCGCTCTACGACAAGGTCGCGCAGCACCTCGGGTTCATCATCTATGCCCATGACGTCGCCTGACCTCTGCCGCCGCATCGCCACGCGCCTGCTTCGCTGCGGCCTGACGGTGGCCGCCCTGCTCTCGATGGTGCCCGCCACGCAAGCGCAGACCCCATCGGCCGCCTGCACGCTGGCCCCGGTCAACGGCGAGATGCGCGAGTTGGTCTCGGGCGGCCGCAAGCGCGTCTACCGTCTTTTCGTGCCCGCCAACGCCACCGGGCAGGCCGGACTGCCCCTGGTCTTTGACCTCCACGGCACGGGCGGCCACGCCGCCTCACGCGCACGCGAAACCGGCTTCGAAGCGCTGGCCGCCCGCGAGGGCTTTGCCGTCGCCACGCTGCAAGCCGAAGACTCCCGCTGGAACGTGCCCGTCTACACCCCGCGCGCAGACGACGTGCAGTACGTGTCCGACGTCATCGACCACATCGCCGCCCACAGTTGCGTCGACCCCCGCAGGGTCTACGCCACCGGCTTCTCCGGCGGCGGCCGCATGTCATCGCTGCTTGGCTGCCGGCTGAACGACCGCATCGCAGCCATCGCGCCCGTGGGTGGGCTGCGCTGGTTCGGCCCCTGCGCCGGCCGCGCCGTGCCCGTGCTCACCGTGCACGGCCTGGCCGACTTCACCAACCCCTACGAAGGCCATGGCGATCGTGGCGCCGAGTGGGTGGAGAGCGTGCCGGAGGCCCTGGCCGGCTGGGCGGCCCACAACCACTGCCAGCAAAAGCTGGTGCAGGACAAGCACGCCGGCCCGCTCCAGACCGTGCGCTACGCCGGCTGCACCGGCAGCGCCGAGGTGAAGCTGCTGCGCATCGACGGCATGGGGCACATCTGGCCCCACACAGAAGTTGATGCGACCGCCGCCGTCTGGCAGTTCTTCAAGGCCCACCCGCTCCCGTAGCCCGTCCGAGGAGGTTTCCATGACCCAGTTCCGCGCCTACGCCGCCCACACCGCCGGCGGCCCTTTGCAGCCCTTCGAGTTCGACGCTGGCCCGCTGGGCGACGAGGACGTGGAGATCACGGTCGAGCACTGCGGCATCTGCCACTCCGACCTCGCCATGATCGACAGCGAGTGGTTCCCCGCCAGCTACCCCGTGGTGCCAGGCCACGAGATCGTCGGCCGCATCACGGCGCTGGGCGCACGCGCCAAGGGTCGGCAGATCGGCCAACGCGTGGGCGTGGGCTGGCACACCGGCAGTTGCACGCACTGCAACTTCTGCATCGGTGGCGAGCAGCACCTGTGCGGCAAGCGCCAGCCCACACTCATCGGCCGCCACGGCGGCTTCGCCGACCGGCTGCGCTCGCACTGGAGCTGGGCCATCCCGCTGCCCGACGCGCTGGACCCTGCCGCCGCCGGCCCGCTGATGTGCGGCGGTGGCACCGTCTTCCTGCCCTTCGTGCTGCACGCCATCAAGCCGACCGACCGCGTGGGCATCGTGGGCATCGGCGGCCTGGGCCACCTGGCCGTGAAGTTCGCGCGGGCCTGGGGCTGCGAGGTGACCGCCTTCACCTCATCGGCCAGCAAGCGCGACGAAGCGCTGGCGCTGGGTGCTCACAAGACCGTGTCCAGCGTGGACAAGGCAGAGCTCAAGGCCGCCGCCGGCAGCCTGGACTTCCTGCTGATCACCGTGGGCGCCGCGCTGAACTGGGACGCACTCATCGGCACCCTCGCCCCCAAGGGCCGGATGCACCTGGTGGGTGTGGTCACCGAAGCCATGGCGCTGAAGAGCGGTGGCCTGTTGAGCTGGCAGAAGGGCTTGTCCGCCTCGCCTACGCCACCGCCCTCGGTGCTGGCCACGATGCTGGAGTTCTCCGCGCGCCACCAGATCCTGCCGCAGGTGGAGCGCTTCCCGATGAGCCGCGTCAACGACGCGCTCGATCACCTGCGCAGCGGCAAGGCGCGTTACCGCGTGGTGCTGGACGCCGACTTCGCCTGACGCTGCACCTGCTGGGGGTACGGGATGTCCACCCCCAGCCGCTGCAGCGTGTGCAGCACAGCCAGGTTCACGTCCGAGCGCACGCCGCCGCTGCCGTTCTCGGGGTCGGCAATCCAGAAGAACACGCTCAGCTCCAGGCCGCTGTCGGCGAAACGGCTCAGCTGCACCGACGGCCCCGGGTCCCCCAGCACGCGTGGCACACCTGTGACGGCTGCGGCCAGCGCGGCCATCACCGCGTCCACGTCGCAGTCGTAGTCCACCTGCACCACCGTGGACAGCAGCACCCGCGGGTCCGCCAGCGAGGAGTTCTCCACCCGCTGGGTGATGAGGATCTCGTTGGGCACGATGGCTTCCTTGCCGCCCAGACTGCGGATCACTGTGTAGCGCGTCTTGATGTCGGTCACGCAGCCCTCGAAGCCGTCCACTTTCACCATGTCGCCGATGCGCAGGGAGCGCTCGGCCAGGATGACGAAGCCGCTCACATAGTTGGCTGCCAGCTTCTGCAGGCCGAAACCCAGGCCCACACCCAGGGCGCCCCCCAACACACCCAGCGCCGTCAGGTCGATGCCAGCCGCAGACAGCGCCAGCAACAGGCCCACCAAAAGCAGCAACGAACGGATCACGCTGGCGGCAATCTTGCGCGTCGACAGGTCCATGGACTCGCGCCGCATCAAACGCGCCTCGATGGCGGCTGAGATCCACAAGGCCACCACCAGCACGAACGCCGCCGTCAGCCCCCCCTCGATGAGGTTGCGCAGCGTGAGCTTGACGGTGCCGAACTTCCAGCCGATGTCGTCCAGCTCGTCCATGATGACCGGCAGCAGGCCCGTCACCCACAGCACTGCCCCCACCCAGGCCAGCCAGGAGCCGGTGCGCTCTGCCAGCCGGATGGGTGCCGAATTGGGCCAGGCTGCGGCCAGCACACGAGCAATGACGCGGATGACGGCCAGCGACACCAGCACCGGCAGGGCCAGCTTGAACAGCGCTGGCGACTGGCCCCACAGCGGCAGCAGCCGCCGCGCCCCGAAGGCGAGGGCCATGGCCAGCAGCGGAAACATCGCACCATCGATGACGCCTTTGCCAAACAGCACGCTGTACTCGCGCTTGGTGGCGGCCCGGGCCAGCGCCCAGCTGAACAGCCCGGACAACGCCAGGCAGGCCAGCAGCAGGCCCCACTCGGCCAGGGCATCGGTGCTGAACACGCGGGTCAGCAGGGCCTGAAGCTCGTTCAGGCTGAGAGGTTGGTGCATTGAATTCATGTCAGCGCCCGGCGCCGGTGTTGCCACCGCCCGGGCCTCGGCAAAGTCAGCAAAGGGAAGTCACAGATCGGCCAGGGCCCGCAGGTGCACGCCCACGCTGCGCGACAGCGCATGCAGGTGATAGCCGCCCTCCAGCACCGAGACGATGCGGCCCTTGGCATGGCGTTCGGCCACGTCCTTGACCTTGAGCGTGATCCATTCGTAGTCGGCCTCCACCAGCCCGAGCTGGCCGAGGTCGTCATCGCGGTGGGCATCGAACCCGGCGGAGATGAAGATCATCTGCGGCTTGAAGCGCTCCAGCGCCGGCAGCCACATGGCCTCCACAATTTCTCGCACCTCGCCGCCCCGCGTGTACGGCGGGATGGGCACATTGACCATGTTGGTGCCCTTGGGCACGGCGCCGCTGTAGGGGTAGAGCGGATCCTGGAAGAGGCTCACCATCAGCACGCGGTCGTCGCCGGCAATGATGTCCTCGGTGCCGTTGCCGTGGTGAACATCGAAGTCCACGATGGCCACGCGCTTGAGGCCGCGCACGTCCAGCGCATGCCGGGCGGCGATGGCCACGTTGTTGAAGAAGCAAAAGCCCATGCTCTGGTCACGCGTGGCATGGTGGCCGGGCGGGCGCACGGCGCAGAAGGCGTTGTCGGCACCGCCGTCGATGACCAGGTCGGTGGCCTGCACGGCCGCGCCGGCCGCATGCAGCGCGGCAGACCAGGTGTGGGCGTTGGCCGAGGTGTCCGGGTCCACGGCGCAGCGCTCGCCGCGGGCCTCGCAGCCCCGCAGCAGGTCGCCAATCTCGGCCACATAGCCGTGCGTGTGGGCCAGCTCCACGTCCTTCAGGTCAACCGGGGTGGCATCGTGGTGCACCAACGCCTGGTTGAGGCCGGAGCCGATCAGCCAGTCGTCGATCGCGCTCAGGCGCTCGGGGCACTCAGGGTGGCCATCGCCCATGTCGTGGCGGCGGCACTCGGGGGGATTGAAATACGCGGTGGGCATGGGCCGTTGTCTCTTGCTATGGTCATGGCCCATGACGCAATCACGAACCTTGGCAGCGCAGTTGCAGGCGCTTCAAAACCAGATTAGCACGGTCATCAAGGGCAAACCCGCCCAGATCGCCGATTCGCTGGCCTGCCTGATGGCCGGCGGCCACCTGCTCATCGAGGACTTGCCCGGCGTGGGCAAGACCACGCTGGCCCACGCGCTGGCCATCTCGCTCGGCCTGAAGTTCTCTCGCTTGCAGTTCACCGCCGACCTGCTACCCAGCGACCTGCTGGGCGTGAGCGTGTATGAGCGCGAAAAAAACGGCTTCGCCTTCCACCCCGGCCCGGTGTTCGCCCAGGTGCTGCTGGCCGACGAGATCAACCGCGCCGGCCCCAAGACCCAGAGCGCGCTGCTGGAGGCGATGGAGGAGCACCAGGTCAGCATCGAGGGCATCAGCCACCCGCTGCCCGAGCCCTTCTTCGTCATCGCAACGCAGAACCCCAGCGAACAGCTGGGCACCTTCCCGCTGCCGGAGTCGCAGCTGGACCGCTTCCTGATGTGCATCTCCCTGGGCTACCCCGATGCCGCTGCCGAGCGCGAACTGCTGATGGGCGGTGACAGCCGCGAGCAGCTCAGGGCGCTGCGCCCGGTGATGACACCCGCCGAGCTGGTGCAGGCGCAAGACGCCGTGAAGGCCATCCACGCCGCGCCGCCGCTGCTGGACTACCTCCAGGCCCTCATCGCCGCCACGCGCTCGGGCCAGTGGTTCGTGGAAGGCCTGTCGCCCCGCGCCGGCCTGGCCGTGCTGCGCGCAGCGCGTGCGCGGGCGCTGCTGCAGGGGCGCGACTACGTCTCGCCCGACGACGTGCAGGCCATCCTGCCGCAGACCATCGCCCACCGCCTGGTGCCCCGGGCTGGTGCCGGGCGCGGCGCGCGCGAGCAGGTGCGCGCCATGATCGAAGCCATCCCTCTGCCGTGATCTCGGCAGCCCGCGCCCGCTGGCAAGCCTGGTGGCAGGGCCGCCAGCCCGTGGCCGACACGCACCTCACCACCCAGCGCAACGTCTACATCGTGCCCACCTGGGCCGGCGTGGCCTTCTGCGGCACGCTGGGCGTGCTGCTGCTGGCCAGCATCAACGAGCAGCTCAGCCTGGGTTACGCGCTCACCTTCGCGCTGACGGGCGCTGGCCTGGCGTCCATGCACACCACGCACGCCAACCTGCGCGGCCTGCACATGGGCCTGCTGCCGCCCGAAGGCGTGCACGCTGGCGATGAGTTCGCGCTGGAGCTGCGGCTGCACAACCCGGGCAGCGCCCGCTTCGGCATCGCCGTGAGCGCCCAGCTGGACACGGGCGCCACCGAGCCCGCCTGGGTGGACGTGCCCGCACTGGGCCATGCCACCGTGCATCTGCGCCTGCCGGCCGTGAAACGTGGCCTGCGCAAGCTGCCGCGCCTCATCGTCACCACGCGCTTCCCGCTCGGCTTCTTCCGTGCCTGGAGCTACTGGCGCCCAGCCAGCGAGCTCTGGATCTACCCGCAGCCGGAAAGCACACCGGCCCCCTTCCCCGCTCAATCTGAGGCCGGCAGCGGTGAGGCAGCCTCGACACGCCAGGCCGCAAGCGGCAGCGACTTTGCCGGCGTGCGCAGCTACCGCCGGGGCGACTCCATGAAGCAGATCCTGTGGCGCAAGTCCGCCCTCGCGCTGGACCAGGGCCTGCCGCTGTGGGTGCGCGAGACCGAGGCCCCGCTGGCGCAGGACCTGTGGCTGGACTGGCGCGACACCCACGGCCGCGACGTGGAGGCGCGGCTGTCGCGCCTCACCGCCTGGGTGCTGGCCGCCGAGCGGCTGGGCCAACCCTACGGGCTGCGGCTGGCGGGCCAGGAGATCACGCCGTCCCTTGGCGCGACGCACAGGCAGGCCTGCATGGAAGCGCTGGCAGGGTTCCAGGCATCAGCGGCCTGAACAGCTGATGGGGGCCCCGCCGTGACGGCGGGAGTGCTCCGCCCGCCTGAGCGCCACCGCACGCCCATGGCCGGAGCTCCTTCCACCCGGCGACGTAAGACCTGTTCAGCGGCCTGCGTCGGCCGCAGAGCGGCGTCGCACAACCGCCGCAATCCACATCGCAAGGCTGGACAGTGCCAAGCTGGCCGGCTCCGGCAAGTTGCCACCACCCGGCGCAGTGGCTGCCGCGCCGACGAGTGCCATGGAGTCCAGGAAGGCAGTCGCGTCTGCGTGGCTTTTCCCCTTGAAATCGAGCACCTGATCGCCAACTGCCAGGTCCAGGACCAAGGTGTGCGTCGACCAGGCCTGGCCGGCGTTGGTGTGGTAACTGCCATGCACGATGCCATCCAGCAAAACATCGTAGTCCTGCGGGCCATAGACGAAGCTGGAGCTGGGCCGACCGGCATCGCGCCAGGTGAGCGTGTACTGGCCGGCCTGGTCAACATGTAGGGTCTGCTGCACATGCTCGGTGGCTTGCAGGCCGGCCACCACGGCACCCTGCAGCGAGGAATCGAAGCGGCCCAGCCGATTCGGGTAGCCCCATGCCCAGGAGCCCACCGCAGTGAGCAAGTAGCTCCCCGACCAGCCCGTGGCCGCGCAACTGGTTGACGAGTAGCAGTAGGTGCCCCAAGTGCCATCCCAAACGACGTTCCCGGCCTCAAAGCCGCCATTGACGAGGACAGGCTTTGCGTTGACGGCGGGGGGCAGTGCCAGCGTGGCAGCCAGCAGGAGCGCCGGAATTGCGGTTGAACGGTGCTTGGGAGGTTGGAACATGGCAGTACTCGTTAACGGAGTTGGGGTGGCTGCCAGGCGTTGCCCGGCAAGGGGGAGGCGCCCGTTCATCAGGGCCTCCATGGGTTACGCGGAATCTGCGCGGAGACGGCTCACGCCCCCGCAAGCGGGGGGTACGAACCTGCGTCCTCTGGTGCCTTACCGAGCCTGCCTGATGGCCTCGTTCAGGCATCACCCTCAGCGCGAACGGTAATCTCGCCTCCATGACTCCAATCAACCTGGTGCTCCGCCGGTGGCAAGCCTGCCGGACCCCGGGCCTGCGCGTGGCCACGGGCGGAATCTCGCTTTTTCCAGGAGCCTTCCCCCACACCGCCGACCTTGAAGCGCCGGCAGCGCTCGGCGCATGAACGCCTTCGCTGCCGCCTGGGTCCGTCTGCCCCGCGACACGCGCGACAGCTTCTTCCTGCTGGGCGTCATCACCGCCGTCATCGCACCGCATGCCGAGCACCTGCCCTGGTGGAGCACTGCGCTCACCAGCGTGGTGCTGTTGTGGCGCGCCCTGCTGGCCGCGCAGCAACGCCCGCTGCCCACACGCTGGTGGCTGGCCGCCGTCATTGCCCTCTACACGGGCCTCACCTGGTTCACCTTCCGCACCGTCATCGGCCGGGAGGCCGGCATCACGCTGCTGGTGATGCTCATGGCGCTCAAGACGCTGGAGCTGCGGGCGCGGCGCGATGCCTTCGTGGTGTTCTTCCTCGGCTTCTTCCTGGTGCTCACGCAGTTCCTGTACTCCCAGGCGCTGCTGATGGCCGTGTGGTCGCTCGTGGCCCTGTGGGGGCTTCTGGCAGCGGTGGTGCTGGCGCAGATGCCGTCCACCGAGCTGCAGGGCGTGCCCAGCATCGCCGTCGCCGCCCGGCGTGCGGCCAGCACCACGGCATTGGGCCTGCCGGTGATGGTGCTGCTGTTCGTGCTGTTCCCGCGCATTGCGCCGCTGTGGGGCGTGCCCACCGAGGCCATCGGCAAGACGGGGCTGTCCAACCAGCTCGAATTCGGCGCCATGAACGAGATCGCCAACGACGAGAGCATCGCCATGCGGCTGAAGTTCGACGGCCCCGCCCCGCCGCCAGACCAGCGCTACTTCCGCGGCCCCGTGCTCACACGCTTCGACGGCAAGACCTGGCGCGCCCCCGATGCCCGCCCAGGCCAGGGCTGGCTGCGCGGCCGCGATGCGCTCGCCACCACCGGCCCGGCCCTGCGCTACGAGATGACGTTGGAGCCACTGCGCATCCCCCTGCTGCCGCTGCTGGAGATGAGCCCAGGCGCGGTGGGCAGCGAGCTGTCGCTGGCCGACCTCACGTTCGCACGCGAGCCGGAGCTGCAATGGGTGGCGCCCCGCCCCATCACCGAGCGGCTGCGCTTCAACGCCAGCGCCCACCTGGGCTGGCAGGCCGGCGAGCGGCGCAACCGCGTGCAGCTCGCATCGGACGTGGAACTGCCTCCCGCCGCCAACCCCCGCGCGCTGGCCTGGGCCGCCCACCTGGCGGGCGAGCCCCGCTTTGCCGGCCTGGCCCCCGGCCCGCGCGCCGAGCGGCTGGCCGCCGCGCTGCTGGAGCACATCCGCAGCCAAGACTTCATCTACACCCTCACCCCAGGGCGCTACGGCGTGGACTCGCCCCACGTCATCGACGAGTTCTGGCTGGACCGCCGCCTGGGCTTCTGCGAGCACTTCGCCTCCGCCTTCGTCGTGCTGATGCGGGCCATGGACGTGCCCGCCCGCATCGTCACCGGCTTCCAGGGCTGGGACGCCGAGCCGCAGGACGGCTACTTCGTGGTGCGCAACGCCAACGCCCACGCCTGGGCCGAGTTCTGGGTGGAGGGCCGAGGCTGGGTGCGCAGCGACCCCACCGCCGCCGTCGCGCCCAGCCGGGTCACCCAGGGCCAGGCTTTGCGGCCCGCGCCGGGCGTGCTGGGCCAGTTCAACCCGACCCTGTGGCGCGCCATGCGCAACGGCTGGGAAACCGTCAACAACCGCTGGCAGCAGCTGGTGCTGAACTACTCGCGCCAGAACCAGTTCGACCTGCTCAAGCGCCTGGGCTTCAACCAGCCCGACTGGACGGCCCTGGGCCAGGCGCTGGCCGGCGTCATACTGGTGCTGGCGCTGGGCGGCGTGGTGTGGATACGCTGGAGCAGCCGCCCGCATGACGCCTGGAGTCGGCAGCGGGCGCGCGTGCAATCCGAGCTGCTGCGCGCCGGCCTGCACGCACCGGCTCACCAGAGCCCTGCGCAGTGGGCGCGCGAGCTGCAGGCCCTGCATGGCTCGCGCGCACTCGCGGCGGTGGCCTGGCTGGACGCGCTGGAGCGGGCACGCTACGGCCGCGAAGGCCACACGCCGCCATGGTCTCAGTTGCGGCGGGCGCTCAACGGGTGCCGCCCATGAAAGAAGCCTGGCGCGCACGGCCGCGCCAGGCGGCCGTCAGCGACAGCCCGACCAACACCAGCGTCGACGGCTCGGGCAGGCTCCCGCCGCCGGTCGGCCCGGAGGTGTTGACCGTCCAGGTGCCGGGCGTCGCAACATCCGAACAACTGAACCCCGCGCAATAAGCCAACCCGTAGGCACCGTTGCGGTAGCCCGACAACCAGGAGGTGTAGCCCGGCGGGTTGTAGAAGGCCACCGCCTCCGTGCCCAGCGAGGAGCTGAAGACCTCCTTGCCGAGGATGTCGTTGTGGTAAATGTCATCGGTGTAGCCGGTCAGCATGATGGCCCAGTCGATGATGTGGCCGGCAGCGTCGGTGGACACCTTGAGCAGATCCACGCTGGAGTTGGCCACGGTCGAGCCGATGCGCGAGCGGGGTGTGTTCAGCACCTCAGCCTGCCAGGCTGTCAGGTCGCCAGCCACCGAGTGCATCACCAGGTTGGCGCCCAGTGCGCTGCCAAAGGTGAACTTGAAGGCATTCGTGTTGCCCAGCATGTTGCCGTTGGTGTAAAGCCAGGAATCGACGACGGTGAAAGCCTGCCCAACATAGCTGTAGACCACATCGGCCCGGGCTGGCTGCAGTGCCAGGGCACCCAGCGCAAACGCAGTGGCCCAGGCCCTGAAGCGGCGGGCCGACAAGGCCTGAGGAATGGGATTCAACACGGGAAACCTCCTGTCTTCGTAGGGGTAAAAGCGGGGCGAGAACACCCCTTCGACACAGTCAGTGTCACGACTGCATCGGCGCTTGTGCACCCCGCGTGCCGAGGGCCTGGCGCGTGAGCCGTCAAGGCCCGAAATCCCGCGTAATGCAGCCTGCCTGACAGCGTTTCCACAAGGTCCGCCACAGCGCCGGGCCAGGTCAGCGGACCTATGCTCTGCCCATGCCTTTCGACTTGCGTCGCTCCCTCCTCCCCTTCGCGCTCAGTCTGTGCCTGCTGGACGCCCCACCCGCCCTCGCCAAGCCCCTCCCGGCAGCTCAGCCCCTTGGGCCACGCCCTGAGCTCATTGCCTTTGCCGCCGAGCTCGCTGCAGCCCAAGGCTGGAGCGCCACCGGCCTGCGTGACCAGCTCACCCAGGCGCTGGACCTTCCCCGTGTGAAGCAGCTCATCCTGCCCGCCAAGACGGGCGCGGCCAAGAATTGGACGGCCTACCGCGACCGCTTCATCGAGCCCCGGCGCCTGGAAGCCGGCCTGGCTTTCTGGGCCGACAACGAAGCCGCGCTGGCCCGCGCCGAAAGCACCTACGGCGTGCCCGCCGAGGTCATTGTGGGCATCGTCGGCGTGGAGACCTTCTACGGCCGCATCACCGGCGGCTTCAAGGTGCTGGATGCGCTGGCCACGCTGGCGTTCGACTTCCCGAAGGAACACCCCCGCGCCGCCGAGCGCCAGGCTTTCTTCCGCAACGAGCTGGCGGAGTTCCTCAAGCTGTGCCACGAGAACGGGCTGAATGCCGATGAGGTGCGCGGCAGCTACGCCGGCGCCCTGGGCTGGCCGCAGTTCATGCCCGGCAGCTGGCGCCAGCACGCGGTGGACTTCGACGGCGATGGCCGCATCGACCTGATGACCAACCCGGTCGACGCCATCGGCAGCGTGGCCCATTACCTGTCCGAACACGGCTGGCAACCGGGGCAGACCACGCACTACAGCGTCAAGCTGCCGGCCGACCCGATCTCCCGGCGGCGTTTGCTGGCGCCCGACATCCAGCCCCATTTCACGGCGGCCGAGCTGCTGGAGGCCGGCGCCCTGCCCTCCGAGGCCGCGCGCAAGCACGACGGCCCGCTGGCCGTCATCGAACTTCAGAACGGCCCGAAGAAGCCGCCGACCGTGCTGCTGGGCACGCAGAACTTCTGGGTGGTGACGCGCTACAACTGGTCGGCGTATTACGCGATGGCCGTGATCGAACTGGGGCAGGCCGTCAAGGCGAAGCGTCTTCCGGCAGGGTCGGGCCCATGAGCTCCGGGCCAGCGGCGCGCGCGACGCGGTCCTGCCAGTAGCGTGGGCTCCTGTCTCGCTCGCAGCCCGTGCCCGCGCGGTCGACCGCGCTGCTGGTCCACCGCCAGGCGCCGCACGCCGGGGTCGCCACCACCGCGATCCCCGCCGCCTGGTAGCGGGCCAGCACGGGCGGCGCCGGGTGACCGAAGCGGCTGCGATAGCCCGCCTGCACCACACCCACCGCAGGCTGCACAGCCGCCAGCAGCTCGGCACTGGATGAGGTCTTGCTGCCGTGGTGCGGCACCAGCAGCACGTCGGCCCGCAGGCTGTCGCCGCCGGCAGCAAGGCGCTGCACCAGGCGGCGCTCCTCATCGGCCTCCAGGTCGCCCATCAGCAGGGCGCGCCGGCCCGTGCCGCTGGTGATGCGCAGCACGCAGGACAGGTCGTTGGGGCGCAACCCGCGGTCGTAGTCCGGCGGTGTGGGGTGCAGCAGATCGAAGCGCACCCCCTCCCAGACCCAGCCCTGCCCCGCTTCGCAGCGGGACACCTGCCCGGCGGCGCGAAGCAGGGGGTGGCCGGGCTCCAGCGAACTGCGCAACTCACGAACAGGCAGGGCCTGCATCAGCGTGGCCGCGCCGCCCACGTGGTCGCCGTCGCGGTGGCTGAGCAGCAGCACGTCCAGCCGCTGCACGCTCAAGCGGCGCAGCAGCGGCAGCAACACCCGCTCACCAGCATCAGCCCCGGGCGCGTAAACCGGCCCGGTGTCGAACAGCAGGGCATGGCTGTGCGTGCGCACCAGGACGGCGTTGCCCTGGCCGATGTCGGGTGCCAGCAGCTCGAACTCGCCCTCGTCCGGCCGGGGCACAGCGGGCCACAGCAGCGGCAGCATCATGAGCAGCCCGGCCGCACGCAATCGCCAAGGGAGGCGCATGACGATCAGGGCGGCTCCCAGCAGCCCCAGCACTTGCGCCCAAACGGGTGCAGCAGGTATCCACCACACGGCACCTGGCCAAGCTGCCAACAGCTTGAGCCACGCCATCAGCGCCTGCATCAGCCAGGCGGCCAGCGCCCAGAGCGGCGGCGCCAAGCCACCCAGCAGCGCCAGCGGTGTGATGACGAAGCTGATGAGAGGGATGGCCAGCAGGTTGGCCAGCAGGCCGATCAGCGACAGCTGGGCGAAGCAGATGAGGCTGAGCGGCGCCAGGCCCACCGTGGCAATGGCCTGGGTGCGCAGTGCAGCCTTCAGCTGGGCGCGCCATCCCGGCTCGGCCTCACCGCCCGCCGCCATCAACAGGCCCACGGCGCCGAAAGACAGCCAGAAGCCGGGTTGCATGAGGGCCCAGGGGTCGGCCACCGTCACCGCCACAGCCGCTGCCAGCAGCACCAGCGGCCAAGGCCATCGCAGCCCCAGGCTCTGCAGGCCGGCCACGCTGGCCAACATCAGGGCGGTGCGCTGTGCAGGAACGCCCCAGCCTGAAAACAGCGCGTAGCCCAGTGCTGCGGCCACACCCCCCCAGCGCGCGGCCGTTGGCGCGGGCAGGTGCAGGCACAACCAGCGGCTGCGCCGCCAGAGCGGCGCCACCAAGGCGGCCGCGAGCCAGGCGAACAGCGTGACGTGCATGCCCGACACGCTCAGCAGGTGCGCCACGGCCGTGTCACGGAACAGGGCCCAGTCGGCATGGGTGATGGCGTTCTGGTCGCCCAGGCTGAGTGCTGCCAGCACGCCGGCCATGCCGGGGTCGGCCACGTGGGTGCGGATGGCGGACCGCAATCGCTGACGAGCAGCATCCAGCACCCACCACGGCGCCGCTTGCAGCCGCTCGCCTGCACGAACCACGCCGCTGGCGCGCAGCCCTTGTTCAAACAGCCACAACTCGGTGTCGAACCCACCCGGGTTGGCCAGACCATGGGCACGCTTCAGCCGACCCACGAAGCGCCAGCGCTCGCCTGCTGTGAGGGCCCGGGCGCTGTAGTCCAGCAGCATCAACCGGCGGGGCACTTCAGGGGGCAGCACGGTGCCGGTCGGACCAATGCCCTCCACGGCGAATTCAAACCGCCAGCCGGGCACGCCGCCCTGCCCCGTGATGGCGACGGGCAACGAATCCACCCGGCCTGTCAGGCTCAGGTCCCGCCCTTCCCAGGCCGGGTGCAACTCGGGCGTCAATCGCGTTTCTGCCCGCCAGGCGGCCTGCGTGAATGCGAACACGCCCACACAACCGACCAACAGCAGGCGGTGCCGTCGTCGCAGCAACCACAGGACGACGAACGCAGCAGCCAGCCCCCCGTATTCCGACGCTTCAGGCAGGCGCTCACAGACATGCAGCAGCGCAAGACCCGCAAGCCAGGCCCCTGCCGCTGCCAACAACTCCCAAGCGCCCCAGCCTGACCGCGCCAATGCCCCTCCCCGCCCCGGTCCTGCCGGGATCGGGGTGTAGCATGCCGCCGTTTTTTGCTTTCGC
>JBBIVU010000056.1:0-15276 GCA_037439585.1 Roseateles sp. | reverse complement strand
GCCCAGGCTGCGGCCGGCCAGGTGCACGGCGTGGGCGCTCAGGCCGAGACGGGTGCAGGCCCAGTGCGCGATGGCCTCGGCATCGGCCACGCAGGCGGCCTCTGAGGGGCGGCCGGTGCTGCCGCCCAGGCCCCGGTAGTTGAAGGCCACGAGCGCCACGTCGTCGGGCAGCCAGCCGGCGAGGTCGGGCGTCCAGGCCACATGTTCGTTGCGCCCGCCGAACCACAGCAGCAGGCGGCGCGGCGCCTGCCTCGAATCGGCCGTCAACCAGCCTTGCAGCACCACGCCGCCGGGGCGGGCCAGCGTGACGGCTTCGCTGCGGCGCCGGTCAGCGGCCGGGCCGGGGTGGGTGCGGCGGATGCGCCAGGTGCGGCCGAACAGCAGCCGGCCCTGGAAGGTGGCGATCAGTGCGAGCAAGCCGCCCCAGGCCAGCGCGGCCCAGGCCCAGGGCGGCAGGGAGAGGAGGTCGACCATCGGCATGGGAGGCCGACGCTAGCGGCCTCAGGTGACAGGCGTGTGGAGTGCGGCCAGGCGGGCGCGCTGCACGGCGCGGCCGATCTCCGGCCCCTTGGCGCCGCGGGCGATGGCCTCGGCGCTGGCGGCGGCCAGGTCCACCTGCTGCGTGGCGGCCAGGTCGGCGGCCAGGCGCGCGCGTTGGGGGTAGTCGCGGTCTTGCAGCCCCTGGCGGCCGCGCGCATCGCACTCGCAGGCCCACAGCAGTTCGGCAAAGCGCTCGGGCCGGCGCCAGGCGTCGCAGCGCTCCATCAGGCGCAGCCGCGCCTCGGCGCTGAACGTGCCGCTCTGGTGCACGTGGGTGTGCTCGCGCGCCACCAGCTCGGCCAGTTCGCGGCAGTCGCTCGGCACCTTCCAGCGGGCGCTCAACACCCGGGCCAGCTTCTCGCTGCGGCCCTCGTGGCCGATGTGGCGCGGCAGCTCTTCCTTGCGCGTGGTGCCCTTGCCCAGGTCGTGGCACAGGCAGGCGTAGCGCACGGCGAGCGGGGCCTGCTGGCGGGCGCATTCGTCCAGCACCAGCATCAGGTGCACGCCGGTGTCCACCTCGGGGTGGTGGGCCTCGGGCTGGGGCACGCCGAACAGCGCCTCCACCTCGGGCGCCAGCCGCTGCAGCGCGCCGGCCTCGCGCAGCACCTCGAACATGCGCGAGGGCGTGCGCTCCATCAGCCCGCGCGACACCTCCTGCCACACGCGCTCGGCCACCAGTGCGTCCACCTCGCCGGCGGCCACCATGTCGCGCATCAGCGCCACCGTTTCGGGCGCCACGCTGAAGTCGGCAAACCGCGCGGCGAAGCGGGCCAGCCGCAGGATGCGCACCGGGTCTTCCGCGAACGCGGGCGACACGTGGCGCAGCACCTTGGCCGCCAGGTCGCGCTGGCCGCCGTGGGGGTCGATCACCTGGCCCGCGTCGTCCTGCGCCATGGCGTTGATGGTGAGGTCGCGGCGGGCGAGGTCCTGCTCCAGCGTGACGTCTTCGGCTGCGTGGAAGGCGAAGCCGTGGTAGCCGGCGGCCGTCTTGCGCTCGGTGCGGGCCAGGGCCACTTCCTCGTGGGTCTGGGGGTGCAGAAAGACGGGGAAGTCCTTGCCCACAGGCTGGTAGCCGGCAGCGAGCAGAGCCTGCGGCGAGGCGCCCACCACCACCCAGTCGCGGTCCTGTACGGGCAGGCCGAGCAGGCGGTCGCGCACCGCGCCGCCCACGAGATAGGTCTGGAAAGGAGACATCGCCCGGATTCTGCGGCCACACTGCGGGCATGAAGACCTTGAACGAACACCGCTGCTTCGGCGGCACGCAGCGCTTCCTCCAGCACGACTCGGCCGAGGTGGGCTTGCCCATGCGCTTCGGCCTCTTCATGCCGCCGCAGCCGCGCGCCTTGCTCGTCTTCCTCGCCGGGCTGACCTGCACCGAAGAGACCTTCGCCATCAAGGCCGGTGCCCAGGCGCTGGCGGCCGAGCTGGGCCTGGCGCTGCTGACGCCCGACACCAGCCCGCGCGGTGCGGGTGTGCCCGGCGAAAGCGAGGCCTGGGACTTCGGCGTGGGTGCGGGCTTTTATCTGGACGCCACGCGCGAGCCCTGGGCCCGCCACTGGCGCATGGAGAGCTGGCTGATGAAGGAGCTGCTGCCGCTGGTGCAGCAGGAGACGGGCCTCACCCGCACCGGCTTGTTCGGCCACTCCATGGGCGGCCACGGCGCGCTGACGCTGGCGCTGCGCCACCCCGGGCGGTTCGCGTCGCTGTCGGCCTTCGCGCCGATTGCCGAGCCCCTGCAGTGCCCCTGGGGGCAGAAGGCCTTCAGCGGTTACCTGGGCGAGGACCGCGCCGCCTGGGCCGGCCACGATGCGAGCGCCCTGATGCAGGCGCAAGCCGGCGCACCGTTTGCCGGCGGCATCCTCATCGACCAGGGCCTGGCCGACAAGTTCCTGGCCGAGCAGTTGCACCCCGAGGCCTTCGAGGCCGCCTGCGCGGCGGTGGGCCAGCCGCTCACCCTGCGCCGCCACGCGGGCTATGACCACGGCTACTTCTTCATCGCCAGCTTCGTGGGCGACCACCTGCGCCACCACGCGGCGCAGCTGCTTTGAGCGTCGGGCTCAGCCCGGCCGCTGGGTCATGAAACGGCTGAGCAGGCGCAGCATGGGCGGCGAGCGCAGCTCCTGCGTCAGCTGATCCAGCGGCGGCCGGCTCAGGCGGCCCCGCAGGGCGGCCATGTCCGGGCTGGGGTCGTGAGCGGGGTCGAACAGCGCCGCGCCCACCTCGCCGCGGGCGATGCGTTCGCCCAGCAGCGCGCACAGGGCGCCCAGCGAGAGGGCGGCCTCCCGCGCGGGCGGCAGCGCACGGTCGGGGTCGAAGCGCAGGGCGGACAGCGTGCGGGCCTCGTCCGCCAGGTCGGCGGGCAGCTCCCAGGCGCGCATCAGCAGGTGTCCCAGCTCGTGCGACGCCAGGCCCAGCTCCTGCTGTTCATGCAGCGCACGCTCGAAGGCGTCCATGCCCGGCAGCACCGCAGCGTCGGGCAACAGCGCAGCGCCGGCCTGCCGGCCCAGGAAGGACAGCACCAGCAGCGTGGCCAGCCGGTTGGGTTCGGCAATGCGCATCCGGGGGGCAAGCTGCTGGCACAGCTCGCCGGCGATGCTGCTGGCGCGCCAGAGCCTGTCGAACTCGGCCCGCTGGGCATCGTCGCGCGGCTGGAAGCAGTCGGCCAGCAGGTGCTGCAGGCACATCTGGCGCACGCTGGCCAGGCCCAGGAAGGTGGTGGCCTGGCCGATGCTGGTGACGGGTTGCTGCAGGCCGTACAGCGGCGAGTTGGCCGTGGCGATGACGCGGGCGGTCACGGCGGGTTCGCCCATCACCAGGTTGGCCAGCTCGGTGGAGCTGGCGTTCTGCACGAACCCGGGCGACATGAGCTCGTGCACGGCACGTGGGGGGCGGGGCAGTGCCCGCAGCGCCACCATCAGGGGCTCGGTGAGCAGCGGGTCCAGCAGCTCGGCGGCGTGCAGCGCCACGCCGGTGGGCGGCATGGGCAAGGTTTCGGCACCGGTCTCGCCCGGCAAAGGTGCGACTTGCGTGGCCATCAGGTCGGTCCAGCCCGTGGCGGGTGCTGTCACCCGGGCGGTGGTCGGCGGCGCGTCGTCAGCAGCAGGTTGCGGCCCGCTGCGGGGCCGCGCACGCGGTGACGGCTTGGGCAGCGGCGCCGCTGGCGGTCTGGCCCGCAGCCACCACCACGCGATCACCACCAACGCCACGAGTCCGACCAAGCCCAGGGTCATGCCTATCCTTTTGAGCGAGACAGCCCCGAGCATACGCAGGCCCGCATGGCGTGGCTGGCCATCAAGGGCGCAGATCGCTCATTCGGCAGCTGCAGGCTCACCCGCGGTGTGCCGCTCAGGCTCGTGCGTGTGCAGGATTTCGGCCAGCACGGAGGTCGCGTAATTCCCGGCCGGCAGGGAGAACTGGAGCACCAGTTGATCGGCCTGCGGCCATTCCCACGACAGGTCCCCGGGGCTCGCCACCAGGGCGCGGCGCTCCTGGTCCAGGCCGGCGTGTTCCATGCCGTCACACAGGGTGGCATGGCGCGTGGCCACACCGTTTTCCAGGGCCTGCGCTTCGTCCGTGGTGCTCACCCGACCGCGGCCCCAGAGCGGCCCGGTGGGGCGGCCTGCCTCGTCCATCACGTCGCCGGGCAGGGCCTTGCCCCAAAGGCCTTGCTGGATGCGCAGCGCCAGCACCTCGTTGAAGACGAAGGAGCGCACCGCCGACAGGTAGATGCCCTTCTTCTTCGGGTTGCGCACCCGGATTTCGCGCGCGAGCATGGCCCGGCCCTGCTCGACATTGCCGCCCTCGAAGCCGAAGCGCTGCGCGCCGAAGTAGTTGGGCACGCCCTGCGCGGCCACGGCGTTCAGGTTGGCTTCGACGGCCTGGAGGGCCTCGGGGCCGCCGGTCACGTCGCGCAGCACGATGCGAAACCGGTTGCCCTGCAGGTCACCGGGGCGCAGCTTCTTGACGTGGCGGCTCTGGCTCAGGACCTTGAATTCCGGGTGCTGAAGCTGGGTCAGGTCGGGCGTCTCGCCCTTGGGAAGGTAGATGCTGAACCACTGGCGGGTGATGGCGTGGCGGTCCTTGAGGCCGGCATACCCCACGTCCCATTCCTGCACGCCGGCGGCCTGGGCCAGCTGCTGGGCGACGAAGGCGGTGTTGGCGCCGTTCTTCTCCACGTCCAGCCAGATGTGTTCGCCCTGGCCGGAGGGCAGCTGCAGCGGCAGCTCGGTCACGATGAAGTCCTCGTTGAGGCTTTTCAGCGTGGCGCTGGCGCCGCTGGCTGGATAGGCGCGGGGCCACTGCGGCAGGGGGGTGTAGGAAGCGTCGGTCATGAAGAGGGGCGGGCCAAACCCGGATTGTCTCGCCGCCTGCGGGCCTTGCAGGCGCTCCAGGGGCTATGGGGCGATCAGCGGACGCTCGCGAAGTCCTGAAGCAGCCGTGTCGCACGGGCTGGCATCTCTCAGCGGCGGCGGGGCGCCGATCAGCGTCGGGGACAATCTGCCCATGGCAGTCCTCTCCCTCACCAACGCCCATCTCGCCTTCGGCCACGTCGCCCTGCTGGATGCCGCCAACTTCGCACTCGAAACCGGCGAGCGCGTCGGCCTGATCGGCCGCAACGGCACGGGCAAGTCCTCGCTGCTCAAGATCCTGGCCGGGCTGGAAAAGCTCGACGACGGCCTGCTGCAGCAGCAACAGGGCCTGACCAACGTCTACGTGCCGCAGGAGCCCGAGCTGCGTGGCGATGCGACCATCTTCGACGTCGTCAGCGAGGGCGTGGCCGAGGCCAAGGCGCTGCGCGAGCGCTACGAGATCCACGACGAGAACGACGACCTGGCCTGGGTGCAGGAGCGCATCGAGCACATCGGCGCCTGGAACTGGGAGCAGCGCGTGGAAGAAACGTTGCACCGTCTGGGCCTGGATGGTTCGCGCCTGGTGGGCAGCCTCTCCGGCGGCCTGAAGAAGCGCGTGGCGCTGGGCCGCGCGCTGGTGGCCCAGCCCGACGTGCTGCTGCTGGACGAGCCGACCAACCACCTGGACCTGGATGCCATCACCTGGCTGGAAGGTCTGCTGAACGACTTCAAGGGCTCGCTGCTGCTCATCACCCACGACCGCGCCTTCCTGGACAACGTGGCCAACCGCATCGTCGAGCTGGACCGCGGCCAGCTGCGCGGCTACCCCGGCAACTACGCCGCTTTCCAGGCCGCCAAGGCCTACGAGCTGGAGAACGAGGCGCTGTTCAACGCCCGCTTCGACAAGCTGCTGGCGCAGGAGGAGATCTGGATCCGCAAGGGCGTGGAAGCGCGCCGCACGCGCTCCGTCGCGCGCATCCAGCGCTTGGAAGCCATGCGCTTGGCGCACGCGGCACGGCGCGACGTTCAGGGCAAGGTGAAGCTGGACATCGACACCGGCGCGGCCAGCGGCAAGATCGTGGCGGAGCTGGAGGACGTGTCCAAGAGCTACGGCGACCGCGCCATCGTGCGCGGCTTCACCAGCACCATCCTGCGGGGCGACAAGGTGGGCCTGATCGGCCCCAACGGCGCCGGCAAGACGACGCTGCTGAAGATGATCCTCGGCGAGCTGCCGCCCGACAGCGGCACCGTGCGCCTGGGCTCGCGGCTGACAGTGGCCTACTTCGACCAGATGCGCGACACGCTCAACCTCGACGCCACGCTGGCCGACACCATCAGCCCCGGTTCGGAGTGGATCGAGATCGGCACGCAGAAGAAGCACGTGAAGAGCTACCTGGGCGACTTCCTGTTCTCGCCCGCACGCGCCAACTCGCCGGTGCGCACGCTGTCGGGTGGCGAGCGCAACCGCCTGCTGCTGGCGCGCCTGTTCGCCCGGCCGGCCAACGTGCTGGTGCTGGACGAGCCCACCAACGACCTCGACATCGAAACCCTGGAACTGCTGGAAGAGCTGCTGGCCGAGTACGACGGCACGGTCTTCCTCGTGAGCCACGACCGCCGCTTCCTGGACAACGTCGTCACGTCGACGCTGGTCTACGAGGGCGACGCGCGCTGGCGCGAGTACGAAGGCAGCGTGCAGGACTGGCTGACGCAGTCCAAACGCGCCGCTGCGCTGCAGGCCAAGGCGGCGCCGCAGCCGGCCGCCGCGCCCACGCCGCCGCCCGTGCCGGAGCCGGCCCCGGTGGTCGCCACCAAGCGCAAGCTCAGCTACAAGGAGCAGCGCGAGCTGGACGAAATCCCGAAGCAGATCGCCGCGCTGGAGGCCGAGCAGACGCAGCTGAACGCGCTGATCGCCGGGAGCGAGCTCTACACCCAAGGCGCCAAGCGCATCGCCGAGGTGACCGACCGCGCCGCCGAGATCGACGCCGAGCTGCTCGCGTTGATGGAGCGCTGGGAAGTGCTGGAGGCCAAGTGAGCACCGGACGGCCAGCGCACAGCGCGAAGGTGTCGCCATGAGTGCGCTGCAGCAGGAGTGGCTGGCGCTGCAGGCCCAGCATGAGCGCTACGAAGGGTGGGCCCTCGGCGTGAAACTGGTGGCTTTTGCCGTGGTGGTGCTGGTGCCCGACAACACGCTCACGCTGGCACTGCTCGCCCTGCTGTGGCTGCAGGAGGCGGCACTCAAGACCTTCCAGGCTCGTTTGGGCGACCGGCTGCTCGCGGTGGAGGCTGCGCTGAAGTCAGGCGAGGGCGCTGCCGATGCCATGCAACTGCACAGCAACTGGCTGGCCCACCGCCCGCGTGGCGCCGGCCTGGTGGCGCAGTACCTGCAAAGTGCGTTGCGTCCGACGGTGGCCCTGCCGTATCCGCTGCTGATGCTGCTGGCCTGGGCCCTCTGAGTCCCTGGGAGCGCCCGTCGAGTGGCGGGTGCCGGCCCTCAGGCGGGCTGCAATTTTTCAACCGGCACGAAGCCTGTCTGTCCCTTGAGCTGCACGACGGTCTCGCTTTGACGGTGCACGACATACTGGGCCACGTGCGTCGCGCCGTTGAACCGCACCTTGTCGCCCGGTTTGATGATGGGCTGGGGTGGCAGGACGGGCAGCCCGGGGCGCGCTGCCGGGCGTGCGCCGCGCATCGTGTCGCGCACTTGGCCGTGCAGGACGGGTGAGTTTTTGGCCAGCGCCTCCAGAGAGCGTGTCATCTCGGCCTTGAGTTGATCGGCCGTGAAGGGCTTCTTGAGCAGGAAGCGGGCACCGTGGGCCTCCGCCTCGAACTCGTGCTCGGGCGTCACCTCGAAGCTCAGCAACGAAAGCTGCAGGCTGGGCTGCGTTTCGCGCAGGCGTTGGTAGAGCTGGATGCCGCTGAGCGGGGCCTTCGGGAACCAGTCGGTGATCAGGAGGTGGGGCTTGAACGCCAGGCCCTGGGCCAGGGCGGCGTCAGTGTCGGCGCAGCACAGGATGCTGTCAGGCGCGAAACCGTGGGCCTGCAGCAACTGGCGGGCGAAGGTCTGCACCCCGGTCAGGGCGTCTACGACGAGGAATTTCAGGGGCTCGCTCATGGGCACCTTGGGCGCGCAACCGCACGCGCTTCAAGCAGCCCGGATTCTGCCGGCTGCCAGGTTCGTTGCCAGTGACAAAGTGCCCCTCAGGCGAGAACTTTTCAGCCCCGCAGCCGGCTGAAGTCGGCCCTCAGGCCGAGTGGGGTGCGGGCCAGGTGCAGGTTGACGGCCATCCCGCCTTCCCGTGTGACGGTGTGGATGGCGTTTCCCAGGCCGGGCGGCAGGGTACCGGAGAAATGCAGGCTGAACTGCTCACCCGGGAACTGGCTGGCCGCGCGGCGGGCTGCCAGCAGCGTGACAGGGTGTCCGTCCACCTCGAAGTGCTGGCCCACGTGGGCCAGCCAACGGGCCAGTCCGGCCCGTTCGTCCAAGTGCGGCCTCACGGCAGCCAGCGCTGCAGCGCTGCTGGCGCCAGAGATGACGGCGGCACCGCCAGTCTTCAGGAAATCGCGCTTGTTGATCATGGCAGACATTCCTCGGTTTGCAGTTGCCGGACGGCAGAGCGCCGCATGGCCTGGTGAAGGCCTTGGGGGGTGCCTTCGGCGACGAAGCCCAGTCGCTCGTAGAGCCGACGGGCGGGGTTGTGGAGTTCCACCTGGATGCTCAGGCAGTGCTCGGCGTCGGCCAGTGCCCTCAGGCAGCGCGTGCCCAGGCCTTGGCCTCGCCAGGCCGGCAGCAGCGTGATGTCCAGGATGTGCAGGCCATAGGTGCGTTCGTCCAGCCAGATGCGGCCGCCCACCTCGTCGCCGGTGTTGCCAACAAGGATGAGCTGACAGACCGACTGCGGAAAATGCTGCAAGTAGTGTTGCTGCTGGGCCCGGTGCTGCTGCTCGATAAAGTGGCGACATTGCTCGGGTGACCAGCCGGTCAGGGCCATTTCGTCAGCGCGGCTGCTGGCGTAGATGGCGAGTTGCCAGTTGTCGTCTGCAGGTGTTGCCCGGCGCAGGTGGTAGTGCATGTCGTTTGCGGGTTGGGCAGGCTCAGCTGCGCGCCGGGAAGATGCCCTGCAGCGCAATGCAGAATGTCAGTGCGAGGTAGGGCTGGCGGTTTTCATGCGGCTGGCTGCTGCCCGCGGAACTGATGGCCGTGCCAGCCATCACTGCGGCCCCGCCCGGTAAGCGGTAGACGCTGGCACCGGAGGCTGTGGGTGCCATGGTATTCCCCGCCGGTGTGGCGGCGCCTGGGGTGCTGCCGGCCATCAGCGCGTGGTTGTGGGTGGGCATCTCATTGGGGAGCAGGCTGACGGTTGCCTGGCCGACGGTCTGGCCAAGGTCATTGGGGCTCAGCCCGGCGCCCTGGCCCATACCCATCGCGAAGCAGCCTGCCAGATTGGGCAGTCCGAAGTTGCTCCTGCCGTCGCCGCCGTAGTAGGTTCCGATCAACGAGAACAGTGCCGTGTTCTGGCTGATCGGCATCAACTGGCCATCACAGCTCGCCCAGCCGCGAGGCGCGAAGTTGAACGGCAGCACGCGGATTTCGGCAAGGAAGGGGTCGGACATGTGGTGCTCCTCAGGCCTGCGACGGGAAGATGCCGAACAGCGAAATGATGTAGCTCAGCGCCAAGGTGGGTGCCATGTTGTCGTGCGGCTGCATGCCGCCTGTGTTCCCTATGGCGCCGGGCGCCATTGCCGTTGCAGCGAGGCCGGTGTCGTAGCTGGGCATGGCGGTCGCTGCCAGCAGCGCACCAGCCGGCGATGAGCCCGTGGCGGCTGATGCGCTGGCGTGCAGCGCATGCGTGTGCGACGGCATTTGGCCGGCTTGTAGCGTGACAGTCTCGGTGCCACCCTCCTCGCCGATCACGCGCGGCGAAAGCCCCGGCCCTCGGCCTTGGTGCAGCGGCACGCGGCCCTGCAAGTCGGGCAGCGCGAAGGTGTTCTGGCCATCGCCGCCGTAGGTTGTGCCGATGAGAGCGAACAGCACCGGGTTGTTGGCGATAGAGAGCAGCTGGCCTCGGCAGAACATCCAGCCGATGGGCTCGAAGTTGCCGGCAAAGAGGCGGATTTCGCCCACGTAGGGGTTCGACATCGAAGCGCTCCTCGTTCAGTTGCGGCTGGGGAAGATGCCCTGCAGCGCGATGACCCAGTTCAGCACTGTGAAGGGTTGCATGTTGGCGTGCGGTTGGTTGCCGCCCGTGCTGGCCAGCGAGCTGGGTGCCATGACGACGTCATTGCCGGCAGGTGCGTAGCGATTGATGCCGCCGCGCGGCTTGGCGGCCGGCACGGCGCCGCCCGGTACGCTGGCGTTGGCAAGGTCGCCGGTGGCTGTCAAGGTGTGGGTGTGTGAAGGCAGTTGGCCCGGTGTCAGCGTCACGACCTCCAGTCCTGCGCTTTGGCCGAGCACCACGCCGGCGCCGTTGTGCAGCGGCGCTCGGCCGCGCAGGTCGGGTAGGGCAAAGTTACTCTGCCCATTGCCCCCGTAGGTGGTGCCCAGCAGCGCGAACAGGGCCTGGTTCTGGTTGACGGGCAGCAATTGGCCATTGCACAGCGCCCAGCCCTTGGGGGCAAAGGCAAAGCTCATCAACTTGAGCTCGCCGAGGAAGGGAGTCGACATTGCGTGTCTCCTAGCCGAACACGGCTTCGTAGTGCAGCCCTGTGGCGGTGCGGGCTACAGGCACGAGGAAGATGTCCATCGCATCCATCGCTGGATGCTCGAGCCGGTAGGTGCCCTGCGACAACGCCGGCTCAGCGGGCGCCTCGAAGATCAGGCTGAAGGGCTGGCGGCCGCCGGGCGCGTGGGCGGTGCTCCCGCGCCGTGCCTCCATGAGGTTTGTAGGCAGAGCGGTGAAATCGTCCAAACGCAGCGTGAAGCGACTGCCCAGGAGCGGCTCGAAGCTGTCTAGCGTGAACGGGGCATCAAGCATGGCGCCGCGCCGCGCCGTGCCAGCGCCCAGTGCAGCAATCGCGAACAGCGCCAGCGTGCCCGGCTCTGGCAACTGGTTGCCGTTGCCACCCGTGCCAGGGTCGGTGGGGCCTGTGCCCTGGCTGACCAGGTCGATGCGGAATTCCGCAAAGGCATTGGAACTCCCTGTGGCAGGGCGTGTGAAGAGCAGGGTGTCCAGATCGAAGACCAGCGTGTTGCCTGCAATCTGGATGTAGGTCGTCGGGTCGGAGGGGCTCAGGAGGCCGGAGCTTCCCGACGTGCCGTAGCCGGTGAATGCGTAGGCCTGGAATCCAATGATCGTGGCACCGATGTCCAAGCCGCTGATTTCGTAACGGGCGCGACCCGCTGCGCCATTCAGGTAGCCGGTGGAGATGTCCCCACTGATGCCGCCGTCGACGCTGCCGTCGTACCCGCCCGCCACATGCAGGCGGATTGAGTTCGTCGCGTTGTCGAAGAAGATGGTTTCGCCGGGCAGCATGTAGCCGAATGAACCGATGCTGTCGCCACCGATGGCGCCGTTGTCGCCTTGAGAGATGCCGGTGCCAAGGTTGGTATGCGTGACGGCCTGGGTCGCGTCGATGGGCGTGTTGCTGGCGTTTTGGATGCCGCCGGGCGCGAGCAGTCGGACAGAAACATCGCCGAGGAAGCCAGCCTGGGCCGACAGGGAATACAGCGCCAGCACGACGCCGGCCAGCACGGCTCGCAGTATGCGAACGGGGAACGGAGCGAGTGACATGGGGCCTCCCAGTCGATGCGTTGGCCCGGAGTTGACGCGCCGCCAGCGCGTGGCGCCAGTGGCTTCTCCCGCGAATGGGGGGCTAAAAGCTAGGGGGTTGCAGAAGAGGACCGGAAGGCGTCAACGCACGCGCGCAAGTCGCGCCAGAACGCCGAGTCCAGTGAAGTGGCCATGTTGATGCGCATCAGCGAGCCTGGCTGGCGGGTGGCGCTGAAGAGGGCACCGGGTGCGGTCAGCCAGCCGGCGTCCAGCAGGGGTTGGGCGAGGCGCTCGGTGTCCACGCCCACGTCCAGCCAACCGAACAGGCCGTCCGGCGGCGCCGCCCAGGTGAAGCCCTGCTTGGTGGCCAGGGCCGCGATGCGGTTGCGTGCGGTGGCCAGACGTTCGCGCAGCCGCTGGGCGTGGCGGCGCAGGCGCCCATGTTCCAGACACAGGGCGACGGCGCGCTCCATCACTGGCGAACTCGTCAAGCCGTCCAGCAGCTTGGTGTCGGTCAACGCGCGCAGCCGCTCGGGCGCGGCGGCCAGGTAGCCCACGCGCCAGGCGGGTGTGAGCACCTTGGAGAAGCCGGACACGTAGGTCACACGGCGCAGGCCGTCGAGCGCGGCCAGGCGGGGCAGGTGCTCGGGGGCGAGGAAACCGTAGCTGTCGTCCTCGACGATGAAGAAATCGTGCTCGTCGGCCAGGCGCAGCAGCTGGTGCGCGGTGGCCAGGTTCAGGCAGTGGCCGGTGGGGTTGTGCAGCACCGACACGGTCAGGTAGGCGCGAGGCGCGTGGGCCGCAGCCAGTGCCGCGAGCACGTCCAGGTCCGGACCGTGGGCACCTCGGCGCGAGCGCGGCACCGGGAGCAGGCGGATGCCGGCTTGGGTGAGTCGAGCAAACATGATGGCCCAGCCGGGGTCGTCGATGAGCACGGCATCGCCGGGCTGGAGCTGGCTGCGGATGATGAGGTCCAGCGCGTGGGTGGCGCCGTTGGTGGTGAGGATGTGGGCGGGGCTGGTGTGTATGCCCAGGTCCCCCAGGCGTTGCGTGAGCGCGTTGCGCAGGCGCAGGTCGCCGCTGGGGTCGCCATAGCTCACCTGCACGGTCTGGCCGTCGGCGGTGTTGAGGCGGCGCAACGCGGTCTGCAGCAGCGTCGGGTCCAGCCAGTCGGCGGGCAGGGTGCCCAGGCCGGGCGAGCGGGCGGCGTCGGCCTCGAACATGCCGCGGATCAGCGCGGTGGCGTCCATCGGGGCCTGGCGTGGCATGGGAGCGGCCGCGGGTCGGGTCGGGTGGCGGACCGGGGTGGGTTGAGGCTCCCGCACGAAGAAGCCGCGCTGGCTGCGCGCTTCCAGCAGGCCTGCGGCCTGGAGCTGGTCATAGGCCGCCACGACGGTGTGCGGGCTCACGCCGTGTTGGCGGGCGCAGTCGCGCACCGAGGGCAGCCGGGTGCCAGGCAGCAGCAGGCGCTCGCGGATGCGCTGGGCGAAGCGTTCAGCCAGTTGGCCAGTCAGGGACGCGCTGGCGCCGCGCTGCAACGGCGGGTGTGTACCGGTAGGCATGGCAGTACAGATTCGGTGTCTGAGGCGTCGACTGTACTGGTTCTGTATTGGTTATCTGCTTCAGACTGAGGCCATGTCCAGCCGCCCTGCCTCACCTGCTGTTCCTGCTCACGCAGCGCCAGATGCCCTGCGCGGCCTGCTGCTGGGTTTGGCCGGCGTCGTCATGTTCGCGCTCAGCATTCCCATGACACGTCTGGCCGGTGGCAGTGCAGCAGCACCTCAGCTCGATCCCGCTTTCGTGGCCTTCGGGCGCGCGGCGGTTGCCGGGTTGCTGTCGGTGGTCTACCTTTGGGCCACCGGTGCGCGTCGTCCACGTGGCGATGAGTGGCTGCTGCTGACCTTCACGGCTGCGGGCGTGGTGTTCGGTTGGCCGCTGCTGCTGGGGCTGGCCGTGCGCCGCGTGGATGCTGTGCATGCGTCGGTCGTGTCGGGCGTGCTGCCGCTGTCCACGGCCGTCATCGCGGCGTTGGCGTTGCGCCAGCGGCCGAGCATGGGTTTCTGGGCTTGCGCGCTGGCAGGCCTGACCCTGGTGATGGGCTTCGCCCTGTGGAGGGGCGCAGCTGGGCTGGAGGGGGCCGATGCGTTGCTGGTGGGCGCTGTGGTGTGCGCCTCGGCCGGGTATGTGAGTGGGGCGCGGTTGTCGCTGGCCTTGAGGGCCGAGCAGGTGATCTGCTGGGTGCTGGTCATCAGCCTGCCTATCACCGTGCCGCTGGCGGTGCTGACGCGGCCGACCGCGCCGGTCGCAGCCTCGGCGTGGGCGGGCTTTGCCTACGTGTCGCTGGTCTCCATGTGGATCGGCTTCTTCGCGTGGTACCGCGGCCTGGCGCTGGGCGGCACGCTGCGGGTGAGCCAGGTGCAGGTGCTGCAGCCTTTCTTGTCCATGCTGTTCGCGGTGCCCGTGCTGGGCGAGCGGCTGGATGCGATGACCGTGGTGTTCGCCGCCGCCGTGCTCGCTGTGGTGTGGTGCGCCAAGCGGCAACCGATTCATTGAAAGGGCCTGGCCATGGACGATCGATTCACAACCCGACTTGCGCCCGGTCAGGCGCTGACCCTGGCGGCCCTGCGCATGCCGCGCCGCCTGGTGGTTACCCGCGGGAGGCTGTGGTTGACGCTCTCCGGCGGTGCCGATGACCACTGGCTGAGCGCCAGCGAGGGGCTGACGCTGGCGGCCGGGCAGGAGGCGGTGGTGGAGGCCTGGCCCGAGGCGAGCTTTCAGTTGCTGCAACCGGCACCCAGGCGGCGGGCAGAGGCGAAGCTGGCGCGTGACGGGCGCATGAACCTGGCGGGCGCATGAAGACGCTGGGCATTCTGGGCGGCATGAGCTGGGAGTCCACCCAGCATCTGTATGCGCTCATCAACCGGGGTGTTGCCGAACGGCTGGGCGGCTTGCACAGCGCGCAGTTGGTGTTGCACAGCGTGGATTTCGCGCCCGTTGCCGCCATGCAGTCGGCGGGTGACTGGGGCGGGGCGGCGCGTGTGCTGGGTGACGCGGCAACCGGCCTGCGCCGTGCGGGCGCCGAGGCGCTGGTGATCGCGACCAACACCATGCACCTCGTGGCCACCGAAGTCGAGCGCGCGGCCGGCCTGCCGGTGCTGCACATCGTGGACGTCACGGGCGAGGCCTTGCGCGCTGCCGGCGTGCGCCGCGCCGGCCTGCTGGCCACGCGCTTCACCATGGAGCAGGCCTTCTACTGGGACCGGATGTGGGAGCGCTTCGGCATCGAGGTGGTGATGCCCGACGAGGCCGGTCGCGCCGAGGTGCACCGCCTGATTTACGAGGAGCTGTGCCGGGGCCGCTTCGAGCCCGCCTCGCGCGCCTTGCTGCAGAGCCAGGTGGCGGCGCTGGCCGAGCGGGGCTGCCAGGCAGCTATTCTGGGCTGCACGGAACTCGGCCTGCTCTTGCCCGCCGGCTCCATGGCGGCGCTGCCCCTGTTCGATTCCACTGCCTTGCAGGCCCGTGCTGCTGTCGACTGGATGCTAGGCTGACTTCCTTCTGAAATTCCACGTAACGCCATCATGAGCACCGTCTGGACCCAGGCGCGCCGCGCCGCTCGCATGAACCCGTCCATCATCCGGGAGATCCTCAAGGTCACCGAGAAGCCCGGCATCTTGTCCATG
>JBBIVU010000055.1:0-15306 GCA_037439585.1 Roseateles sp. | reverse complement strand
CGGCCCAGCCCAACAAGGGCGACACCTCGTGGATGCTGCTGTCCACCCTGCTCGTCATCCTGATGACGGTGCCGGGCCTGGCGCTGTTCTACGGCGGCCTGGTGCGCAGCAAGAACATGCTGTCGGTGCTGATGCAGGTGATGGTGGGCTTCTCGCTGATCGTCGTGCTGTGGTGCCTGTACGGCTACAGCTTCGCCTTCACCGAGGGCAACAAGTTCATCGGGGGCACGGACCGGTTGTTCATGAAGGGCATCTGGGACAACGTCGCCGGTAGCTTCGCCCTGGGCGCCACCTTCAGCAAGGGTGTGCCGATGTACGAGATGGTGTTTGCGGCCTTCCAGGCCACCTTCGCCGGCATCACGGGCTGCCTGATCATTGGCGCGTTCGCCGAGCGCATCAAGTTCTCCGCTGTGCTGGCCTTCCTGACGCTGTGGTTCACGTTCAGCTACCTGCCGATCGCCCACATGGTCTGGTTCTGGGCCGGCCCGGACGCTTACACGGCAGCCGCAGTCGTCGATGAAACCAACGCCAAGGCCGGCATGATCTGGCAGTGGGGCGCGCTGGACTTCGCCGGCGGCACCGTGGTGCACATCAACGCCGCTGTGGCGGGCCTGGTGGGCGCCTTCATGGTGGGCAAGCGTGTCGGTTACGGCCGCGAAGCCTTCACGCCGCACAGCCTGACGCTGACCATGGTCGGTGCCTCGCTGCTGTGGGTGGGCTGGTTCGGTTTCAACGCCGGCTCTGCGCTGGAAGCCAACGGTTTCGCTGCGCTGGCCTTCATCAACACCTTTGCTGCCACCGCGGCGGCCGTGCTGGCCTGGTGCGTGGGTGAAGCGCTGCTCAAGGGCAAGGCCTCCATGCTGGGTGCTGCCTCGGGTGCTGTCGCCGGCCTCGTGGCCATCACGCCGGCTGCCGGCAACGTCGGCATCGGCGGCGGCCTGGTCATCGGCTTCGTTGCCGGCTTTGCCTGCCTGTGGGGCGTGTCGGGCCTGAAGAAGCTGATCGGTGCAGACGATTCGCTGGACGTGTTCGGCGTCCACGGTGTCGGCGGCATCGTCGGCGCCCTGCTGACCGGTGTGTTCAACAGCCCCGCCCTGGGCGGCCCCAGCGCCGTGGGCGACTGGGTCACGGCCTCCATGATCACGCCGGACGCCTACTCCATCGCCAGCCAGTTCATCGTCCAGGCCAAGGCCGTGGGTGTGACCATCGTCTGGTCGGGCGTGGTGTCCTTCATCGCCTACAAGCTGGTCGACATGACCATCGGCCTGCGGGTGACGGAAGAGGAAGAGCGCGAAGGCCTGGACATCTCGTCCCACGGCGAAACGGCGTACCACAAGTAAGCCGCGGCTCCGCCTCGCACTCAAGCCGCCGGGGGTTCGCCCTCGGCGGCTTTTTTGCGTTCGGCCTGCTTGCAATCGCGGGCGCCGGCCCCAGGTGGCCGCTTCCTAGAATGGCCGGCGACACCCGCGCAACGGCTGAAGGCTGCACATGGTTCCTCATCTCATCACCGCTCTGAACGGCCCCATCAACGAACTGGAGGCCCGCGTCCTGGAGTCCATGCCCGCCACCGAGCGCTGGTTCCGGCTGGAATGGATGGAGCACACGCCCACCTTCTACGCCTCGGTGGACCTGCGCAATGCCGGCTTCAAGCTCGCTCCGGTGGACACCAATCTCTTCCCCGGCGGCTTCAACCTGCTCACGGCGCAGATGCTGCCCCAGGCGGTGCAGGCGGCCATGGCGGCCATCGAGAAAATCTGCCCCGAGGCGCGCAACCTGCTCGTCATCCCCGAGACCGGCGCAACCTGCAGCTTCTATCTCGAGAACCTGGCCACGCTGGCGCGCATCTTCACGCAGGCCGGCCTGAACGTGCGCTTCGGCACGCTGGACACCGCCATCACGGCGCCGACCGAGCTCAAGACGGCCAACGGCGCCAGCATCGTCATCGAACCCCTGGTGCGCAAGCGCGGTCGCCTGACGATCAAAGGCTTCGACCCCTGCACCATCCTGCTCAACAACGACCTTGCCGCCGGCACGCCGCCGCAGCTCATGGGCCTGCACGAGCAGTACCTGCTGCCGCCCCTGCACGCGGGCTGGAGCGTGCGGCGCAAGAGCCAGCATTTCCGTGCCTACGAGGAAGTGGCCAAGCGCTTTGGCAAGTTGCTGGGCATGGACCCCTGGCTCATCACCCCCATGTTCCAGAGCGTGGACATGCACGGCAAGAAGGGGTTGGAGGCGTTGCAGACGGCCGCTGACGCCCAACTCACCAAGGTGCGCCGCAAGTACAAGGAATACGGCATCAACGAGAAGCCCTTCGTCGTCATCAAGAGCGACGTGGGCAGCTACGGCAAGCCCGTGCTGACGCTGCGTGACGCCAAGGACATCGAGGCCCTGGCCACCCGACTGCCCGAGAACCTGGGGCATGAGGTGATCGTGCAGGAGGGCGTTCCCACGCACGAGCGGGTGCACGAGGCGGTGGCGGAGCCGGTGGTCTACACCATGGACCGCTACGTCGTGGGCGGCTACTACCGCGTGCACGCCAGCCGCGGCATCGACGAAAGCCTCAACACCCCCGGCGCCAGCTACGTGCCGCTGGCCTTTGCCGACTCGCCCCACCTGCCGCGCCCGGGTGAGAAGCCCGGCGTGAGTGCCCCCAACCGCTTCTACATGTACGGCGTCATCGGCCGCCTGGCCATGCTGGCCGCCAGCTATGAGCTCGAAGCCACCGACCCGCAGGCCGAGGTCGAAGCGGCTTGAATTCACCCGCCCCCTGAGCGCTTCTCTTGGCAACCGCCAGCAGCCCGGCAAAGCCGGTTCCGCAGCGGTCGCTCGATGAGCGGCCGGCTTCGCGGCTGCAAGTACGCCGGCAGAATGGCGCCGTCAAGCCTCGCTTGCGTGGTTTTGCTGCACTGCACAAATCGCCAGAAGCGAGCGCAGAATCCTCACTTTCGAACAATCGCAACCCCAAGCGGGTGGCCCTCGTGAAGTGAGTTCTTCCCATGCGGTTCGCAGCCCCTCGGCGCTGGCGGGCCTGACCCTCGGGGCCCTCGGGGTCGTTTATGGCGACATCGGCACCAGCCCGCTGTACGCCCTCAAAGAAGTCTTCCACGGCGGCCATGTCGCCACCACGCCCGACAACATCCTCGGCGTGCTCTCCCTGCTGTTCTGGACGCTCACCGTCGTCGTCTCGATCAAGTACGTGCTGCTCATCCTGCGCGCCGACAACAACGGCGAGGGCGGGCTCATCGCCATGCTGGCACTGGCCACCAATGCCGTGAACGACAAGCCGTCACTGCGCCGCTTGCTGCTGCTTGTCGGCCTGTTCGGCACCGCCATCTTCTTCGGCGATGCTGTCATCACGCCGGCCATGACGGTGCTGGGTGCTGTCGAGGGCATTGATGCCTACGAGCCGCAGCTGCACGACGCCATCTTGCCGATCACGCTGATCGTCATGGTGGGGCTGTTCGCCGTGCAGCGCTTCGGGACCGGCGGCATCGGCAAGGCCTTCGGTCCCGTGATGCTGGTCTGGTTTGCCAGCCTCACATTGCTGGGGCTGCCTCACATCGTCGAGAACCCCGGTGTGCTGGCAGCCATCAACCCGCTTTATGCGCTGCGCTTCTGCCTGGAGTACCGCTGGGTGGCTTTCGTCGCGCTGGGTGCCGTGGTGTTGGTCGTGACGGGGGGCGAAGCGCTGTACGCTGATCTGGGGCACTTCGGCAAGAAGCCCATCCGCATCGCCTGGTATGGCGTCGTCATGCCGTCGCTGGTCATCAACTATTTCGGCCAGGGCGCCATGTTGCTGGACAGCCCCGAGGGCGTGAAAAACCCGTTCTTCTTGCTGGCGCCGGACTGGGCGGAGATCCCACTCTTCCTGCTCGCCACTGCGGCCGCCATCGTCGCGTCACAGGCACTCATCACGGCCGCGTTCTCTGTCACCAAGCAGGCCATTCAGCTGGGCATCCTGCCGCGCCTGCGCATCCTGCACACCAGTGTGCGTGACACCGGCCAGATCTATGTGCCTTTCATCAACTGGGGCCTGTTCGCGCTGGTCATCGTGGCGGTGGTGTTCTTCGGCTCGTCCACCAAGCTGGCAGGGGCCTACGGCGTGGCCGTCACCATCGACATGACCATCACCACGGTGATGACCTTCTTCGTCATCCGTTTCGGCTGGCGCTACCCGCTGGCCTTGTGCGTGGGGGCCACGGGCATCTTCTTCCTGATCGACGTCACTTTTCTCGCCTCCAACCTGCTCAAGATCGCGGCCGGTGGCTGGTTCCCGCTGCTCATCGGCATCGGCATGTTCACCTTGATGCTGACCTGGAAACAGGGCCGCAAGCAGCTCTCCGACAAACTGCGCGAGGACGCCATCGAGCTGACCACCTTCCTCAACGCCGTCTTCATCAACCCACCCACCCGCGTGGCGGGCACGGCCGTGTTCCTGTCGGCCGAAAAGGGCTCCACCCCCAACGCGCTGCTGCACAACATGAAGCACAACAAAGTGCTGCACGAGCAGAACATCTTCGTCACCGTCAAGCACCACGAGGTGCCGTGGGTGGGCTTCGACAAGCGCTGCGAGGCAGAGTCCTTGGGCAACCACTGCTGGCAGGTCGCGTTGCACTTCGGCTTCAAGAACGAGCCTGACGTGCCCGAGGCGCTGGAGCTGCTGAAGAGGCATGGTGTGCAGCTCGACGAGATGGAGACCAGCTACTTCCTCAGCCGCGACATCGTCATCCCCACCATCGGCTCCGGCATGGCGCTGTGGCGCGAGAAGCTGTTCGCCAGCATGCACCGCAACGCCGCCGCGGCGGCGGACTTCCTGCACCTGCCCACCAACCGCATCGTGGAGCTGGGCAGCAAGGTGGAGATCTGAGAGGGACGCGGCAGGCATGAAAAAACGGCCCCTCGGGGCCGTTTTGCATGGCGCGGGCAGGCGCTCAAATCGTCGACACGAACTGATCCTTGGCGCGGCGCACCTTCTTCAGGTTCACCAGCCAGTCGCCTTCCGGCTGGCGGTAGCCCAGCGGCAGCAGCAGCACCGAGCGCAGGCCGCGGGCCGGCAGGCCCAGGATCTCGTCGACCTTGGCGGGGTCGAAGCCTTCCATCGGCGTGGCGTCCACCTGCTCCTCGGCGGCGGCGATCAGCGCGGTGCCCAGGCCGATGTAGGCCTGGCGGGCGGCGTGCTGGTAGTTCACCTCGGCGCTGCGCTGCGGGTAGGTGGCCAACACCTGCTGGCGGTAGGCCTCCCAGCCTTCGTTGCGGATGCCGCGCTCGGAGTTCACCAGGTCGAACATCAGGTTGATGCGCTCGGCCGTGTAGTTGTCCCAGGCGGCAAACACCAGCAGGTGCGAAGCCTCGGTCACCTGGGCCTGGTTCCAGGCGTTCTCGCGGATGCGCTGGCGCAGGGCAGGGTCGTTCACCACCAGCACCTCGTAGGGCTGCAGGCCGCTGGAGGTGGCGGTCAGGCGCACCGCTTCCAGGATGCGGTCCACCTTGTCCTGCGGCACGGCGCGGGCGGGGTCCATCTTCTTGGTGGCATAGCGCCACTGGAGCTTGTCGATCAGTGTGGTCATGGTTGAGTGCGGGATGAGGAACGAAACGTCGTGCATGGTGCCAGCTTGCGCGGGCGGGCGCCGGGTGGAGCTGGGGTGTCCTTGTGCGGTGCTGGCCCTTGATCGGGTTCAGAAGCTCAGCCGGGCGCGGGCGTAGTAGTACGCGCCGTTGAAGCCCACGGGTGACAGCACGTCGTACGGAAAGTTGCCGAAATAGCTGATGTCGCTGATCGAGCGTGTCGGGTATTTGTCCGTCGCATTCACCGCGCCCGCGCTCAGGTTCAAAGCTTTGGTGACTTGCACCTGCCCTTCCAGGTCCAGCTGCCACACGGCGGCGTAGGTCTGTGTGGGCACGAAACCGCCGCCGAAGTCGAACACCCGCGTGGTGCTGCCGTGGCGCGTGGCACGTGCCTGCAGGCCCCAGATGCCGCCTTGCCAGTTCGCGCTGAGGATGTGGCGCTGGCGCGGTGCGGCGTCGGTCAGCGTGTTGATCTCCTCCAGCCCCACCGTGCCGCCGCCGCGCACGGTGGTGCGGTTGAACGAGGCCGTCCAGCCCAGGCGCAGCTCGCCGCCCAACACGGCACCGGTCCACTGCGTGACGAGATCGGCACCGCGCGTGTGCGTGTCCAGCGCGTTGGTGAAGAAGTTGACCCCGTCGATGCCGGTGGCGCCGAACTTGGCGGCCAGCTCGCCGGCCAGACCGTCGCGGCTGATGCGCTGCGACAGCGTGATGCGGTTCTTCACGCGGATGGCGTAGGCGTCCAGCGTGGTGGACCATGCCTTGCTCGGCTGCCAGCTCAGCCCCACGCTGGCGTTGCGCGAGGTCTCGGCCTTCAGGTCCTGTGCGCCCAGGTAGCGGGCGATGGGGTGGTCGACGGGCAGCGTGCGCACCTGGCTCAGCACGCCGCCGTCGCCCCGGTCGGTCACCGTGAACGCGAAGCCCTGCTGCGCCAGCGACGGCGCGCGGAAGTTGGTGGACAGTGCGCCGCGCAGCGCCAGCGTGCGGTCCAGCGCGAAGCGGGTGGAGAGCTTGGCGGTGGTGGCGCTGCCGAAGTCGCTGTAATGGTCGTGCCGCAGCGCGAGGTTGCCCTGCCAGTCGCGGGTCAGGTCGGCGCTGAGGTCCAGGTAGGCGCCCGCCACGTTGCGGCTGCGGCGCGTGGCGTCACCGGCCTGCAGGCCCGGGCCAGCCTGGGCACCCGCCGGCGCGTCCACCGGGCCCACCTGGTAGGACGTTGCATCGCCTGCGCCGGTCACGAAGCCATCTCGGCGGACGTCCAACCCTGCGGCCAGCGTCAACGGCCGGGCCAGGCCCGTCACGTTGAGTTCACGGCTCAGGTCCAGCGTGACGCCGGTGAGGCGGCTGCCGAAGTCGGCGAGGTGGAACTCACGCGGGCTGGCCGCACCCAGGGATGCATTGATGGTGCGCCGCACGCCGTAGTCGAAATCGTTGCGGCCGTGGTTCAGCGCCACGTCCACATCCCAGTCGGCCCAGCGCGTCTTCAGGCCCGCCACCAGCTGCAGGTCGCGGTTGTCGCCCGTGGTTTGCGGGCGGTAGCCAGCGGGGTAGACCGCCTTCACGTTGGCGCTGCTGTCCGGGTAGCGGAAGTAGGCCGCGCCCAGCGAGCGGCGCTGCTGCCAGGTGCCGAAGGCATAGGCGCGCGTGCCGGGCGCCACGTCCGCCGCGCCGTTGAACCAGGCCTGCCACTGGTGCGTGGCCGGCTCGCCGGGCGCGTAGTTGCGCTGGCCGGCGGCGGCGAGGTTGGCGGCGCTCTGGTCTTCCCACGGCGGCAGCTCGTCCAGGCCGGCGCGGTTGGTGGGGTTGCGGTGCAGGCCTTCCAGACCGGCGCGCACGAAGCCGCCACTGCCCAGCGCCCAGCCCTGCGTGACGCGGGCGGACTGCGTCTGGCCGTCCGTCAGCGTGCGGCCGATGGGCTCGAACTCGGTGTGGAAGGCGCCCAGCTCCGTGCTCAGCTCGCCGTCCGCCTTGCGCTCGTCCAGGATGATGTTGACGACGCCGGCGATGGCGTCGGAGCCGTACTGCGCCCCGGCGCCGTCGCGCAGCACCTCGATGCGCGCCACGGCGGACAGCGGGATGGTGTTGAAGTCCACCGGGTTGGTGCCCTTGCCGGTCTTGGACTCCAGGTTCACCACGGCGGACGTGTGGCGGCGCTTGCCGTTGACGAGCACCAGCACCTGGTCGGGCGACAGGCCGCGCAGCTGGGCGGCGCGCACGTGGTCGCCGCCGCCGGAGTTGGACTGGCGCGGGAAGTTGAACGACGGCAGCAGCGCCTGCAGCGCGGCGGCGAGGTTGCCGTCCGGCCCGGCTGCGCGCAGCACGTCGTCACGGCTCAGCACGTCCACCGGCACGGCGGTGTCGGCCAGGGTGCGGTCCTTGGCGCGGGTGCCGGTCACGATGACGGCATCCAGCGTGGCGGCCGTGCCTTGGGCGAAGGCGGCGCTGGCGATCAGGGCTTGCGAGGCGAGGGCGATGAGGCGGAGCTTGGGCATGCGGTGCGGCGGTACGGCTGAAAGGGGCGAGAGCCTAGGGCCAGCCGGGCCCCGCGCCTCAGACAAGTTCCGCATATGCACATGCCCTCCCGTCCGCCGCTAGCATCGCCCGCTTTGCCTCTGACACCCCCGGACTCCCCATGACCACCACGCCCGCCGCCACGCCCGAACGCCGCCTCGATGTGCGGCACGCCGGCGCGCTGTGCGTGGGCATGGTCATCGGCGCGGGCATCTTCAAGACCTCGCCGCTGGCCGCGCAGGCGCTGGGCGACCCCGCCCAGCTGCTGCTCGCCTGGGCGCTGGGCGGCGTGCTGTCGCTGGTGGGCGGGCTGTGCTTTGCCGAGCTGGCCGCCGCCTTCCCCGACACCGGCGGCGACTACCACTTCCTGCGCCGCGCCTACGGCCACCGCCTGGGCTTCCTGTTCGCGTGGTCGCGTTTCGCCGTCATCCACACCGGCTCCATGGCGCTGCTGGGCTTCGTCTTTGGCGACTACCTCGCCCAGGTGGTGGACCTGACGCCCTGGCTCGGCCCCCACGCCAGCGCGCTGATGGCGGCCGGGCTCATCGCCCTGCTCACGGCCTTGAACCTGCTCGGCGTGCGCGTGGGCCTGGGCACGCAGCTGGGGCTGAGTGCGGCCGTGCTGCTGGGCCTGGTGTTGCTGGGCCTGGGCGCCGGCGCGCAGGTGCTGGCCGGTGCGCCACCCGCCACGCTGCCGCCGGCCACGCCGGGATCGGACTGGGGCCTGGCGCTGGTGTTCGTCTTCCTGGCCTACGGTGGCTGGAGCGACGCGGCCACGCTCTCCGCCGAGATGCGTGACCCGCAGCGTGGCATCCAGCGCGCGCTGCTGCTCGGCCTGGGCCTGGTGATGGGCCTGTACCTGCTGGCCAACTGGGCCTACCTGCGCGTGCTGGGCGTGGCCGGCCTGGCCGCCAGCGAGGCCCCGGCGGCCGACCTGATGCGCGTGGCTTTCGGCCGAGGCGCGGAGCTGCTGATGGTGGGCGTGGTGACGCTCACGGCACTCTCGGTGATGAACGCGCTGCTCATCGCCGGCCCGCGCACCACCTACGCCGCCGCGCGAGACCTGGCCACCGAATGGCACCTCGCCCGCTGGAACCATGCGCGTGGCACGCCCACCGGCGCCGTGCTGGCCACCGCCGCCGTGGCGCTGGCGCTGGTGGCCCTGGGCGACCTCACGCGCGGCGGCTTCTCCACGATGGTGGACTACCTCTCACCGGTCTACTGGTTCTTCATGACGCTCAGCGCGCTGGCCGTCATCGTGCTGCGCCGCCGCGAGCCCCATCAGCCCCGCCCGGTGCGCGTGCCGCTGTACCCGTGGCTGCCGCTGCTGTTTGCGGCCAGCAGCGCCTATGTGCTGTGGTCCAGCGTGGCCTACGTGAAGGCCGGCGCCGTGGTGGGCCTGGCCGTGTTGGCGGTGGGGGCGGCCCTGCTGTGGGGCCACGGTCACTGGCGGCGGCAGATCTCGCGCTGATCCAGCGCTTCGCCGCGCACGTGCACCAGCTGGCCGCGCTCGATGGCCGTCCAGGCCTGGGCGTCGTCGCCCAGGGGTTCGGACGCAATCGCCCAGCCGCCGCGCTGGGGCTTGAGGTAGAGGCTGGGGGGCTTCTGGTCGCTGGCCCAGCGGATGGCCCAGAGCTGCTCGCCGTCGGCCAGCGCGGCCGAGAAGCGCAGCGGCGCCGTCACGCCCCGGTCTTCCATCTCGTCCGCCGTGTCGCGCAGCACCTGGCAGATGGCGTCTTCCACCGTGGCACCGGCGCGCACGCGGGCCATGATGAGCAGGAACAGCAGCTCCGAGTCCGTGGAGCCGCGGCGTTCGTCGAAGAGCTCGTCGGGCAGCTGCGCCTCCAGCCGTCGGCGCACCTTGGCGAAGTCACCGACCTGGCCGTTGTGGATGAACAGGAAACGCCCCAGCGCGAAGGGGTGGCAGTTCAGCCGCGAGACCCCGCCGCCCGTGGCCGCGCGCACGTGGGCCATGAACAGCGACGAGCGCACGTTGGCGCACAGAGACGGCAGGTTGTCGTCGCTCCACGCCGGCATCACCTCGCGGTACACGCCCGGCGTCTCGCGCTCGCCATACCAGCCGATGCCGAAGCCGTCGCCGTTGGTCACCGCCTTGGCCTCGGCCGCCTGCAGGCTTTGCCGCAGCAGCGAATGGCGCGGCTTGCACACCAGGTCTTCCAGATAAATCGCCTCACCCGAATACGCCAGGAAACGGCACATCCCTCATCCTCTTTGTCGTGAACCCCGCGGCTATGCTGGCCGCATGCGTCGTCTGCTGCAAGACTTTTCGCCTTCCACCGTGGTGGCCGGCTTCGTGGCGGTGCTGGTGGGCTACACCAGCTCGGTGGCCATCATTTTCCAGGCCACCGTGGCCCTGGGCGCCACACCGGCGCAAACCGCATCCTGGCTGTGGGCGCTGGGCCTGGGCATGGGCCTCACCAGCCTGGGGCTGAGTGTGTGGACGCGCCAGCCCGTGCTCACCGCCTGGTCCACACCCGGCGCGGCGCTGCTGGCCTCCACGTCGGGCGTGGCCATGCCCGAGGCCATCGGCGCCTTCATCATTTGCGGGCTGCTGATCACCTGGGCCGGCGCCAGCGGCTGGTTCGTGAAACTGATGGACCGCATCCCCGTATCAATAGCCTCGGCGCTGCTGGCCGGCGTGCTGGCCCGCTTCGGGCTGGACGCCGTCACCAGCGTGAAGACGGCACCCGAACTCGTGCTGGCCATGGCCGCCGCCTTCCTGCTCGGCCGCCGGCTGTGGCCGCGCTACGCCGTGCCCGGCGTGCTGCTGGCCGGCGTGGCCGTGGCGCTGGCGCGGGGGCGGCTCAGCTTTGCGGGGGTGGACACCTCGCACGTGTTCGCGCTGCCGGTGTGGACCTCGCCCGTCTTCACCTGGCACGCCGCCATCGGCGTGGCGCTGCCGCTGTTCATCGTCACCATGGCTTCGCAGAACCTGCCTGGCGTGGCGGCCCAGCGCGCCAGCGGCTACGCCACGCCGGTGTCGGCCAGCATTGCGGTGACGGGCGCGGCCACCACGCTGCTGGCGCCCTTCGGTGGCTACGCGCTCAACCTCGCCGCCATCACGGCGGCCATCTGCATGGGCCGCGAGGCGCATGAAGACCCCGCCCGGCGCTACACCGCCAGCGTGGCCGCCGGCCTGTTCTACGTGGGGGTGGGCCTGGCCGGCGGCGCGGTGGCGATGGTGCTGGCCGCCTTTCCGCGCGAGCTGGTCGGGACGATTGCCGGCCTGGCGCTGCTGGGCACCATCGGCGGGGCGCTCGGTGCGGCGCTGAAGGACGAGGCCCACCGCGATGCCGCCATCCTCACCTTCCTCGTCTGCCTCTCGGGCCTCAGCGCCTTCGGCATCGGCGCGGCATTCTGGGGCGTGGTGGCCGGCGGCGTGGCCACGGCCGTGGCCGCATGGCGCCGGCCCCAGGCCGGGCAGGGCTGAGGGCCCTGTGCAACACTGATCGGACTGGACTGCCCCACCGATCATGAAGCTGCTTTTCGTCGCCGACCCCCTCGCCACTTTCAAGACCTACAAGGACTCCACCTTCGCCATGATGCGCGAGGCCGCCAAGCGCGGTCACGTCATCCTGGCGTGCGAGCCGCAGCAGCTGGTGTGGCTGCGCGGCGGCCGCGTGACGGCGCGCGGCGCGGTGGAGATCGCGCTCACCGGCGACGCCACCGACTGGTACGCCGTGACCGCCACCGCCGACGTGGCCCTGGCCGACGTGGGCGCCGTGCTGATGCGCAAGGACCCGCCGTTCGACAGCGAGTTTTTCTACACCACCCACCTGCTCAGCCAGGCCGAGCGTGAAGGCGCCCGCGTGCTCAACAAGCCCAGCGCGCTGCGCGAGCACCCGGAGAAGCTGGCCATCCTGGAGTTCCCCGAGTTCATCTCGCCCACGCTGGTCACGCGCAGCCCGGCCGAGATCCGCGCCTTCCACGCCGAGCACCGCGACATCATCCTCAAGCCGCTGGACGGCATGGGCGGCATGGGCATCTTCCGCGTCAAGGACGACGGCCTGAACCTTGGCGCCATCATCGAGACGCTCAACCGCGACGGCGCGCAGACCGTGATGGTGCAGCGCTTCATCCCGGCTATTGCCGAGGGCGACAAGCGCATCCTCATCATCGGCGGCAAGCCCGTGCCGCACTGCCTGGCCCGCATCCCGCAGGGCGGCGAGGTGCGCGGCAACCTGGCGGCCGGTGGCAAGGGCGTGGCCCGGCCGCTGACCGCGCGGGACTGCGAGATCGCCGAGTACCTCGGCCCCATCCTGGCCGCGCGCGGCCTGCTGCTGGTGGGCCTGGACGTGATCGGCGAGAACGTCACCGAGATCAACGTCACCAGCCCGACCTGCTTCCAGGAAATCACCGACCAGACGGGGTTCGACGTGGCCAAGATGTACGTGGACGCGCTTGAGGCGGCGCTGGCATGAGGCGCCGCGACTTTGCCGCTCTCGGCCTGGGCACCCTGGCGCTGCCGGCCCTGGCGCAGGACGCTGGCTTTGACCAACTCACCGAGGCCTTCCTCGAAGCTCTGTGGCGGCTGGACCCCGACGCCGCCGTGGCGGCCGGGCGCTTTGAATTCGCAGGCGCGGTCACGCTGCCGCACAGCGGCCAGCGCGGCCTGATGAAGCGCTTCCTGCAGCGCTCGCTGCAGGACTTCGAGCGCGTGCCCGAGGCCGGCCTGTCGCCCGCCCAGCGCATGGACCGCGCGATGCTCATCGCCAAGATCCAGGCCGACCTGTGGCGGCTGTCCACGCTGCGCGAGTGGCAGTGGAACCCCGCCGAGCACAACCCCGCTGCGCCGCTGGACCTGCTGCTCAACACCGACCACGCGCCACTGCCGCAGCGCCTGAAGGCCCTGCTGCCCCGCGTGGCCGCGCTGCCGGCGTTCTACCGGGCGGCGCAGTCCAGCCTGGCCGGCGTGTCGGGTGAGCACAGCGCGCTGGCCATCCAGCAGGCGCCCGGTGTGCTGGGTGTGCTGGACGACATCGCCAAGCGTGCCGCCGAAGCCGGTCAGGCCGTGGCCTTCAAGGCACCGCTGGCCGCTGCCCGCCATGCGGTGAACGGCTACGTGGCCCACCTCAAGAAGCTCAAGCCGGTGCGCAGCTTCCGCCTGGGTGCCGAGCTGTACGAGCCCAAGTTCCGGCACGACATCCAGTCCGCCCGCACGGCGCGCGAGACCTACGAGCTGGCCCTGGCCCGCCGCGAGGAGGTGCTGGCCAGCATGCAGGCCCAGGCGGCGGCGCTGTGGCCCACGGTCATCGGCAGCGAGGCGCCGCCGGCTGACCGCTTCGCGCTCATCGGCCGGGTCATCGCCAGGCTCAGCGAGCGGCACGTGGCCCGCGAGCGCTTCGTGGACGAGATCCGTGCGCAGATCCCGCAGCTCCAGGCCTGGGTGCGTGACCACGACCTGCTCAGCCAGGACGCCAGCAAGCCGCTCGAAGTGCGCGAGACGCCCGAGTACGAACGCGGCGTGGCCGGCGCCAGCATCGAAGCCCCCGGCCCCTACCGCCCGCAGGACAGCACCTACTACAACGTCACCCCGCTCACCGACCTCACACCCGAGGAGGCCGAGAGCAGCCTGCGCGAGTACAACCACTGGATCCTGCAGATCCTCAACATCCACGAGGCCATCCCCGGGCACTACACCCAACTCGTGCACGCCAACCGCGTGCCCAGCAAGGTGAAGGCCCTGTTCGGCAACGGCGCGATGGTGGAAGGCTGGGCCGTGTACGGCGAGCGCGTGATGATCGAGAGCGGCTACGGCGCCTCGCCGGAGATGACGCTGATGTGGGGCAAGTGGCACCTGCGCTCGGTCACCAACACCGTGCTGGACTACGGCGTGCACGTGCTCGGCATGCAGGAGAAGGACGCGCTGGACCTGCTGACCCGCCAGGCCTTCCAGACCGAGCGCGAGGCCAAGGAAAAATGGCGCCGCGTGCAGCTCAGCTCGGTGCAGCTCACCAGCTACTTCAGCGGCTACAGCGAGATCTTCGCGCTGCGCGAGGCCGTCAAGGCCAAGGCGGGTGCGGCGTTCAGCCTCAAGGCCTTCCACGAGCAGTTCCTGAGCTACGGCAGCGCGCCGGTGCGGCTCATTGCCGCCGAGATGCTGCGCTGACCAGGCGTGTGCCCGCTGGGCGTGCGGGGCGCCCGCTCAGCCGTGCGCCGGGTTCACGCGATGCCCGGCGGCGGCCTTGTAGGCGTTGATCTCGGCCGCCACCTCGGCCGGGGCGATCACATCCTCCAGCCGCTCGAAGCCGTCCGGCGCCAGCGCCTCCACACGGTCCAGGATGGCGTCCAGCCCTTCGCGGCGGTTCATCTCCACGATGCGGGCGCACAGCGGGCGGCGCTCGTCCTCGTAGGCGGCGAGGGCCGCGTCCAGGTCGGCGTGGGCCGACAGCGCCTCGGCCAGCGCCTGCGCGTCCATGATGGCCTGCGTGGCGCCGTTGGAGCCGATGGGATACATCGGGTGCGCCGCGTCGCCCAGCAGCGTGGTGGGCCCCAGCCGCCAGCGCGGCAGCGGGTCGCGGTCCACCATGGGCCACTCCAGCATTTGCTCGGCCCGGGTGATGAGGCCGGGCACGTCCAGCCAGTCGAAGTGCCAGTGGCCAAAGGTGGGCAGCAGGTCGCCCCGCTGGCCCGGGCGGCTCCAGTCGGCGCGGTCCGGCGCGGTGAGGCCGGGCACGGGCTCGCGCACGCGGCGGTCGGCAATCCAGTTGATCAGCTGCAGGCCATCCGCGCGCGGCGCGCCAATCGGGTAGACGACGAACTTGGCCTGGCTGTGGCCGGCCTGCACCATGGTGCGGCCGTCCAGGAAGGGCGGCGCCCAGGTGGTGCCGCGCCACATCATCACGCCGCGCCAGCACGGCGCGCCCTCGTCCGGTGCCAGCCGGCGGCGCAGCGCGGAGTGGATGCCGTCGGCCCCCACGATGAGGTCGGCCGCCTGCTCGCGCGGGCCGTCGGGCGTTTCGATCAGCGCCACGTTGCCGTCGCGCACGCCGGTGACGCGCTGGCCGCCCAGCACCGTGAGCCGGGCCGCCGCCTCGCGCCACAGCCGCATCTGCAGCTCGCCCCGGTGGATGCTGAACTGCGGGTGGCTGTAGCCACCGGCCAGGCCGCGTGCGTCGCGGTAGATGGCCTGGCCGTGCTTGTTGGCAAAGACGAGGGCTGATGTCTCGACTGCCATCTCGCGCAGCGCTGGCAGCAGGCCCAGGCTGCTCA
>JBBIVU010000054.1:0-15420 GCA_037439585.1 Roseateles sp. | reverse complement strand
ATTCAAGACGCCATGAGCGACACCGCCACCCTCTTCAACCAGCAAGTCGCTGCCAGACCGACCCAGGGCTGCACCGACCGGCCGCCACCTGTGCAGCATGTCTGCGTCGTCGGCGGCGGCACGGCGGGCTGGATGACAGCCCTGATGCTGGCCACCTCGGCCTACGGCCCACGCCTGCAGGTGACCGTGCTGGAGTCGCCGCAGGTGGGTATCGTGGGTGTGGGCGAGGGCTCCACGCCCTGGCTGCGCGGCTTCTTCGATGGCCTGGGCATCGAAGAGTCCGAGTGGATGCCCGCCTGCCACGCCACGTACAAGAGCGGCATCACCTTCGAGGGCTGGTCCACCCGGCCCGGGTTCGAGCGCTACTTCCACCCGTTCGCATCGATGCTGGACAACATGACCATGCATCAGTTCGTGGACAACGTGCACGCGCGGTTGGAAGGCGCCGATGTGCACGCCCACCCGGACCGTTTCTTCATCGCCGCCGCGCTGGCCCGCCAAGGGCGCGGACCGCGGGCCCCACACCACTTTCCGTTCGACATCTGGTACGGGTACCACTTCGACGCCACCCTGCTGGGCCAGTTCCTGGGCCACAAGGCACGGGAACGCGGCGTGACCCACCTGGCCCGCCACGTCTCCCAGGTGGCGCTCAACGAGCGCGGCGACATCGCCCGCCTGCTGCTCGATGACGGCCACGCGCTGGAAGCCGATTTCTTCGTCGACTGCACCGGCTTCTCCTCGCTGCTGATCGGTCAGGCGCTCAAGACACCGTTCGTCCCCTTCAGCGAGAACCTGTTCAACGACGCGGCCATCGCCATGCCCACTCCACTGGACGGGCCTCTCGAATCGCAGACCACCTCCACCGCGCTGCGCCACGGCTGGGCATGGAAGATTCCGCTGACCACCCGCCACGGCAACGGCTACGTCTACAGCAGCGCCCACAGCTCGGCAGACGAGGCCGAAACCGAGCTACGCCGCCATCTGGGCCTGCTGGATGCCGACGTGCCGGCCAGGCACCTGACGATGCGCGTCGGCCGCATGGAGAAGCAGTGGCATCGCAACTGCGTCGCAGTGGGTCTGTCGCAAGGCTTCATCGAACCGCTGGAGGCCACGGCCCTGCTGTTCGTGCAACGCACCGCCGCGGCCCTGGTGGACGCCCTCGAGGCCGGTGACCTGGGCCCCACCGCGCAGGACCGGTTCAACGAGGCCATGCGCACCCGCTTCGAAAACACGCGCGACTACATCGTGGCGCACTACAAGACCAACTCGCGCACCGACACCGACTACTGGCGCGCCAACGCCGAGAACATGCATCTGTCAGACTCTTTGCAGGGCGTGCTGATGACCTGGCTGTCACGCAAGCCGCTGGCCGCCGGACTCAAGGCCAACAGCTTTGGCCAGGGCTACCCCATCGTGTCCTGGTACGCACTGCTGGCGGGCATGGGCGTCTTCCCGACCGATCTGCAGCCCCCCACGCCCGAGCAAGCGCGCCACCGGCTGGATGCAGTGGACGACTTCGTCGCCCGCAGCGCGATGAATTTTCCCGACCACCGCGAGTTGCTGGCCGATATTCCGCCGCGCGTGGGCGACAAGACCCTGCAGCTCTACCTCTGGTGATCAGGTCTTGAGCTGTGCCGCGATGTCGCGGCGCAGCTCAGCGTCACGCACTGCATCCACGTCGCCGAACAGGTGGCGCTGGCCTTCAGGAATATGGGAAAGCGCCTGTGCCTGGGCGCCGAACACGTAGTGCCCGAACAGCGCCCGCCAGCCTTCGCGCTCGGCCGCGGGCAGGTGACGCAAGGCCAGCATGGCCAGCCGCATCGTGGCCAGGTGCAGATTGTCAGGACGGCCCGGCGCTGCGGGCGGCCGCCACCAGTAGTTCACCAGGATGTTCAGGTGCGGCGCCAGCGCCTCCACCTGGTGGAACCACAGCGGCGGGATGTAGATCGCATCGCCCGGCGCCAACTCGGCCACAACGGCCTGCTGCAATGCCTCACGCACCAGCGGAAATTGCGCTTCATCGGCCCGGTGCAGGTCAGGCACGACGGACATGGGCGCTGGTGTCGGCGCGTAGTCCGGCGGGCCCAGGTAGAGGAGCGGCGCGCATTGCGGTGGCAGCAGCGTGAAGCGGCGCACCCCAGCCGCCACGCAGGCGATGTTGTGGGAATCGTCGAAATGCGCCGGAACCGTGGCGCGATTGCCGATCCAAATGCGCGGGGCCACGCCGGCATCCAGCAGCGACAGCACATTCGCCCGCTCCAGGCCCGGCAGGGCATCGGCAACGCGCGCGCTCTGTGCCGCCAGCACCGGTGGCTCGGGGAAATGGCTGTAGCGCCACAGCTGCTCGAACAAGGCGGCATAGGGCCGCTGATCGCGCGTGAAGTTGAAGCCATCCAGCGAAGGCTTGTAGGTGAACGCCCGTGTGGGCTCAGGCCGGGCCAGCACGGCATCCACCGGTTGGCCAGCGTCAAAGCCCATCAGGTATTTCAGGCAAGGCTCCAGGCCCGCACGCGCCTGTGCCACCAGCGGCCAGTCCGCCACCACACCACGCATCACCACCGGCTCATAGGCCGGCACCACGTCCCGCTCGAAACGCTCACGGGTGAGGCCGCTCAGTTCCTTCATCGCTTGCATGACGTCCTCCTCAGCGCCGCCGCGCCAGCACACCGCGCCAAGCCTCGGGAATGTGCGCGGCAGGGTCCTGCTCGCGCTGCACCACGTAATGGCCGAACACGGCTGCCCAAGCCTCCCGCTGCGCGGGAGGCAACGCATTCAACACCTTGAGCGCCTGCAGCAGCGTGGCCACCGGCGCCGACGACGGCGCATCACCGGCCGGGCCAACGACCGGCCACCAACAGTTGACCAGCAGGTTGACCTTTTCCAGCGCCTCCACCTGGTGGTACCAGAGCGGCGGGATGTAGAGCATGTCACCCGGCCCCATCTCCACCACCTGGGCCGAAGCCAGCGCGTCGCGGTAGCGCGGGTAGCGGGTGAAGTCGGGGGCCTTGGGGTGCACCACCGAGATGGGCGCACCCGAGGGCGTGTGCTCCAGCGGGCCGATGTACAGGTTGCCCACCTGCTCCGGCGCAAACAGCGTGAAGCGCCGGCGCCCGGCCACCACACAGGCCAGGTTGTACGGGTGGTCGTGGTGCACGGGCACGGTCAGCGCATTGCCCAACCAGAAGTTGGGCACCACGCCGGGCAGGGCCTGCAGCGTGTTCTCGACCTCGAACCCAGGGATGACCTCGCTCACCTTGGCGCACTGCGCCGCGATGGACGGCGCACCCGCCACCGGCGCATAGGCCTGCAGGTGGCCCATGAACTCGGCCAGCGGCATGCGCGCCTTCACGAAGGCGAAGTCCGTCAGCGCCTCGTTGTAGCCCATCACCCCCTGGGCGGCGGCGCGGGTCTTGGTGGCCATCACCTCGGCGCCCCGGTCAAAGCGCTGCAGGTAACGGCAGATGGCCAGCGGTGCTTCCAGGCCCGCCTGCACGGCTGGCCAGTGGCGCACCAGGCCGGGCAACAGCACCGGCTCGGCACACTGCTCCAGGCGCTGCTTCAGGTCGGGCGCGTCCCGGACAGCCCAGGTCTGCACCATGGTCACGGCAGCATGGTGTTCATCGCGTCCAGGATCTCGCCGTTGTCCTGGCTCAGTTCCCACGCAAACACACCCGCCAGGCCTGCCTTCTTGGCGAACGCCACCTTGACGCGCACGGTGCGGGGGTCGTCGTAGCCCACGAACTTGCCGTCGCCCACCATCGCCCAGCTTTGCGTGTCGGCGTCGAACACCGGCTTCAGGCCTTGGGCCTGCAGCGCGGCGACGTTCTTGAAGGGAATGGAGCCGTCTTCGTTGGGCCAGGGCTTGGCGTAGCGGCGGTCCGCCTTCACGCCGTCAAAGGCGCGGGCGTACATCGCCACGCCCGCCACCATCTTGGCCGCAGGCACACCCTGCGCGCGCAGGTTGCGGGCCTGGGCTTCCAGGCTGGTGTCGTCGCCCGGGCGGGCGCTGCGCAGGGCGGCGTGGTGGCCGATGGTGCGCGTCCAGGGGCCGAAGAAGTCGTAGGTCATCATGAACACCAGGTCCAGCGACTTCGCCGCGCGGCCCATGGGCATGCGCTGCAGTTGCTCGCGACTGGAATTGATGGCGGTGGTCAACGCGTAGCGGCGGCCGGTGTCGCGGCCCAGCGCGTCCAGGCCCGCGCGCAGGTCCTGCAGCAGCGCCACGAAGTGCTCGCCGTCGGCCGGGCTGCCCAGTTGCACGCCGTTGGAGGCGCCGTTGTTGCCGGGGTGCTCCCAGTCGATGTCCAGGCCGTCAAAGCCGGGGTGCGCACGCAGCCAGGCGGTGGCGTGCTTCACGAAGGCCGCGCGGCCCTCTTGCGTTGCGGCCAGGTGAAAGAACGGGTCTGACCCACCCCAGCCGCCCACCGAAGCCAGCACCTGCACGCCGGGGTCACGCACCTTCAGGCGCTGGAAGGCCGCGGAGAAGGTGTCTTGATCGGCATGCGGCGCGATGCTGAAGCTGGGCCGGCCCTTGCAGGCATCGGCCTCCTGCTTGCGCTCCCCCTCACCGCAGATCAGCAAGAAGGCATACAGCAGGTGCGTGACGCGGCCGGGCTGCAGCTGCTCCACGCCCTGCACGCCGCGCTCGGCCAGGATGTAGGCGCCGACGACGGGCGCGGCCAACGCGGGAGCCACAAAGCCACAGAGGCAAAGAGCCACAGAGACCGCACGCAGCAGTCTCTGCAAAACGGTTCTCTGTGCCCCCGTGTCTCCGTGGCTGTGTTCGGTCTTGCTCATAGGTTGCACTCGCTGGTCAGGCCCCGGTCGGGCACGGTGTCGCGCTGGACCACGCCCTGACGCTGCAGTTGCGCGGCGCGGGCCTGCATGGCGGTGGGGCTGATCGTCTTGCCGGCGGCGTGCAGCACCCAGTCCACCTCGAAGGCGTACTCGCGCGGCGCACCTTCCACGGCACCAGCCGAGATCCAGTGGTTGAAGCTGATGGCCATGGGCTGGTTGGGCACGTTGCGGCCGGTGTGCTCGCCGATGAGCCGGCCGTTCACGTAGTGGCGCGTGCGGGTGGGCTCCACCTGCACCGTCAGCAGCTGCCAGCCGTCAAAGCTGCCTTGCAGGATGGACGCCTGGTTGAACGACTCCCAGGGGTCGATGCGCACCGTGTGCCAGCTCACGCCGTACAGCCGCGTCTCGGGCTCGCCCCAGCCGCCGTGCGGCAGGTACTCGAAGTCGACCTCGCTGAAGTTGGGGTCGTAGTCGTGCTTGAGCGGGCTGGCCAGGAAGAAGCTCTGGATGATGGGGTCGCGCGAGCCGGGCGTGTCCCGAAAGCGCACGCGCGCGGTCGTCGTGCCCACCAGGAACTTGCGAGGCGCGCACAGCTGGGCCAGCGTGGTGTGAGCGGGTGTGCCGTCGGTGCGCATCGTGAGCCGGAGCAGGCCGCCGTTCAGCGACAGCTGGCTGGCCTGGAAGCTCGCGCCCGGCAGGCCCGGGTGGCCCATGCCCTCGCGCAGCACCCAGCCGCTGGCGCGCAGGGCGTCGAGGCTGGACTGCGAGAAGTCGTCGAAGAACTCGCCACCGGCAGCGAGCACCGGCCCCGCCGCCAGGGCCAGGCTCAGCAGCGCCGCCTTCATGCGGCCACCGCCACCGGCTGCACGCTCGCGCGCGGCATGGGCACCCACAGCAGCATCAGCAGCGCCGGGGCGCCGCACACCAGCGTCCACAGGAAGAAGTGCTGGTAGCCCATGGCCACCTGGATGTCGCCGCTGAGCGTCTTGCTGAGGATGAAGCCCAGCTGCATCACCCCCGAGCCCAGCGCGTAATGCGCCGTCTGGAATCGGCCCGGCGCCACCACCTGCATGATGTACAGGATCATGCCGACGAAGCCAAAGCCGTAGCCCGCCATCTCCAGGCTCACGGCCGCGCTGATGCTCCAGAGGGACGTGGGCAGCGCGAGGCTCAGGCCCCAGAACACCGCGTTCGGCACCGCCATGGCGATCACCAACACCGGCATCGCGCGCTTCAGCCCCAGCCACGAGGTGAAGTAGCCGCCCAGGATGGAGCCGACGAGGAAGGCCGCCGTGCCCACCGTGCCGTACACGCCGCCCACCTGCTCGCTGGTCAGGCCCAGGCCGCCCTTGTCGCGCGCCTCGATCAGGAACAAGGGGCCGATGGTCTGCACCTGACCTTCGGCCAGGCGGAACAGCACGATGAAGACCACCATGGTCCAGATGCCGGGCTTCTTCAAAAAGTCCGCCACGATCTCGGCCAGCTTCACCGGCTCGGTGGACATGCGCTCGGGGTTGGGCAGGGCCTTGGCGTTCCACGCGGCCAGCAGGGCCAGCAGGCCGGCCAGCATCGCGAAGATCAGGCTCCAGGCATTGAACACGCCCATGCGGGTTTCCAGCCGCCCGGCCAGCACCATCAGGCCGCCCAGGGTCAGGAACTTGCTGGCGTTGAAGAACGCACCCTGCCAGCCCGCGTAGGCGGCTTGGCGCTTCTCGTCCAGCGCGCCCATGTAAAGGCCGTCGCACGCGATGTCATGCGTGGCCGAGGCGTAGGCCAGGAAGAACAGCACCGCAATGCTCAGCGCGAAGAAAGCGCTGGCCTGCAGCGCCAGCGCCAGCGCGCCCAGGCCCACCGCGCCGCTGAACTGCATGGCGACGACGACCAGCTTCTTGCTGCGCGCCAGCTCCACCAGCGGGCTCCACAGCGGCTTGAAAGCCCAGGCCAGGCCGATGAGGCCGGTCCAGCGCGCGATCTGGTCGTTGGCCACGCCCATCTGCTTGAACATCAGGCCGGCGATCAGCATCACCACAAAGAACTGCAAGCCCTGCACGAAGTACAGGCTCGGAATCCAGCTGAGCGCGTGCGCCCCTCGCCCGACGGGTACGTCGGTCGATCCCCAGAGGGGATCAGGGCCGGCTTGGGAGCCGCCCGGCGCTCGGCCCTGGGTCGGGTTGGTGGTTTTCATCACTGCAGTCCTTGCGGCGCGCGGCCGGTGGCTTGGGTCTTGCCTTCCAGCCAGGCCTTGAGGCCCGCCAGCGCGCCGGGCGCGAAGCCCCAGCTCAGCACGGTGGGGCCGGCCACGTCCAGCGCCTGGTAGGGGTTCCACAGCGACAGGTGCAGGTCGGGCCGCCACGCGCTCGCGGCCAGGCCGTAGCGGGCGCGGCGGGTGGAGACGAGCACGTTGACGCGGCCGTCGCGCGGCACGGTGGTCCAGTCGAGCTGGGCGATGTCGTCCACCATCTGCACCTGGGCGTCGGTGAAGGCGCTGAACAGGGCCACGGCCTGGGCGCCGGTGGGGCCGGCCTCGGACACCATGTCGGTCGGCACGTCGCCCTGCACGATGACGCGAATGGGCGCGTCCAGCGCCGGCGGCGTGGCGCCACGCAGCGCGGTCAGGCCCGCGGCCCAGGCTTCGGCCATCAGCGCATGGTCGGCCGCGCGGGCGGCGCTGTCGTCCACGGCACGGGCCGGGTAGGTGGTGGCAAAGCGGTCGAGCCGGCGGTTGGCGGTGGCGCCCTGCTCGGGCGTCAGGCGGCCATCCGCAAACGCCTCTCGCAAGGCGTTGATGGCCACCAGCTGCTCGTCCAGCGAGCCCTGGGCCAGCACCATGTCGGCGCCGGCGTCGATGGCCATCACCGCACTGCGGGCGTAGCCGAAGCGCTCGGCCACGGCCTTCATCATCAGCGCGTCGGTGATGACCACGCCGTCGTAGCCCCAGTCGCGGCGCAAGATGCCGCCCAGCAGCTCGGGCGACAGCGTGGCCGGGCGCTCGGGGTCGATCTGCGGGTAGACGATGTGCGCGGTCATCATGGCCGGCGCGTCAGCGGCCAGCGCCTTGAAGGGCACCAGCTCCAGCGCGTCCAGCTCGGCGCGGCTCTTGTCCACCGTGGGCAGGGCGTGGTGCGAGTCCACATGCGTGTCGCCATGGCCGGGGAAGTGCTTCACGCAGCAGGCCACGCCTTCGCGCAGCGAGCCGCGCATCCAGGCTGCCGCCAGGCGGCTGACCTCGGCGGGGTCGTTGGAGAAGCTGCGCTCGCCAATCACCGGATTCGCCGGGTTGTTGTTCACGTCCAGCACGGGCGCGAAGTTCCAGTTGATGCCCAGCGACTTCAAGCCCCGCGCCACCGCCGCACCCACCGCTTCGGCGCGGGCCGCGTCACCGCTGGCGCCCAGGGCCATGGCCGAGGGCGGCTGCGGCAGGAAGGTCACGCGCACCACGGCGCCGCCTTCCTGGTCGATGCCGATCAGCGCCTCGGGGCCCAGCACCTCGATGAGGTCGGCCATCAGCGCCTTCACCTCGGCCTCGGTGCCGATGTTCTTGCGGAACAGGCACACCGCGCGGATCTGCTGGGCGCGCAGGAAGGCGGCCGTTTCCGCCTCCAGCGATGTGCCGGGAATGTCGACCATCACGAGACGGCCGGGATTGAAAGAGGTCATGTCGGGCTCTCGCAGAGGCACGGGAACACAGCCACAGAGGCACGGAGGCACCGAGAGACACTTGCACGCTCCGTGCCTCTGTGTCTCCGTGGCTGTGTTTGCATGGCGGTGTCCATGGCGTCAGTGGGTCTTGGTGACCTTGGCCAGGTTGGGCGGCACGTCCGGGTTGAACCCGCGTGCCCGCGCCAGCGCTTCCACCATGGGGTAGAAGCTCTGCACCAGGGCGATGGGGTCCAGGTCTTCGTTGCCGGTGGTCACCAGCGGCAGCAGTTGCACGCCGGCGGGGCACGGCGTGCCGATGGGCGCGGCCAGCAGCACGCGGCCACCACGGGTGCTCATCTCTTGGGCAATCGCCAGCAGGCCGGCCTGGGCCGGGCCGCGCGGGGCGAACACCAGCAGCGGGTAGCCATCGCGCACCAGGGCCATCGGGCCGTGCTTGACCTCGGCGCCCGAGAAGGCCTCGGCCTGGATGCCGCAGGTCTCCTTCAGCTTGAGCGCGGCTTCCATCGCCACCGCCAGGCCGGTGCCCCGGCCCAGCACGAACAGGCGCTCGGCGCTTTGCAACACGGGCAGCGCGGCGGTCCAGTCCAGCTTCGCCGCTTCAGCCAGTGCAATGGGCAGCACGTTAAGTGCGGCGCGCAGCGTGTCGTCCTGCTGCCAGGCGGCCACCACGCGGGCGCCCGCCACCAGTTGGGCGATGTAGCTCTTGGTGGCAGCCACGCTTTTCTCGGGGCCGGCATGCAGCTCGAACACATGCTCGGCCGCAGCGGCGAGCGGCGAGCCGCTGGCGTTGACGAAGGCCACCGTGCGGGCACCGCCTTCGCGGAAGAACTTCGTCGGCGCGATCAGGTCCGGGCTCTGGCCCGACTGCGAGAACGCCAGCGACAGCAGGCCCTCGCAGTGGATGCGGCTCTGGTACAGCGTGATCAGCGACATGGGCAGCGACGTGACCAGCCGGCCCAGGCGCGCCATCACCAGGTAGGCCAGGTAGTGGGCGGCGTGGTCGCTGCTACCGCGTGCAATCGTCAGCACGCTGGTGGGCGGCACCTCCTGCAGGGCCTGGCCCAGGCGGGCGTAACTGAGCGGGTCCGCCGCCAACTGGCGGGCCACTGCGTCCGGCGCACTCAGCGCCTCTTCAAGCATCAACGACGACATCGATCTCTTCACCTTCCACAAACACGCGCTGCACCTGCAACCCGCCATCCATCACCACCACGTCGGCCCAGACACCAGCGGCCAGGCGGCCCCGGTCGTTCAGGCCCAGGTACTCGGCCGCTGCGGTCGACGTGCGCCGCGCGGCCTCCACCAGGTCCAGGCCCAGGGCGTGCACCAAGTTGCGCAGCGCCTGGTCCATGGTCAGTGCGCTGCCGGCCAGCGTGCCGTCGGGCAGGCGCACGCCGCCCAGGCACTTCTGCACCGTGTATTCGCCCAGGCGGTAGTCGCCATCGGGCATGCCGGCGGCGGCCGTCGAGTCGGTCACGCAGAACAGGCCGGGGATGCAGCGCAGCGCGGCGCGGATGGCGCCGGGGTGCACGTGCAGCAGGTCGGGAATCAGCTCGGCGTGCTGGCCGTGCGCCAGCGCCGCGCCCACCATGCCGGGCTGGCGGTGGTGCAGCCCCGGCATGGCGTTGAAGAGATGAGTGAAGCCAGCCGCACCGGCGTTGAGCGCAGCCACGCCGTCGTCGTAGCTGCCGGCGCTGTGGCCGATCTGCACGCGGATGCCGGCATCGCGCAACGGGCCGATCAGCGCCAGGTGGCCGGGCATTTCCGGGGCGATGGTCAGCACCTTGATGGGCGCGAATGCGTTCAGCCGCAGCACCTCGGCCAGCGTGGCCGGAATGGCGTGCGCGGGCTGCGCACCGAGGCGGTCGGGGTTGATGTAGGGGCCTTCCAGGTGCACGCCCAGCACGCGGGCCTGGCCCTGGCCACGCACGCGGCAGACCGGGCCCAGGGCCTGCAGCGCGGCCTCGATCTCGCCGACCGGCGCGGTCATGGTGGTGGCCAAAAACGCGGTGGTGCCATGGCGCGCATGGCGCGTGGCGATGGTGGCGATGGCGTCACCAGCCTCCATGGTGTCGCGCCCACCGCCGCCGTGCACGTGGGTGTCGATGAAGCCGGGCAGCAGCACCGGCCGGCCCGCCGCGCCAGCACGCGCCGGCTCGATGGCATCGCCTGCCACCGCCACAATGCGGTCGCGCTCGATGTCCAGGTGGCCGGAGATCACGCCCTGTGGCGTGACGATGTCGCCCTCAAGTCGCATGCACAACTCCATCGCTCTGCGTTTGCGGGCCGAGCGCCGGGCCGCTCCCAAGCCGGCCCGACATGGCGATGTGCTTGCGGCTCAATGCCGCAAGCATCGCCGTCCCCTCGGGGGACCGACCGGACTGACCCGCGTGCAGCGGGGCAAGACTGGGCGAGGGGCTCATCAGTCCCGCCTCATTTCGGCGACGAAGTCGTAGTAATCGCTGCGGCAGTACGAATGCGTCAGCTCCACGGCCTGGCCCGAGGCCAGGTAACCCACGCGGGTGATGAACAGCACGGCCGCACCCAGCGGCACTTCCAGCAGGCCGGCCAGCTTGGCGTCGGCATTCAGCGCGCGGATGTGCTGCAGCGCGCGCACCGGGGCGCGGTCGCCCAAGTGGGTGTACAGCGAGGCTTCCACCTTCTGCGGGTCGGGCAGCACGCTTTGCGGCAGCACCGACACCTCGTAGGCCATCACCACCGAGTCCGCCAGGCGCTGGCGCTCCAGGCGCGCCACGCGCTCACCGCTCTTGAGTTCCAGCGAGAGTTGTTCATCGGGCGCCGCCGGCGTGAAGCCGCGCAGCAGCCAGCGCGAGCTGGGCACGAAGCCGCGTTGGTGCAGCTCTTCCGAGAAGCTGGTCAGGCGCGTGAGCGGCTGCTCCAGCTTCGGGGCGATGTAGTTGCCCGAGCCACGCTTGCGGATGATCAGGCCCTGCTCCACCAGCCGGTCGATGGCCTTGCGGGCGGTCACGCGCGAGAGCTCCAGCTGCTCGGCCAGCACGCGCTCCGAGGGCAGGGCCTCATCGGCATGGAAGATGCCGGCGCGGATGGCCTGCGCCAGGCTTTGCGCCAGCTGCATGTACAGCGGCGAGGCGGCGTTGGGGTCTGGCTTGAAGTCGAATGCAGCGCTCATGCGGGGGTCTTTTCTTGCTGTTGGATCAGCCACAGCGCGCCGGCCACCGGCTCGCCCTGAGGGGCAACGCAGCGGGCCTGCACCGCCGGGCTGAGGCGCGGCGCCAAACGCTGGGCAATGCTGCCGGCCAGGGCCAGCGGCAGGGTGGGGTGCACGGCCGTGGCCAGCGCGTCGAGCGCAAAGGCGGCCTGGTCGAGCAGGGCGGCGGCGGCGGGGTCGTCCACCGCATGCTCGAACACCAGCGGCGCGAGGCCGGCGTAACCAGCTTGCCCGGCCGTGGCGCAAAAACTCAGCAGGTCTTCACGCGAGGCACCGGCCCGCTGCCACACGGCCTGGGCCAGCGCGCCGGCGGGTGCGCGGCGGTCAAACGCGGCCTGCGCCAGCTTCATGGCCTGCTGGCCCAGCCAGGCGCCGCTGCCTTCATCGCCAATCTGCCAGCCCCAACCACCCACCATGCGGCGGCGGCCGTCGGGCAGCAGCGCTTCGGCCACCGAACCGGTGCCGGAAATGAGCAGCGCCCCGGGCTCGCCGCCATGGGCACCGAGCAAGGCCACCAGGCCGTCAGTCACCAGGCTGAAACGCGCCACGCCCGGGTCGGCTGCCACAAAGGCCTCCAGCTGAGCGGGCACGCCGGTGCCCGACAAGCCCAGGCCCAGCGCGCAATCGGCCAGTTCCAGGCCTGGCACACCGGCCGCCGTGAGGGCCTGCGCGATGTGCCGCCAGGCCTGCTCCGCACCTTGGCCCAACGCCGAGGCGCCGGCCTCACCGCGCCCGAGGATGCGGCCGTGTGCATCGGCCACCAGGGCCCGCGTGCTGGTGCCCCCGCCATCGATGCCCACCCAGTGGCGCACAGGGCGACCGGAGTCGCGGGAAGTCAGCAGGGCGGGGTCAAGGGCGAGCGGCATGATCGACGGGCATCAGTCGATACCACTCTAATACCAACCCACGGAGGCGTCAATTGGTTTTAAACTGGTCTACGGTCGGTCCAGCGAGTTTCTGAACGGCTTCCAGCAGAGAGGAAAGAGCCTGCCGGGATGAACAAGAATACCAGTCGGAAACCAACCCGCCTCCCCAGCCCAACCCGGATCCGCTGACGTGTTCACCCTCCAACCTGCCGCCAGCGACGCCCTGGCCGACGTGCTGGGCCGCATCGCCCGCGTGGCCCACCGCCACCCGGCCGTGGCCGACCGCCTGCTGGACCGCCTCAGCGAGACCGCGCTCGCCGCAGGCGACATCGCTGTCGGCGTGGACGCGCTGTATGCCCGCTTCGGCCTGCTGGAGCCGCGCGGTGAGGCGCTGGCTTTGCTGCCGGCGCTGGAGCAGGCCGGTGCGCTGGCGGCGGCCGGGCACTTCCCCATCCAGGCCGCCCGCGTGTGCGAGGCCCTGGGGCGCATGGCCTACCAGCAGGGCCAGTACCAGCTGGCCAGTGAGCAATGGAGCCGCGCGCTGGACCTGGCCGAGGTCAGCGGCCACGTGCAGGCCGACGTGGCGGCTCGCATCGGCCTGGGTCAGGTCTATTACGCCCAGGCGGACTGGGCCCGGGGCCTGCGCCAGATGCGCGATGCCGCCGAGCACCTGGCCGGCACGGATGACAGCCACCTGGCCGCCAAGCTGGCGCTGAACATCGGCGTGGGCAGCTTCGAGACCGGCGACCTGCCCGCCGCCGAGCGCCACTTCAGCCACGGCCTGGCGGCGGCGCGGCGCGGCGCGCACCGGGTGTTCGAGGCCGAAGCGCACTGGCACCTGGCCCGCGCCGCACTGGCCCGCCAGCGCATGGACTGGGCCGTGGCCGACTGCCGGCTGGCGCTGGACATTGCCGTGCGCCACGGCTACCCCTGGCTGGAGGCGGCCGCCAGCCGCACCTGGACGGAGATCGCCCTGGCCCGGGGCGACAACGCCGGTGCCGTGCGCTCCACCCGCCACGGCCTGGCGCTGGCGCAGCGCATCCAGGCCCGCGCGCAGGCCCGGCAGGCGCACCTGCAACTGGCCCAGCTGCTGCAGGCCGAGGGCGACGCAGCGGGCGCGCTGGAGCACCTGTGGCAGCACCTGGCGCTGCAGTCCGAGATCGAACGCCTGTCCCTGCCCGCCCGCGCGGCGCTGGCGGCGCCGCCTGCCGAGCCAGGCGGCGCCCCCGTCACCCCGGAAGAACTGCTGCTGCACCTGTGCGGCCAGCGCCAACGGCTGGCGGCCATGCCCCGGCCCGAGGCGCTGGAGCGATTGAAGGACGCGAGCCTGCGCATCCTGGGGCTGCACCGCGTGATCCGCTGGCCGCTGGGCCCGAGTGGGCTGAACACCGAGCAGCAGCCGCGCTACCTGGACCTGCTCAACCGCCACGGCGCCCCGCTGGCCCTGCCCGACGCCGCCCTGCACCCCAGCCACGCCGAACTTGCCCCCCTGGAGGGCGCAGCGCAGGCCCGCATCGAGGCCCCGCTGTACGACGGCGCCGAACTGGCCGGCGCGCTGTGGCTGGTGGACGCCCACCCCACACGCGCCTGGACGCGGCAGGAGCTGCTGATCGCCAGCCAGCTGGCGCTGCTGTTCGAGGTGCTGGCCTAAACGCCCCGCATGCGCCCCTCGCGCCGGGGGGCTTCGTGCAGCAGCTCGCCGATGAGCTGTGCCTCGGGCAGGTTGGCCCAGTAGCGCACCGGCATCTCCTTCTTCATGGCCGCCACCTTCACGCGGGCGGGGTTGAAGATGCTGCGGTAGTAGGTGAGCCACAGCGCCTCGCCGGCATCCTCGGGCGGCGCGTCCTCGCGGCGTGCCGGGCCGGCGCCGGTCAGGCGGGTGCCGTCCCAGTGCAGGCAGCCCAGCGGCGTGAGGATGGCCCAGGGGTGCTGGGCAAACCGCCGCACGAAGAACGGCGCCACGGCGCGCAGCACGTGGTGCGCGGGCTCGAACCAGGCCACGTGGCGGCGGCCGCCGGCGGCGGTGCTGTCGGCCACCTCGCGAAAGCGCACGAAGGCGTGCGTCTTGTGGATCTCGCGGCCCACCTGGCGGGCCAGGGATTGCAGGTGGCGGCGGTCGGCGTCCAGCACGTCGGCCCACAGCCCCGGCTCGCGCTGCAGGCGGCGGGCGAAGGCCAGCAGGCGGGCGTAGCGGCTGTCATCGGCATGCATGGCCACGCTGCGGCCCAGCGCGTGCCAGCCCTCGGGCGGCTGCCAGGGCTGGGCAGCCGGCGTAGGCGCATCGCCGAACAGCGCGGCCTGGGCGCCCACGTCGTGCGTCCAGCCGGCATCGGCCCCGGCCATCAGGGCGGGCAGTTGGGCGGAGAAGCTGTCCCAGTCCGCCGGGTAGCGCAGCGGCAGGTCCATCAGAACAGCGAGGCCTGTTGCGGCGTGGGCGCGGGCCGGGCCAGGGCCTGCACGTCGGCCGGGCGGGGGCGGTGGTCCACGGCCACGACGAAGGGCAGCGCCTTCTTGGCCACGGGGCCCAGCGCGAGCAGGTCGGCCCGGCGCAGGCGGCGGTGCTGGCGGGCGGCCAGCAGCTTGTCCACCGAGCCGACGCCCAGGCCCGGCACACGCAGCAGGGCCTCGCGCGGCGCGCGGTCCACATCGAGCGGGAAGTGGCCGGGGTGGGCCAGCGCCCAGGCGAGCTTGGGGTCGTGCTGCAGGGACAGAAAACCACCGTCGGTGACGATCTCGCTGGCCTCGAAGCCGTAGAAGCGCAGCAGCCAGTCGGCCTGGTAGAGCCGGTGCTCGCGCATGAGCGGCGCAGCCTGCGGCGGCAGCTGGCGGCTGGCGTGCGGGATGGGGCTGTAGGCCGAGTAGTACACCCGCCGCAGGCCCTGGCCCCGGTAGAGGCGGTGCGAGAGC
>JBBIVU010000053.1:0-15471 GCA_037439585.1 Roseateles sp. | reverse complement strand
TGCTCGAAGCGGCCGGCCAGGCGGGCGGCGAGGTAGTCGGCCTCCATGCTGGCCAGGCCCTGGCCGGCACACAGGATGCGGTTGCCGCCGGTGATGGCGTCCACCACCATCTGCGCGGCCATCGCCAGGGGGCGGGCCAGTTGTTCGGCAGCCTGGTAGAGCAGGTCGGCGCTTTCGAAGAACTGCTGCTGGATTCTTTGCTCGATCATGAGCCCGGAATCATAGTCAGCCCGCGTCGAACGCCCCTTGCAACCAGTTGAGTTCGGCGCCGTCGATGGCGACGACGTCGAACCGACACGGCGGCGGCGTGGCGTGGCGCAGCAGGTAGTGCTGGGCGGCGTAGATCAGGCGCTGCTGCTTCTTGGCCGTGACGCTGGCGGCCGCGCCGCCATGCGAGGTGTCGGCCCGGGCGCGCACTTCCACGAACACCAGCGTGCCGTCGCGGTCGGTCAGGATCAGGTCCACCTCGCCCGCGCGGCGGCTGGGGCCAGCAGCCACTCGATAATTCCGCTCCAGCAGGCGCAGGCCGGCGCGTTGCAGATGCGCCAGCGCGGCGTCCTCCGCCGCGTCACCGCGCGTCTTGGTGTCCGGTTTTGATCGAGAGCCCCAGTTGAACATCGCCATTTCCGATCAGTCCCTGCTGCGCCAGGCCGCCGCTGCCGCAGCGGGTGGGCAGCAGTATCCGGCCGCCACGCTCTACCTCGTGGCCACGCCCATCGGCAATCTGGCCGACCTGAGCCTGCGCGCCATCCACCTGCTGGGGCTGGCCGATGCGCTGGCCTGCGAAGACACCCGCCAGGGCGCGCAGCTGCTGCGCCACCTGGGCCTGCACAAGCCGTTGATCGCCCTGCACCAGCACAACGAGCGCGAGGCCAGCGCCGCGGTGCTGGCGCGGCTGGCGGCAGGCGAGCGCGTGGCCTACGCGTCCGACGCCGGCACGCCGGCCATCTCGGACCCGGGCGCCGTGCTCGTGCAGGAGGCCGTGGCCGCTGGCTACCGTGTGCTGCCGCTGCCCGGCCCCAGCAGTGCCGCCACCGCGCTCAGCGTGGCGGGCGATACGGTCGCGCGGGGATTCGCCTTCGTCGGCTTTCTGCCCACCAAGGCGGGCGAGCGGCGCACGGCGCTGCAGGCGGTGCTGGCCGTTGAAGCACAGAGCCAGATCGTTTTTGAGGCGCCGCACCGCATCGTCGAACTCATCGCGCTGCTGGCCGAACTGGCGCCGGCGCGCCGCGTGACGGTGTGCCGCGAGCTCACCAAGCAGTTCGAGACTGTGCACACCGCCGAAGCCGCGAGTCTGCCCGGCTGGATGGCGGCTGACGCGCAGCGCCAGCGTGGCGAGTTCGTGATCGTGCTGCACGCCCAGGCGCCCGTGGCTGCGGCGGCGGACGACCTGCCCGCCGAGGTGCTGCGCGTGCTGCGGCCGCTGGTGGCCGAGCTGCCGCTCAAGCAGGCCGTGGCGCTGGCAGTGCAGATCACCGGCGAGCCGCGCAACCGGCTGTACGACGCGGCGCTCGCCCTCAAGAACGAAGCGGGCGGCGACGCCTGAATCGCGCCGCCGCCCGCTGAACCTGCCGGAGTGGGGCTGCGATCAACCCGGCGCGCTGGCGGCGCGGGCGTTGTGCTTTTTGCGGTGGATGTCGCGGCTGGCGCCGTCCTGCATGGCCGCGAGGTGGCGGCGCTCCTTGGCCGTCACGGTGCCGTCGGCCTTGGCCTTGGCTTCCGCGTTGTCGATGCGGCCCTGCTCCTTTTCCAGGTGCTGGGTTTCCTTGGACGTCAGGCTGCCGCTGGCTGCGCCTTGGGCGATGCGGGCCTGCTGGCGGGCTTCGCGCTTGTCGATGCGGGGCGTGTTCGTGCCAGGGGCGGATGCAGCGGGCGCCTGGGCGAAGGCGCTCGCGCCGGCCAGGGTCAACAGGGCGATCAGGGCTTTGTGCGTGGTCTTCATCAGGGGCTCCTCGGTGAGGTGTTGGGTTGCAAGGCCCCTCCACAACGACCGCCAGGCCGCGTCTGCCGACAGGAGCTTCGTAAAGAAGCATGTCCCTGTGTGCCAAAGCCTGACGCCGTCCTTCCTAGAATCGCCCCATGATCGCCGTTGAACCCACCCTCGCCCGCTTGGGCCAAGCCCGCTCGCAACTGCTGGAGCCCTTCGGCCTGACCGAGGCCTCGCTGTCGCAGGCGCTGCGCGTCATCACCGAGCACCGCATCGACGACGCGGACCTGTACTTCCAGACCACCCGCGCCGAGGGCTGGAGCCTGGAGGAGGGCATCGTGAAGAGCGGGTCCTTCAGCATCGACCAGGGCGTGGGCGTGCGCGCCGTGGCCGGCGAGAAGACGGCGTTCGCCTACTCCGACGACATCTCGCTCGACTCGCTGCTGGACGCCGCCCGCACGGTGCGCACCATCGCAGCGGCGGGCCAGAGCAAGAAGGTCAAAGTGCCAAGCCAGGGCCGCGTGGCCGGCAGCCGCGAGCTGTACGGCGTGGCCGACCCCATCGCCAGCCTGGACAGCGCCAGCAAGGTGGCCCTGCTGGAGCGGGCCGAGAAGATGGCCCGCGCCAAGGACCCGCGCGTGGCGCAGGTGATGGCCGGCCTGGCCGCTGAACACGAGGTGGTGCTGATTGCCCGCGCGGATGGCACGCTGGCGGCGGACGTTCGCCCGCTGGTGCGCCTGTCCATCACGGTGATTGCCGAGAGCAACGGCCGCCGAGAGATCGGCTCCGGCGGCGGCGGCGGGCGCTTCGGCCTGGCCTATTTCACCGACGAGATGATCGCGAGCTACGTCGACCACGCCGTGCATGCCGCGCTCACCAACCTCGACAGCCGCCCCGCACCGGCCGGTGAGATGACGGTCGTGGTCGGCCCCCCCGGCTGGCCCGGCGTGCTGCACGAGGCGGTGGGCCATGGCCTGGAGGGCGACTTCAACCGCAAGGGCTCCAGCGCCTTCGCCGGCCGTATCGGCCAGCGCGTGGCCGCCAAGGGCGTGACGGTGCTGGACGACGGCACGCTGCCCGACCGCCGCGGCTCGCTGAACGTCGACGACGAGGGCTGTGCCAGCCAGCGCAACGTCCTGATCGAGGACGGCATCCTGAAGGGCTACATCCAGGACGCGATGAACGCGCGGCTGATGAAGACCGCCCCCACCGGCAACGGCCGTCGCGAGAGCTACGCCCACGTGCCCATGCCGCGCATGACCAATACCTACATGCTCGGCGGCAAGGACGACCCGCAGGAGATCGTCGCCTCCATCAAGAAGGGCCTGTACGCCACCAACTTCGGCGGCGGCCAGGTGGACATCACCAGCGGCAAGTTCGTGTTCTCGGCCAGCGAGGCCTACTGGGTGGAGAACGGCAAGATCCAGTACCCCGTCAAGGGCGCCACCATCATCGGCAACGGCCCGGACGCGCTGACCCGCGTCAGCATGATCGGCAACGACATGGCGCTGGACACCGGCGTGGGCGTGTGCGGCAAGGAAGGTCAGAGCGTGCCGGTGGGTGTGGGCCAGCCGACGCTGCGGATCGAAGGCCTGACGGTGGGCGGCACCGCCTGATCAGGCCGTCACCCGGACGCTCAACAGCGGCAGCCCGGCGATCGTTCCCTCCATCAAATCTCCCGGCACCACCGGCCCCACGTTCTCCGGTGTGCCGCTGTAGATGAGGTCGCCCGGCATCAGCTCGAAGGCCTGGGACAGCTGAGCGATTTGCTCGGCCACGCTCCAGATCATCTGGTTCAGGTTGGCGTCCTGCTTCACCGCCCCGTTGACCTTGAGCGTGATGGCGCCCGCCGTGAAGTGCCCCACCCGTGCCACGCGGTGGATGGGGCCGATGGGTGCGGAGCGGTCGAAGCTCTTGCCGATCTCCCAGGGCTTTTTCTGGTCGCCCATGCCGCGCTGCAGGTCGCGGCGGGTCATGTCCAGGCCGACGGCGTAGCCGTAGACCAGCTCCAGCGCCTTGTCGACCGGGATGTTCCGGCCCCCCTTGTGCAGGGCCGCGACGAGTTCCAGCTCGTAGTGGTAGTTCTTGGTGAGCGGTGGGTAGGGGTGCTCGGTCACCTGGCCTGGTGCCACGAACTGCACCGCGTCGCTGGGCTTCTGGAAGAAGAACGGCGGCTCGCGCGTGGGGTCGGAGCCCATCTCGCGGGCATGGGCCGCGTAGTTGCGGCCGATGCAGTAGATGCGGCGCACCGGGAAGACCTGGGTGCTGTCGGCGATGGGCACGCCGGGCTGTGCCACGGCGAAGGGCGCGGTCCCGGTCGCGGCTGTGTGACTGGCGCAGCCGGTGGCCCCGAGGCCGGTGAGGGCGGCGCCGAGGGCGTGGCGTCTTTGCATGGCTCGTCTCCTGTGGTGTGCCTGGCATTGGCAGCCAAGCCCGGGTGCGGGTCAAGCCGGGCTTGCCCGCTGCCGAAAGCTCGCGGCAGCCATCGTGCTAGATTCCCGTCCCATGTTCCGCGCTGCTTCGTACTTTCGCTTTTGGTTTTTTCCCTGCCCCGGCGGTGGAGAGATCTGAGCGCGCGCGCCGAACCCAGACTCCCCAAAAACCGCCGGGCCTCCAAAGCCCGGCGGTTTTTTTTCGTCGATTGCTCTCCCTACTTCTCCTCGACCTCCTGCAGAAAGCCGCCATGAACGCCAAAGTCTCCGCTGTCGAACCCGAAGCCCAACGCTGGTACTCCCAGGACGACAAGACCAGTGCCACCGATGACGAGCGCATCCTCGACATCACCCCGCTGCCGCCGCCGGAGCACCTGATCCGCTTCTTCCCCATCCGCGGCACGGGGATGGAGGGGTTGATCAGCCAGACGCGCCAGCGCATTCGCAAGATCATGAGCGGCGAGGACGACCGCCTGCTGGTGGTCATCGGCCCCTGCTCCATCCACGACCCGGCCGCGGCGGTGGAGTACGCCCGCAAGCTGAAGGAGCAGCGCGAGAAGTACGCCGACACGCTGGAAATTGTCATGCGCGTGTACTTCGAGAAGCCGCGCACCACGGTGGGCTGGAAGGGCCTGATCAACGACCCCTACCTGGACGAGAGCTACCGCATCGACGAGGGCCTGCGCATCGCCCGCCAGTTGCTGCTGGAGATCAACCGCCTGGGCGTGCCGGCGGGCAGCGAGTTCCTGGACGTGATCTCGCCGCAGTACATCGGCGACCTGATCGCCTGGGGCGCCATTGGCGCGCGCACGACGGAAAGCCAGGTGCACCGCGAGCTGGCCTCGGGCCTCTCCGCCCCGATCGGCTTCAAGAACGGCACCGACGGCAACATCAAGATCGCGACCGACGCCATCCAGGCGGCAGCGCGCGGCCACCACTTCCTGTCCGTCCACAAGAACGGCCAGGTCGCCATCGTCGAGACGCGCGGCAATGCCGACTGCCACGTCATCCTGCGCGGCGGCAAGGCACCCAACTACGACGCGCAGAGCGTGGCCGAGGCCTGCGCCGACCTGGCCAAGGCCAAGCTGCCCGAGCGCCTGATGGTGGACTGCTCGCACGCCAACAGCAGCAAGCAGCACCAGCGCCAGCTGGACGTGGCGCGCGACATCGCCGGGCAGCTGCGTGAGGGCAGCAACAGCATCTTCGGCGTGATGGTGGAGAGCCACCTGAACGACGGCGCCCAGAAGTTCACCCCCGGCAAGGACGATCCGAGCAAGCTGGAATACGGCAAGAGCATCACCGACGCCTGCCTGGGCTGGGACGACTCGCTGGCCGTGCTGGACGTGCTGAGCCAAGCAGTGAAGGCGCGGCGCTGACACAATCCGGGCCATGCAAGCCCGCATCACCGTCATCTTCGAGACCGGCGCCCCGTTCGAGCTTCAGCTCGACGGCGCCGAAGTGTTGAGCTTCGAGGCCGCCCGCCGCTGGCTGGACGAGCAGTTCGTTCGCATGGAATGCGAACCGCTGCGCGGCTCCGGCAAGGTGCTGCTGGCGGACAAGGTCATCCAGGTGGCGGCGGGCGCCGGCCGCGGTGGCTTTGCCGACGCGGCCTGGGCACTCGACTACGCGCGGGCGGTGTCCGGCGCCTTGTCCAAGGCGCTGGTCAAGGTGGACGTGGCCCGCCAGGCCGTGTCGTACTGACCCCCACTTGAATCGTCGCGGCGCGGCCCCATGTGGGCCGCGTTCGCGTTTTTGACCCTTCTCAATCCGTCATGACCAAGCAAACCCACGCCTTCCAGGCCGAAGTCAAGCAGATCCTGCATCTCGTCACCCACAGCCTGTACTCCAACAAGGAGATCTTCCTGCGCGAGCTGGTGAGCAACGCCAGCGACGCCTGCGACAAGCTGCGCTTCGAGGCGCTGGACAACGCCGCGCTGTTCGAAGACACGCCCAACCTGGAAGTGCGCGTGAGCTTCGACGAGGAAGCCCGGACGCTGACCATCAGCGACAACGGCATCGGCATGAGCGCCGACGAGGCCGCCGCCCACCTGGGCACCATCGCCAAGAGCGGCACGCGCGAGTTCATGGCCAAGCTGGACGGCGACCAGAAGAAGGATGCCCAGCTCATCGGCCAGTTCGGCGTGGGCTTTTACTCCGGCTTCATCGTGGCCGACCGCATCACGGTCGAGACCCGCCGCGCCGGCCTGGCCGCCGACCAGGGCGTGCGCTGGAGCAGCGAAGGCACGGGTGAATACGAGCTCGAGACCATTACCAAGGCCGGCCGCGGCACCGACGTGATCCTGCACCTGCGCGAGGGCGAGGAAGAGTTCCTCAAGACCTGGCGCGTCAAGAGCACCATCAGCAAGTACAGCGACCACATCTCCCTGCCCATCCTGATGAAGAAGGAGACCTGGGACGCCGAGGCCGCCAAGCAGGTGGTGACGGACGAGTGGGAGCCGGTGAACAAGGCCTCGGCGCTGTGGAGCCGCAGCAAGAGCGAGGTGACGCAGGAGCAGTACGACGAGTTCTACAAGCAGATCAGCCACGACACCGAGGCACCGCTGGCCCACACGCACAACCGCGTGGAGGGCCGCAGCGAGTACACGCAGCTGCTCTACATCCCGGCCAAGGCCCCGTTCGACCTGTGGAACCGCGACAAGCGCGGCGGCGTGAAGCTGTACGTGAAGCGCGTCTTCATCATGGACGACGCCGAGGCGCTGATGCCGGTGTACCTGCGCTTCGTCAAGGGCGTGATCGACTCGGCCGACCTGCCGCTGAACGTGAGCCGCGAGCTGCTGCAGGAAAGCCGCGACGTGAAGGCCATCCGCGAGGGCTCCACCAAGCGCGTGCTGGGCATGCTGGAAAGCCTGGCCAACAGCGAAGACCAAGCCGAGAAGGACAAGTACGCCGCGTTCTGGACCGATTTCGGCCAGGTGCTGAAGGAAGGCATCGGCGAAGACCACCAGAACCAGGAGCGCCTGGCCAAGCTGTTCCGCTTCGCTTCCACGCACGCCGACGCCAACGTCAGCCTGGCGGACTACGTCAGCCGCATGAAGGACGGCCAGGACGTCATCTACTACATCACCGCCGACAGCCTCGCTGCTGCCAAGCACAGCCCGCAGCTGGAGATCTTCCGCAAGAAGGGCATCGAGGTGCTGCTGCTGGTGGACCGTGTGGACGAGTGGATGCTCAGCCACCTCTACGAGTTCGAGGGCAAGTCGCTGCAGTCGGTCGCCAAGGGCGCGATCGATCTCGGCAAGCTCCAGGACGAGGAAGAGAAGAAGAAGGCCGAGGAAGTGGCCGAGAGCCTCAAGCCGCTGATCGACAAGCTGAAGGACGCGCTGAAGGACCGCGCCAAGGACGTCCGCGTGACGACCCGCCTCGTCGATTCACCGGCCTGCATCGTCGTCGAGGAAAGCGATGTGTCCGGCCATCTGGCGCGCCTGCTCAAGCAGGCCGGACAGCAGGCCCCCGAGAGCAAGCCCACGCTCGAGATCAACGCCGAGCACGCGCTGGTCAAGAAGCTGGACGGCAGCGCGCACTTCGACGAGCTGGCCCAGGTGCTGTTCGACCAGGCCGTGCTGGCCGAAGGGGGGCACCTGGAAGATCCGGCCGCCTACGTGCGGCGCGTGAACGCGCTGCTGGCAGGCTGAGCACCAGCTGACCCCGGGGCGGGCCCGCCCGCCCTGTGCCTTGCTGCAGGGGCAAACTGACCGGCTGGGCCGAGAAGGGCGACTTCGAAGTGCTTGTGCGCCAGCGGGAGTCGGGCTGGGCCGGGCTGTTGCCCACAGTCTCGCGGCCTCAGGTCGAGGGGGCCGGGCACTGCATCCAGCGCGATCTGACCGAGGTGGTGGCCGACGAACTCCGGGCATTCGCGCGGGCCGCCAGCCGCCCGCGGCCGTGACGAAGGTTTGTCACGGTTTTGCGACAACTCCCTCGCTTCGGGCTTCCACCCCGAACTGTGGGCGGTTACCCTCCTAGGGTTTTTACCAATTTCTGTGAGCTGCATGGTTCCGATCGAGTTCACCGAGCCTGTCGCCGCCATGCCGGCCGCCAAGGTCACCCGCCGCCTGGTGCTGCGGCCACCCCGGGCGAGTGATCTGGACACCTTGCTCGGTCTGCATGCCGACCCGGCCGTGAACCGCTTCTGCGCGGCAGCCACGCCCCAGGGTCGCCCGGCGGTGGAGGCGCAGTTGCAGGGATGGATGGCGCACTGGCAGTCGCACGGCTTTGGCCATTGGGCGATTGCCGAACGCGACCAGCCGGATCACCTCATCGGTTTCGGCGGTGTCATGCACCGGTGTGTGGCCGGCCACATGGGCCTGTACCTGTATTACCGCATCACACCCCAGGCCTGGGGCCGGGGGCTGGCCTGCGAAATGTCGCAGTTCGCCATCAGCGAGGCCTTCGAGCGGCACCGCGAGGTCGCGGTCGTCGCGGCCGTGCTGCCCCACAACGTGCCCACCCGCAAGACGCTGGAAGGCCTGGGCCTGCGTCCGAAAGCCGCGTTGGCCGATGGTCCCGGCAGTGCTGCGGCATTGCTGTACGAGTTGAGCGCCGAGCGCTGGGCCACGCTGCCGCGTGGTGAGCCCGAGGCCGTCGCCTTCGCGGCCTGAGGCAGCCGAGGGGGGCTCAGCGGCCTCGGGGCAGTCCGGTCTGAAGCCCGTGACCGAGCCCGGCTCGAGCCCAGTGTGCTGGTGCCGCGCGCTTCAGGTCGGTGGAGACTCGAACCGCCTGAGACCCTGCAAGTCCAGCACGCGCAGGCCGCCGTACTCGATGCGGATCAGGCCCGCATCGCCCAGCCGGTGCAGCGCCTGGTTCACCCGCTGGCGTGACAGGCCCACCAGGTAGCCCAGCTCCTGCTGCGTGATGCGCAGCCAGTTGCCCACGCCCGGGTACAGCTGCGGGTGGAAGAGCGCCGCGAGGTTGCGGGCCACACGCACGTCGGGGTCGTGGATGCGGTCGGTCTCACGCGCGGCGATGAACTGGCCCAGGCGCTCGTTCAACTGGCCCAGCACGAAGCGGTTGAAGGCGATGCTGCCGTCCAGCAGGGCGTGGAAGCTGTCGATGGGCAGGCCGGCCACGATGCTGGGCCGCAGGGCCTGGATGTTGTAGCGGTAGGTCTCGCGCTTGAGCAGCGTGCCCTCGCCGAACCAGCCACCCGGCGGCACGCCGGTGAAGGTCACGGCCTGGCCCGTGCTGTCGTCGTTGTTCATCTTGAGCAGGCCGTCCACCACACCGAACCAGAACGTGGCCGGCCGCCCGATGCGGCACAGGCGCTCGCCTGGCTGGGCATCGCCCACTTCCAGTGCAGCCAGTGCGCGCTCGCGCAACGGGCCGTCCAGCAGCTTGAGCCAGGGGATGGCACCCAGCTCGGTCGGGGTGGGGCGGCGCGCGCGCTGGCGCAAGGGGAGGGAGGTGTCGCCCATCGGCTGCAGGTGCGGGAAAGTCTGGCCCGTGAAGACCCGTAAATTGTCGTCGTACCGACAGATCAGCGTCAAAGCAATCACCAAAATGAGTCCACAGACGGGGGCTTGAGCCCCTGCAACGGAGACAGTTTGGTGGACACCTTCCCTCGGCTCCTGCTTGACCACGCGGCCCGCCGGCCTGGCGCGCCCGCGTTGCGTGAGAAGGCTTTCGGCGTGTGGCAGACGCTTTCCTGGGCCCAACTGGCGGGGCTGGTGCAGGAGCTGGCGCTGGGCCTGTCGGCCGCTGGGCTGCGGCGCGGCGAGCACATCGTCATCGTGGGTGAAAACCGTCCGCGCCTCTACGCCAGCATGCTGGCCGCGCAGGCCCTGGGCGCCGTGCCGGTGCCGCTGTACCAGGACGCGGTGGCTGCGGAGTTTGTCTTTCCCCTGAACAACGCCGAAATCGCCTTCGCCGTCGTGGAGGATCAGGAGCAGGTGGACAAGCTGCTGGAACTGCGCGAGAAGTGCCCGCAGCTCAAACGCATTTGGTTCGACGATCCGCGCGGGCTGCGCAATTACGAAGAGCCCGGTCTGGCCTCTCTGGATGACCTGGCCGACCAAGGGCGCGTGCACGGCGCCGAGCGCCCGGGGCATTTCGCCGCCGAGGTGGCGGCCGGCCAGACGGGCGACGTGGCGGCCCTTTTCTTCACCTCCGGCACGACGGGCAACCCCAAGGGCGTGATCCACACGCACGCCACCTTGATCGACCGCGCCCGCGCCGGCCAGCGCTTTGACAAGCTCACTGAGCGCGAGGAGGTGCTGGCCTACCTGCCGCCGGCCTGGATCGGCCAGAACATCTTCAGCTTCTCGCAGTGGCTGGCCTGCGGCTACGTGGTGAACTGCCCCGAGTCGGCGTCGACAGTCAGCATCGACCTGAAGGAGGTCGGCCCCACCTATTACTTCGCGCCGCCTCGGGTGTTCGAGGGGCTGCTCACGACGGTGATGATCCGCATGGAGGATGCCTCGGCGGCCAAGCGCTGGCTGTTCGACCGCTGCATGACGCTGGCCCGCCGCGTGGGGCCCCAACTGATGGACGGCGAATCGGTGGGGCTGGCCGACCGGCTGGCCTACGCACTGGGGGACTTGCTCATCTATGGCCCGCTGCGCAACACGCTGGGCTTCAGCCGGGTGCGTGTGGCCTACACCGCGGGTGAGGCCATCGGGCCGGACCTGTTCAGCTTCTACCGCGCGATCGGCATCAACCTCAAGCAACTCTACGGTTCCACCGAGACGGCCGTGTTCGTCTGCCTGCAACCCGACCACGAGGCCCGCGCCGACACGGTGGGCGTTCCCATCGACGGCGTGGAGATCAAGCTCAGCGAGAGCGGCGAGTTGCTGGTGCGCTCGCCCGGCCTGCTCAAGGGCTACTACAAGAATGACGCCGCCACCGCCGAGGTGCTGACGGCCGAGGGCTGGTATCACACGGGCGATGCCGGCTTCCTGACGCCCGGCGGCCACCTGAAGATCATTGACCGCGCCAAGGACGTGGGCAGGTTGATGGGGGGGGCCTTTGACGGCGCGATGTTCGCGCCCAAGTACGTGGAGAACAAGCTGAAGTTCTTCCCGCACATCAAGGAGGCGGTGTGCTTTGGTGACAAGCGTGACAAGGTCTGCGCTTTCATCAACATCGACTTCGAGGCGGTGGGCAACTGGGCCGAGCGACGCAACCTGCCGTATGCCGGCTACACCGATCTGGCCCAGCGGGCCGAGGTCTACCAGCTCATGCTGGAGTGCGTGGAGAAGGTCAACGCCGACCTGGCCCAGGATGAGTTGCTGGCGGGCAGCCAGATCAGCTGTTTCCTGGTGCTGCACAAGGAGCTGGACGCGGACGACGGCGAACTGACCCGCACGCGCAAGGTGCGACGTGGCGCCATCGCAGAGAAGTACGGTGTGCTGATCGACGCGCTCTATGCGGGCAAGGCCTCGCAATACATCGAGACGCAGGTGAAGTTCGAGGACGGCCGCTCCTCCATGGTCGCGGCAGACCTGCGCATCGTGGAAGCGCGCACCTTCCCGGCGGTCCAAGGGAGGGCCGCATGAAAAAGATCGGCGAGGTCATCCTCGAGGTGAAGAACATCTCGCTGTCTTTCGGCGGCGTGAAGGCGCTGACCGACATCAGCTTCGACGTGCGCGAGCACGAGGTGCGGGCCATCATCGGTCCCAACGGCGCGGGCAAGAGCTCGATGCTGAATTGCATCAACGGCGTGTACCAGCCGCAGCAGGGCGCGGTGACGCTGCGTGGCAAGACTTACCGCGGCATGAGCCCGCGCCAGGTGGCCGAGATGGGCGTGGCGCGCACCTTCCAGAACCTCGCGCTCTTCAAGGGCATGAGCGTGCTGGACAACATCATGACCGGCCGCAACCTGCGCATGAAGACGGGCCTGTTCGCGCAGGCCCTGCACCTCGGCCCCGCGCGCCGCGAGGAGACCGCGCAGCGCGAGGCGGTGGAGCGCATCATCGACTTCCTCGAAATCCAGGCCCACCGCAAGACGCCGGTCGGCCGCCTGCCCTACGGCCTGCAAAAGCGCGTGGACCTGGGCCGGGCACTCGCCATGGAGCCGAGCCTGCTGCTGCTGGACGAGCCCATGGCCGGCATGAACGTGGAAGAGAAGCAGGACATGTGCCGTTTCATCCTCGACGTGAACGACGAGTTCGGCACCACCATCGTGCTCATCGAGCACGACATGGGCGTGGTGATGGACATCTCCGACCGCGTCGTGGTGCTGGATTACGGCAAGAAGATCGGCGACGGCGCGCCGGACGAGGTGCGGCAGAACGAAGACGTCATCAAGGCCTACCTGGGTGCGGGGCATTGAGATGCGAGCAGTTCAAACACAGCCACAGAGTCACAGAGACACGGAGAAAGACAAAGTCATGAGCAGCAATTTCTCCGTGCCTCCGTGCCTCTGCGGTCGTGTCCCTCGGGCCGAGGCACGCTGACCATGGGGCCCTTCCTCGAAACCCTGATCGGCGGGCTGATGTCCGGGATGCTGTATTCCCTCATCGCCCTCGGCTTCGTGCTGATCTTCAAGGCCAGCGGCGTCTTCAACTTCGCCCAGGGCGCGATGGTGCTGTTCGCGGCGCTGGCCATGGCGCGCTTTGCCGAGTGGATCCCGAAGTTCACCGGCATGGACGGCAAGTTGCTCGTCAACCTGCTGGCCTTTGCCAGCGCGCTGGCGGTGATGGTGGTTGTGGCTTGGCTCGTGGAGCGGCTGGCCCTGTCCAGGCTCGTCAACCAGGAGGGTGTGACGCTGCTGATGGCCACGTTGGGCATTGCCTACCTGCTGGAAGGCGCGGGCCAGATGATCTTCGGCAACGACATCTACAAGATCGACATCGGCCTGCCCAAGGACCCGATGTTCCTGTTCGAGCAGGCCTTCGAGGGCGGCGTGCTCGTCAGCAAGGAAGACCTCTACGCCGCCCTCATCGCCGCCGCACTGGTGGCGGGCTTGAGCTTGTTCTTCCAGAAGACCGCCACCGGCCGCGCGCTGCGCGCCGTGGCCGACGACCATCAGGCCGCGCAGAGCATCGGCATCCCGCTGTCGCGCATCTGGGTCATCGTCTGGAGCGTGGCGGGCTTCGTGGCGCTCGTGGCTGGAATGATCTGGGGCAGCAAGCTGGGCGTGCAGTTCTCGCTGTCTCTGGTGGCACTGAAGGCGCTGCCGGTCGTCATCCTCGGCGGCCTGACCAGCGTGCCCGGCGCCATCGTCGGCGGCCTGCTGATCGGCGTGGGCGAGAAGCTGTCGGAGGCCTACCTCGGCAGCCTGATGGGGGGCGGCATCGAGTACTGGTTCGGTTATGTGCTCGTGCTGCTGGTGCTGCTGGTGCGGCCCCAAGGCCTGTTCGGCGAAAAGATCATTGATCGCGTATGACGCGATCAATCCGAGATTCGATGGAGGTTGGATTGCGAAGCAAGACAAGCGAAGCGCACCGGAATCGAAGGTCGGCGGGTCGCGCTTGCGCGAGCCGTGGGTCGCTGACCGCCGGCGGCCGTCAGGCCCGCAACTGGCAAAAAATCATTGATCGGGTCTGACGATGCTTTACCGCGAGAACGGTCAGTTCAAGACTTCATACCCGGCGGACAGCCAGATCCTGCCCATCCGGCAGGACCGCATCGGCATGGCGCTGCTGCTGGCGGTGGCCTTCGTCGTCATCCCCATGGTGTCCAGCGAGTACCTGCTGCGGGCCATCTTCATCCCCTTCCTGATCCTCAGCCTCGCGGCGTTGGGCCTGAATGTGCTGGTGGGCTATTGCGGGCAGATCTCGCTGGGCTCCGGCGCCTTCATGGCCGTGGGCGCCTACGTGGCCTACAACTGCCAGGCCCGGTTCGACGGCATGCCGCTGATCGTGTCGCTGCTTGCGGGGGGGCTGGGCGCCACGGTGTTGGGCGTGGCCTTCGGCCTGCCGTCGCTGCGCATCAAGGGGCTTTACCTCGCGGTCGCGACGCTCGCGGCGCAGTTTTTTGTGGACTGGGCCTGCTTGCGGCTGAAGTGGGTCACCAACGATTCGTCCTCCGGCTCGGTCGGCGTGGCTGACCTCCGCCTCTTCGGCCTCAGTGTGGAGTCGCCCGCGGCACGCTACCTGCTGTGCCTGGGCTTTGTCGTCGTGTTCGCGCTGGCCACCAAGAACCTCGTGCGCGGCCACATCGGCCGCTCCTGGATGGCCATGCGCGACATGGATGTGGCCGCCAGCGTCATCGGCATCCGCCCCATGCAGGCCAAGCTCAGCGCCTTCGCCGTGAGCAGCTTCATCATCGGCGTGGCCGGTGCCCTGTGGGGCTTTGTGCACCTGGGCTCGTGGGAGCCGGCGGCCTTTGGCATCAACCGCTCGTTCGACCTGCTCTTCATGGTCATCATCGGTGGGCTGGGCTCCATCTCGGGGGCGTTCTTCGGCGCAGCCTTCATCGTGGTCTTGCCCATCGTGCTGGACAAGCTGCCGTACTGGACCGGCCTGCCGATGGACACCGCCACCGCCTCGCACCTGGCGCTGATGATCTTCGGCGCCCTCATCGTGTTCTTCCTCATCAAAGAGCCCCACGGCCTGGCGCGGCTGTGGGCAACCGCCAAGGAAAAACTGCGCCTCTGGCCCTTCCCGCATTGACGACAACGACGACAGGAGACATCGCATGAAGCTCAAGGCATTCGCCCTCACCCTGGCCGCCCTCACCGCGCTGGGCTCCACGACCGCAGCGGTCGCCCAGGCCAAGGAGCAGTTCTTCCCGCTGCTGGTCTACCGCACCGGCCCCTATTCGCCCAACGGCACGCCTTGGGCCAACGGCAAGCAGGATTACCTCAAGCTCATTAACGCCCGTGATGGCGGCGTCAACGGCGTCAAGCTCACCTTCGAGGAATGCGAGACGGGCTACGCCACCGACAAGGGCGTGGAGTGCTACGAGCGCCTCAAGGGCAAGGGGGCCAGCGTCTTCGACCCGCAGGCCACCGGCATCACCTTCGCGCTGACCGACAAAGTGCCGGCTGACAAGATCCCGCTCATCACGCTGGGGTATGGCCTCTCCGCGTCGGCCGACGGCGGCGTGTTCGCCTGGAACTTCCCGCTGATGGGCAGCTACTGGACGGCGGCCGATGCGCTCATCCAGCACCTGGGCAAGAAGGAGGGCGGCCTGGACAAGCTCAAGGGCAAGAAG
>JBBIVU010000052.1:0-15482 GCA_037439585.1 Roseateles sp. | reverse complement strand
CGAAGCCGACAGGATCGTGAAGATCCCCAACCTGCAAGGCCTGCTGGCGCCTGAGGGCGCTGACGTGCGCGCTGCGGGGCTGGCGGCGTTGCGAGGTGACGCTGCAGCCAGCGCCGGCCGGCTGCGCTGGCCTGAGGGCCCGCTGTGGCAATGCCAGCCCCGTCGTGACGACTGCGTGGCGCGCTGGCGGGCGCAGCCGGAGGCCGCCCGTGCGTTGCTGGCCGAGACCTCGCTGCTGGCGGCACGCTGCGAGCGGTTGGCGCAGGCCCAGGCGTGGGAGGAACTGCTGGCGGAGCGGCAGACCCAGGGGCCGCAGGCCGGCGTGTCGCAAGCGGCCTTGCCGCTGCCGCGTTTTGCTGACCTCACCGGGTGTGTGCGACTGTTCGGCCTGCGGGCGGTGCTGTCGGGTTCAGCCGCCGCAGCCGAGGGGGACCTGCTGCAGGCCGATCGTCTGGCCCGCCTGGCGCTGGCGGGTTCTCGCAGCTTGATCGGCACCATGGTGAGCCTCAGCGCCGTGCAATCCAACTGGCTGCTGGCGGCCGACCTGAAGGCTGCCCGCGGCGTGGACCGCGGGGCCTTGATGGCCTTGCTGGCGCCCCTGCCTGCGGCCGCCCTCAGCCCCCGTGTCTGGGCGCCCCATGAAGTGCGCTTCACCCGCGAGGTGGTGCGCGACTTGATGGACGAAGCTCGGGATTGCGGCGCGGCGGCCGCGTTGCTCAGTGCGTCGGCGACGGGCGTGCTGGACCAGATGGTCTGCAGGCTCCGGCTGGGTGTGCTGCCCGAGGCCACGATCCAGCAGAACCAGGCCCGCTGGCAGGAGCGCCTGGCGCAGGTGCCCGAGACCGGGCCGGCGCCCTGTGAGGCCTTGGAGGCCGAGCCGTGGCGGGAGGGCACGTCGCAGCCGCTGGCCTGGCGCAACACGTTGGGCCGCTGGATGCTGGACACGCCTGGCGTCGGCTGGAGCCACCACGCCGCCCGGCAGCTGGACCTGGAACTGCTGCGCCTGACGATCGGTGCCCAACTGCTTGGACAATCGCCCCCGGCCGGCGTGTCGCTCACCCGCGACGCTGCCGGCCAGCGATTTGCAGCCTGCCGTGCCAGGCTGCACCCGGGCGATGCCGAAGCGACCCTGAGGCTGCCCCTGCTTTGAGGCTCAAGACCATGTTGCTGACCGAAGACCACCTGGCCGTGCAAGACGCCATCCGCGCGTACGTGCAGGCCGAGATCGCCCCCCACGCTGCCGCCTGGGACAAGGCCCACCACTTCCCCGCCGAGCAGCTGAAAGGCCTGGCGGCCCTGGGCTGCTACGGCGTGGCCGTGCCCACCGAGTGGGACGGCGCGGGCCTGGACTACCTCGCCCTGGCCGTCATCCTGGAAGAAATCGCGGCCGGCGACGGCGGCACGAGCACGGTGGTCAGCGTCAACAACTGCCCGGTGTGCTCCATCCTGATGGCCTTCGGCAACGACGCGCAGAAGGAGCAGTTCCTCAAGCCCCTGGCGCGCGGCGACATGCTCGGCGCCTTCTGCCTGACGGAGCCGCATGTGGGCTCCGAGGCCGGCGGTTTGAAGACCACCGCCACGCGAGTCACTGACGAACAGGGCGACGCCTACGTGCTGAACGGCGTCAAGCAGTTCATCACCAGCGGCAAGCATGGCGACGTGACCATCGTGATGGCCGTGACCGACAAGGCCGCAGGCAAGAAGGGCATCAGCGCCTTCCTGGTGCCCACCACCACGCCGGGCTACACGGTGGCGCGCATCGAGGAAAAGATGGGTCAGCACAGCAGCGACACGGCGCAGATCCTGTTCGAGAACTGCCGCGTGCCCGCCGCCAACCGCCTGGGCGAGGAAGGCCAGGGCCTGAAGATTGCGCTGTCGGGCCTGGAGGGCGGGCGCATTGGCATCGCGTCGCAATCGGTGGGCATGGCCCGCGCGGCCTTCGAGGCGGCGCTGCGCTACAGCAAGGACCGCGTCACCTTCGGCCAGCCCATCTTTGAGCACCAGGCGGTGCAGTTCAAGCTGGCCGACATGGCGACAAGGATCGAGGCCGCGCGCCAGCTGATCTGGCATGCCGCGAGCCTCAAGGACGCCGGCAAGCCCTGCCTGAAGGAAGCAGCCATGGCCAAGCTCTTCGCCAGCGAAATGGCCGAGCGCGTGTGCTCCGACGCCATCCAGATCCACGGCGGCTACGGCTACCTGAGCGACTTCCCCGTCGAGCGCATCTACCGCGACGTGCGCGTGTGCCAGATCTATGAAGGCACGAGCGAGGTGCAGAAGATCCTGATCGGGCGGGCACTGGCCGCGGGCTGAGGCCCGCGCCTGGGGTCAGGGCAGGTAGGCGGCGTCGGTGATTGCCCGCGCCGCTGGCTTGGCGGCACCGGTGATGTCGAACAGCAGCGGCCGGTTGCCGCGCGTGATGGGGAAGCCGGTCAGCCAGGTGTGGTTGTCGGCAATGCCCCAGGTGGTCACGCTTTGCAGGCTGGGGTGCTGCAGGAAGACGTTGAACAGCGCGCGGTACTGCAGCGCCTGCTTCTTCAGCGCGGCCGCCAGCGCCGCCGGGTCGCCGGTCACATCCGCCAGGCAGCCCGCCTTGCTGGCGAAGCAGGAGCCTGGGTCGTCGTAGAGCGACACGTCCAGCTCGGTCACGTGGTTGATCAGGCCCTTGGCGGCCACGCTGCGCAGCGCGTTGTCCACGTTGGCAGGCGTGGGCGTGCCGGTGCTGACGTGCAGCTGGTGGCCGATGCCGTCCAGCGGCACGCCGCGGGCCTGCAGGTCGGTCACGAGGGTCATCAGCCGGGCGAGCTTCGCCGGGTCCTCGGTGCTGTAGTCGTTGATGAACAGCTTGACGTTCGGGTCGGCCGCCCGCGCCGCGCGCAGCGCGATCTCGATGTACTGCGGCCCGAGGGCTTGGTACCAGCGGGAGTTGCGGTACGTGGCACTCCCATCGTCACTGGTGCACTCGTTGACGACGTCCCAGCAGGTCAGCTTGCCTTTGAAGTGCGTCACCACGTCAGTGACGTAGGCCTCCAGCCGCGCGCGGATGTCGGCCGCCGTGCCGTTGAAGAACCAGTCGGGCGTTTGCTGGTGCCAGACCAGCGTGTGGCCGCGCACCACCAGGTTGTTGGTGGTGGCGAAGGCCACCAGGGCATCGGCCGTGGCCCAGTTGTAGGCGCCGGGCGCGGTGGCCAGGCTGGCCGGCTTGAAGGCGTTCTCGGCGGTGATGGAGTTGGCGTGTTTCAGGATCAGCGGCTGGGCGATCGGATCCTGGTAGCCGCTGGGGTCAGCGGCCATGCCGATGCGGAACTTGCCGGCAAAGTGGGTCTTGAGTGCGGGCACATCGGCAGGCGTAGGGGCCGGTGTGGAGGCCGGGGCCGGGCTGGCGTTGCTGCCGCCGCCGCAGGCGCCCAGCCAGGGCAGGCTCAAGCCGCTCAGCACGATGCGGCGGCGTTGACGGGAAGGGGCCGATGTTGTTTTCATGAGGCGGGTGGGCGTGAATGTGTCTCCAGCGCCGCAGCAAAGGCTGCCAGGGCCTCGCGCGCTGCGCCATCCATGGCCAGGGGGCATGGGCTGCATCACCCCGGATGCGCAAAATGATAGCGCTACATTGAATGCTCTTGCGGTTCACGTTGCGCAGGGCTTTCCCGCACGAATCGCGCTCTCGTGGTTGGGGCATCATCTTCAATTTCGACGAGAATCTGCTCTGCTTGCATCGCGCATTTGGCTTCGCCGAAGCAGCAGTGATAACGCTACAAATTGACAGGTGGCGATGCACCGTGTCGGATGGCGGCGTGTCAGCGGCACGCGATGTGTGGACGGGCTGTGCGCGGGCGGCGTTGGCTCCAGCACGCCCCGGCCGCTGGGCTACATTGGCCAAGCCGCCCCGAAGAGGGCGCACCCCTTGGCTGCTGGAGACAACGCATGTTCGCCAACCTGTCCATCGCCCAGCGCGTTGCGCTGTACCTCGGCCTCACGGTCGCCTTGCAGGTGCATGTCACCGCGGGCGTGCTGATGGGCATGTCAGCCGGCTGGCTGATCGGCGGCAGCCTGGTGCTGGGCGGGCTCATTGCCTTCATCTACATCGACGGCGCCAAGAGCACGGGCGACTTCCTGCGCGACTTGATGGGGGGCGCCTCCCGCATGAGCGAGGGCGACCTGCGCGAGGACATCCCGCTGCGCGGCAACGCCAGCGCGCGGGCCGGCATGGGCATGATGGTGAAGCTGCAGGCCACGCTGCGCAGCATGATGGGCACGCTGCGCGACGGCGCCGAGCAGGTCAACACGGCGGCCACCGAGATCGCCGCCGGCAACCTCGACCTCTCCCAGCGCACCGAGCAGGGCAGCGCCGACCTGCAGCAGGCCGCCAGCTCCATGCGCCAGATGACCGAGGCCGCCCGCCACAGCAGCGAGGCCATGGGTGAGGCCAGCACGCTGGCGCAGGCCACCTCGGCCCAGGCCCGCGAAAGCGGCGCCGTGGTGCTGAACGCGGTGGAGGCCATGAACGGCGTGAGCCAGAGCAGCCGCAAGATCGCCGACATCATTGGCGTCATCGACGGCATTGCCTTCCAGACCAACATCCTGGCGCTGAACGCTGCCGTGGAAGCGGCCCGCGCCGGTGAGCAGGGGCGGGGCTTTGCGGTGGTGGCCAGCGAGGTGCGCTCACTCGCCCAGCGCTCGGCCGGCGCGGCGCGCGAGATCAAGACGCTGATCAGCGCCAGCGTGGAGCAGGTGGATGCCGGCTCGCGCCTGGTGAACGACGCCGGCACGCAGATGCAGGAGGTGGTGGGCAACGTCGAGCGCGTGGCACACCTCATCAAGGACGCCACCGAACTCGCCCGCACCCAGAGCGCCGGCCTGCGCGAGATCGCCGATTCGGTGGACCGGCTGGACCAGTCCATGCAGCAGAACGCTGCCTTGGTGGAAGAGGGGGCCGCCGCAGCCGAGAGTCTGAAGGCCCAGGCCCAGCGGTTGAACGAACTGGTGGGCCGGTTCAGGACGCGCTGAAGTCCGCGCCCAGCGATTCGTAGGCCCGCGCCAGCACGGCAGCCGAGTGGGTGAGCGCCTGGCGTTCGTTCGCGTCCATCGCCGGCTCCATCACCTGCACGGCCCCGCCCGCGCCCACCAGCGTGGGCAGCGACAGCGCCACGCCGCTCACGCCGCAGGCGCCCGCCTGCACGCGGCTCACCGGCAGCAGCCGGCGCTCGTCATCCGCGATGCAGCCGATCAACTCCGCCGTCACCAGGCCGATGGCGTGGTTGGTGGCGCCCTTGCGGCGTATCACCTCGTAGGCCGCGCGGCGCACCTGGCTGGCCAGCGCGGCTTCTTCGTCGGCCTGCCAGCCCGGCCAGTCGCGCAGCGCAAGGCCGCTCACGCGCGCGCCGCTCCACAGCATCACCGACGAATCGCCGTGCTCGCCCACCACCTGGGCGTGGATGGACTGCGTGGCCAGCCCCAGCCGCACCGCCAGCCGCTCGCGCAGCCGCGCCGTGTCCAGCAGCGTGCCGGTGCCGATCACGCGTTCCGGCGGCAGGCCGCTCGCCTCGGCCACCACGCGGATCAGCACGTCCACCGGGTTGGTCACCACGATGACGATGCCGCCAAAGCCCGCCAGTGCGCGCCCGAAGCCGGCGGCGATGCGGGCGTTGTCGCGCAGCAGGTCCAGCCGGCTCTCGTCCGGGCGGCCGTTGCGGCCGGCGGCCAGCACCACGATGTCGGCCTCGCGCATCTGCTCCAGCGCCACGGCGCGCACCGCGCAGCGGGGGTAGAAGGCCGCGCCGTCGGCCAGGTCCAGCGCCTCGCCCTCGGCCACGTCGCTGCGGGCGTCGTGCAGCCAGAGTTCGCGGGCATGGCCTGCCAGCAGGGTGGAGAACGCGACGCTGGTGCCAACCCAGCCCGTGCCGATGATGCCGATGCGTGCTTTCATCATCCCAGTATGGCGCCACCGTTCACACCGCTTGATGACGTTTCGCGCCGCCGGCTCGCCATCCGTCTCAATCCCGGCCTGGCCGGGGCACGGGCGCCCCTAGCATCCCGCCGAATTCATTCAGGAGGGATGCGGCATGGCGAACGAAGTGCTGGTGGCAACAGGCCTGCGCAAGGCCTACGGCAGCCGGGTGGCGGTGCAGGACGTGAGCCTCGCACTGCGCCCCGGCGAGGTGCTGGGCCTGCTGGGGCCCAACGGCGCGGGCAAGTCCACCACCGTGGGCATGATCTGCGGGCTGACCGTGCCCGACGCCGGCACGGTGACGCTCTCCGGCGGCGTGAGCCTGGCGTCCGACGAAGCCGGCTACAAGCGCCGCCTCGGCCTGGTGCCGCAGGACATCGCGCTCTACGAGGAGCTGCCTGCGCGCCAGAACCTGCAGCTCTTCGGCGCCCTGTACGGCATGCCGCCCGCGTTGCTTCAGCGCCGTGCCGACGAGGTGCTGGCCATGGTGGGCCTGAGCGACCGTGCCCAGGACAAGCCCTCCACCTTCTCCGGCGGCATGAAACGGCGCCTGAACATCGCCTGCGCCCTCATCCACGACCCCGACGTCCTCCTGCTCGATGAACCCACCGCCGGCGTGGACCCGCAGAGCCGCAACGCCATTTTCGACACCCTCGAAGCCCTCAAGGCCGCCGGCAAGGCGCTGATCTACACCACGCACTACATGGAAGAGGCCGAGCGCCTGGCCGACCACCTCGTCATCGTGGACCACGGCCGCGTGGTGGCCAGCGGCACGCAGGCCCAGCTGTTCGCACAGTTGCCGGCGGCGCAGACGCTGCAGATCGAGATCGACGGCGAGCCTGACGACACCGCGCTCGCCGGCCTGCCTGGCGTGACCCGCACCGGCCAGCGCCTGGACGTGCAACTGCCCGACCTCGCCCGCGACACCGGCCCGCTGCTGGCAGCGCTGGCCGCGCACGGCGTGAAGGTGCGCGGCCTGGCCACCGCCCGCGCCACGCTCGAAGACGTGTTCCTGCAACTCACCGGCCGCGCGCTGCGGGATTAGCCCACCCCGTACCGGCTTCGCCGGCCCCCTCGAAGGGGGCACTGCCAGCAGCCCGGCCAAGCCGGTTCTGCGGCAGTCGCTGGGTCAGAGTCATTCCATACTTTCGGAGCTTGTTTCATGAGCGCGCTTCTTGCCCTCGTCCGTGCAGACATCCAGCTGCACTTCTCCAACCGCCGCGCGGTGCTGATGAGCATCGTGGCGCCCATCCTCATCGCCGCCTTCTTCGGCAGCCTGTTCGGCGGCAGCAGCAAGATGGCGGGCATCCCCATCGGCGTGGTGGACCTGGACGCCAGCCCGCTGTCGCAGCGCGTCGTGGCGGCGCTGCAGGCCGACGCCTCGCTCAAGACCACCGTCGCCACCGAGGTCGACGCCGTCGCCCAGGTGCGCGCCGGCAAGCTGCGCGCCGTGGCCGTGCTGCCTGTGGGCCTCGGCAAGCAGGCGGGTGCAGCGATGTTCGGCGCCACGCCCAAGCCCGAGATCCAGCTGCACTACGACCCGTCTCAAAGCAGCGCCCTGGCCGTGGTGCGCGGCCTGCTGGCGCAGACGCTGATGCAGGAGGTGAGCCGCAGCACCTTCAGCGCCAACAGCCCCGCGCTGGCGGACATGAAGCAGCGCGTGGCGCGAGACACGAGCCTGCCGGCCGAGCAGCGCGACGAACTGGTGCGCATGTTCGACAGCATCCAGACCGTGCAAAAGCGCGAGGTGGCGCAGCCTGTAGCCGCTTCATCGGCTTCGGCGGCGGCTTCAGTGCCACAGGCCGGCGGCCTGTCCATGCCCTACACCACCCGCGAGATCGAGGCCGTGCAAAGCAGCGCCAACGCCGCGCCCGTGGCCTACAACAGCTACGCCCACTCGTTTGCCGGCATGGGCGTGCAGTTCATCCTGATGAGCGGCGTGGACATGGCGCTCGGCCTGCTGCTGATGCGCCGCCTGGGCCTGTGGAAGCGCCTGCGCGCCGCGCCGCTCTCCCGTACCCAGCTGCTGGGCAGCCGCATCGCGGCCAGCGCGCTCATCTCGCTGATCGTGTTCGTGGTGATCTACGCCGTGGCCATCGCCGCCTTCGGCGTGCGCGTGCTGGGCAGCCCGGCCGGGCTGGCGCTGGTGCTGGTGTGCTTCTCGTTGCTCACGGCCAGCTTCGGTCTGCTCATCGCGGCGCTGGGCCGCACGCCCGAGGCCACACGCGGCCTGGCCATCCTCGCCACGCTGCTGATGGTGATGCTGGGCGGCGCCTGGGTGCCGGCCTTCATCTTCCCGGAGTGGCTGCAGACCCTGTCTTTCGCCGTGCCCACCCGCTGGGCGGTGGACGCGCTGGACGCCATGACCTGGCGCGGCCAGCCCTTCGCCGAAGCGCTGCTGCCCAGCGCCGTGATGCTGGGCTTCAGCGCGGTGTTCGGGCTGGTGGCGGTGTGGCGCTTTCGGTGGGAGGAGTGAGGCCTGCCAAACGTGTAAAGCGTGAAGCGTGAAATCTTGGCGCAAGAATTGCTCCCACCCCGCAGTTGAGGTCCCTTGAGTCGGGGGGCAACCGCCTTTTGCCGGGGAGTGCGGCACAGATACTGACGCAAGCACTGAAAACCGGCGGCAATGCGGGTGTTCGACATCACAGGCCTGTGCACATTCAGCGGCTCATGGCGAGCGGCTTCTCGGAAATTCATATGAAACTGAACAAGAAGATGTTGTATTCGGCAGCGAGTGCTGCCGTCATCGCTTCGTTCGCCATGGCTGGTTCAGCCATCGCGGCGCCTATCGACACCACGGGTGCCAGCTTCAGCGGCTTAGGCTCCTTCGGTGAAAGCAACACGGCCACCTACGGCCAGACCTTCACCGTGGTGGCTGGGTCCACGCAACTGAACAGCTTCGCCTTCCGGTTCAACGACGCTATGAACCCTGACGCGGTCGATTTCGCAGCCTACGTCTACGCTTGGAATGGCTCGCGGGCAGTCGGTCCTGAGCTGTTTGCCAGCGGTGCCAAGACCTCCACGAACAACGGTGGCGCTAACGGCATGGAAGTGTTCACGATCAACACCGGAGCGCTGCAACTCACGGCGGGCCAGAAGTACGTGGCGTTCTTCAGCGCCTCGCTATTCTTCGACGGCATTCAGGGCACATCGAGTTGGGAGCTGTCCAGCAGCGACGTCTACTCGGGCGGCGGATTCGTTTTTAGCAACAACGGCAGCAACTTCGGCGCGCTCACAGGCGCGAACTGGAGTTGCGGTTCCGGCTGCTTTGGCGGGCGCGACCTTTGGTTCAAGGCTGACCTGACAGCCGCCTCCAGCTCGGTTCCCGAGCCGGCCTCACTAGCGCTGGTGGGTCTGAGCCTGGTGGGTGCGGCTGCGGCCCGCCGTCGCCGCGTGCACTGAACAGGCTCAGCCTGGCCTCAAGGTTAACCACCCCCCAAAGCCGCCCTCGCCGAGTGACCGAGTAGGGGGGGTTATGGCACCTGCGGTGCGGTGGGGGTTAAACCCGGAACACCGCCACCGCCTCCACCAGGCGGGCGGCCTGATGGTTCAACGTGGCTGCAGCGGCGGCAGCCTGCTCCACCAGGGCGGCGTTCTGCTGCAGGCCGTGGTCGATCTCGACCACCGTGCCAGCCACCGTGGTCACGCCGGCGCTCTGCTGGTGGCTGGCCGCGCTGATCTCGGCCACGATCTGATTGACGCGGTCCACCGCCGAAACGATGTCCTGCATGGTGGTGCCTGCCTCGACCACGAGGGCGCCGCCGCGCTCCACACGCGCCACGCTGGTGGAAATGAGGGTCTTGATGTCCTTCGCGGCCGTGGCCGAGCGCTGGGCCAGCGAGCGCACTTCGCTGGCCACCACCGCGAAACCCCGCCCCTGCTCGCCCGCCCGGGCGGCCTCCACGGCCGCGTTCAGCGCCAGGATGTTGGTCTGGAACGCGATGCTGTCGATCAGTGCCGTGATCTCGGCGATGCTGTGCGAGGCCTCACGTATGTCGCCCATCGTGCTCACCACCTGCCCCACGACCTCGCCACCGCGTGCGGCCACCCGCGAGGCGTTGTGCGCCAATTGGTTGGCCTGCTGGGCGTTGTCTGCCGTTTGCTGCAGCGTGTGGCCCAGGTGGTCCATGGTGGCTGCTGCCTGCTGAACGGCAGCGGCCTGGCGTTCGGTGCGGTCGGACAGGTCCTGGTTGCCCTGTGCAATCTCGGTGCTTGCGCTGGCCACACGCTCGGCGTTGCCGCGCACATGGCTCACGATCTTCACCAGCGCACCCTGCATGCCTTGCAGGGCCTGCAGCAGCGGGGAGAGTTCATCGCTGCGGTTGTCCTGCACGCTGGCAGTCAAGTCGCCGTCCCGCACACGCTCGGCCATGCGCTGGGCCAGCGCCACGCGCTCGCGCAGCTTGGCGGCCAGCCGCCAGGAGGCCAGCGTCAGCCCCACGGCGGTTGCCACCACCAGGGCTTCCAGCAGGTGCAGCGTGGTCTGGATGTGGTCCACGATGCTGTCGATGTCCTGCGTCAGCGATGCCTCCTGGTAGGCACGGGTGTCAGCCAGCACCTTGAGCAAGGCGTTGCGCGCTGGAATCGTCTGGTCCACCAGGAAGGCGAAGGCCACCGCCTGGTCGCCCGCGCCGATCAGCGCGAGGTTGGCCTCGCCCTGGCGCCAGAACTCGGCCAGTGCCGGGGGCAGGGCGGCGTACCGCTGCCTGCCTTCGGCGGTGAAGAGGCCGCGCTCGTAGCCGTCTTGCAGGTCTTTCAGCGTTTGGCGCAGCCGCGCAATGTCTTGCAGCGTGGCGTCCTTTTCCATGGGGGTGCGCGCCAGCATGGCGTGGCGCAGCTGCAGGGACACGCGCGTGACCGTCAACTCCATGGCGCCGATCTGGCCCAGCTCTGGCACGCGCAGACGCTCGGTGCGCTTCGCGGCCTCCACCACGTCGCTCAGCTTCACATGCGCGGTGATCAACAGCGCTGCCAGGGCCAGGGTGACGGTGCCGGTCACGGCGTACAGCCGCTTGCCCAGGCTGAGGTTGAACAGGGTGTGCATGACGCGCTCCATAGCCCTTGACCCGCCCTGGCACAGGCCAGGGCCCGGTGTCGAGCATTGGAACCTGAACGTGAGGCAACCCGGTGACTATCGGCGAAACGCAAAAAAACGGGCCAGTCCGGCGAGGATGGCAGCCGGCTTCTCGGCTGGATTTCACGCCGGGCGGCTCACCGCCCCGTGTCACCGGCCGGGCGTGAGGGCTCGAACGGCCTGTGGTGACCCAGTGCCGCGCCGGGAACGACGAAGCAGTGCCCTGCCGCCTGCCGCTGCGGGGCGCAGCGCACGCTCAGTTCCGCCACGGGCCGCGTATCCACGACGGGCTTGGGGTGGTTGAAGAACACGGTCCGCCGACTGTGCAGGTCAATGGATGGCCGACGCCCACCGTGCCAGCCTCGGCGCCATGCGCCAACCGTCCTCGCCCAGCCAGTCCGCCGCCACCACGACGTGGTGCGCACGTCCGATGAGCTTCTCGCGCGGCACGGTGCCGATGAAGCGCGAGTCCTCGCTGTTGTCGCGGTTGTCGCCCAGCAGGAAGTACCGACCCGCGGGCACGGTGATCTCGGCGAAGTCACGCCGTGCGGGCAGCGCAGGCAGGAACTGCACGGTGTGCGGGTGGCCCGGCAGGGCCTCGGTGGCACGCACGGCGTCCACCGCCCAGCCCGGGGCCAGGCGCTCGCCCTGGGTCTGCTGGCCGCTGTAGGCGAGCGGCTGGCCATTCAGGATCAGCACGTTGCCCTGCAGGGCAACGCGGTCCCCGGGCAGGCCGACGATGCGCTTGATGAGCCGCGTGCCGCCCGCCGGCGAGCTGAGCGTGACGACATCGCCACGCTGCGGCTCGCCCAGGGGCAGCAGCACCACGTCGGTCAACGGCAGCTTCAAGTCGTAGGCCAGCCGGTTCACCAGCACCACGTCACCTTCCAGCAGTGTGGGCCGCATGGAACCTGAAGGGATGGGATTCCAGTCGGCCACAGCGGTGCGCAGCACCGCGAAGCTGAACAGGAAGAGGAGAAAGCCGCGGTTGTCGCGCAGGGTCTGTCGAAGGTTCATGGCCGCCATGCTGCGCCGGGGTGGCGCCGGTCCCGCTGCCAGGCGGGCGAACAGCGGATTGACGCGGCCGGGTGGCGGCTGGCCTGGATGGATGGCCGCGCACCTGGCCTATCCTGCGGGCCCGCACGTTGCTCGTGCCCCTGAAGGAGCCTGCCCATGACGTCCGCCCGCCCCTCCTTGCCTCGCCAGGCTGCTGCACTGCTGGTCTGGCTGCTGGTCGTGTTCGCAGCGGCTGCGGTGGGCGCCCTGGCCACGCGATCGGCGCCGGCGTTCTATGGCCAATTGGCCCGGCCCGAGTGGGCGCCGCCGGCGGGCGTGTTCGGCCCGGTCTGGACGGTGCTTTACCTGCTGATGGCGGTGTCGGCGTGGCTGGTGTGGCGCGAGCAGGCGGCCGCCGGCCGCAAGGCCGCGCTGGGCATCTTCTTCGCGCAGCTGGGTGCGAATGCGCTGTGGTCGTGGCTGTTCTTTGCCTGGCATGACGGCGCCCTCGCGTTCGCCGGTGTGTTGGCGTTGCTGGGGCTGGTGGTCATGACGGCGGTCGCGTTCTGGCGCATCCGGCGTGCCGCAGCCGGCCTGCTGCTGCCCTACACCGCCTGGGTCAGCTTCGCGTCGGCGCTGACCTGGGCGGTCTGGCAGGCCAATCCGAAGCTGCTGTGAGCGCCGCTGGTGCTCAGCGCACCGTCTTGGCCTCCACGGCATCCTGTGCCACCCAGCGCAGCAGCGCGTCCAGCGCGCCCCGGGCGGCCTGGGCCTGCGGGTGGTTCACCACGGCCACCAGCACCCAGCGCCGGCCCGACCGCGCGTCCACGGTGCCCGCCAGGGCCACCACGTCGCGCAGCGAGCCGGTTTTGAGGTGCGCCCGGCCCACCGCCGCCCCGAAGCGTCCGGGCTGGCGGCTCAGCGTGCCGTCCAGCCCGGCCAGGGGCAGCGAGGCCAGCAGCTCCGGCATCCAGGGCTGACCCCAGGCCCATCGCAGCAGCGCGGCCAGTTGGCCCGGGCTGATGCGCGTTTCGCGCGCCAGGCCCGAGCCGTTGACGATGCGGGTGGGCGGCGTGCTGCCGGCACGGGCGTCCAGCCAGGTCTGCAGCCAGGCGGCCGCCGTGTCGGGCGAGGGCGCGGGCACGCCGGCGGCGCGGGCGGTGCTGAGCAGCACCTGCTGGGCCATGAGGTTGCTGCTGACCTTGTTCATGTCGCGCAGCGCCTCGGCCAGCGTGGGGCCGGGCCAGAGCAGCGAGGGTGCGGTGGTGGGCGCGGGGGCGTCCAGCACACCGTCGCTGCGCCAGGCGATGCCGGCCTCACGCAGCATCACGGTCAGCAGGCGGCCGGGGTAGCTGGCGGGCTCGGGGTCGGCCAGCGTCCAGCCCTGCTCGCCGCAGGCCACGGGGTAGCTGCCGGCAAAGCGCGGCCGTTGGCCGGCGGCCCATTGCAGCTTGAGGGCGCCACGCCAGTCGCCGCAGGGGCCGGGCGTGGTGGGCACGGTCTGGGCGGCGTCCAGCGGTGGGTCGGCCGTGATGCGGGCCAGCGGGCCTTCCACGCGCACGGTGTAGGTCACTGACTTGGCGTTGAGCAGCAGGGCCTCGGGCTGGGCGTTGCCCACGCGCCAGGGCTCACCGTCGAAGTCGCCCGGTTCGGCGCTGCCGGAGGTGAAGGCGCTGCGGTCCAGCCGCAGCGGGCCGCGCAGCTCGGTGATGTTCAGCCGCCGCAGCCCCACCCACAGGCGCTCGAGGGAGAGGCGCGGGTCGCCGCTGCCCTGCACGGCCAGGCCGCCGTCCTCGGTCAGCCACACGGGCGTCTGCCACTGCCAGGCCGGGCCCAGCGTCTCCAGCGCGGCCATGCTGGTGACGAGCTTGGTGACCGAGGCCGGGTTGACGGCGCTGTCGGCCTGCCAGGCCAGGCGCGGGCGGGGCTCGTCCAGCGCCTGCACCACCACCCCCAGCGCCGTGGCTGGCACCTGCGCCTGTCGCAGGGCCACCTGCACCGACAGCGGCAGCGCATCGGCCGGTGCCGCACCCGCGCCGGTGGCCATTCCCCACCCCCCCAACACCCATGCCAGAACCTGTTTGCGCATGACCCGAAAGTTACACTGCCGCGATGCCCCTGATCCTGGCCCTAGACAGCTCCACCGACACGATGGCCCTGGCCCTCGTGGCCCCGGGGCAGGCCCGGGTTTTCGAGGCGGCGGGTGGGGCCCAGGCCTCGGCGCGGCTGCTGCCTGAAGTGAAGGCCCTGCTGGCCGCTGCGGGCGTGGCGATGGCCGATCTCGATGCCATCGCCTTCGGCCAGGGCCCCGGCGCCTTCACCGGCCTGCGCACGGCCTGCGCCGTCGCCCAGGGGTTGGCCTTCGGGTTGGGCAAGCCGGTGCTGGCCATCGACAGCCTCATGCTCGTGGCCGAAGACGCCCGCGCCCAGGGCGCTGGTGACGACGTGTGGGTGGCGATGGACGCCCGCATCGGCGAGATCTATGCCGCCCGCTACCGCTGGGTGGACGGCGCCTGGGTCACAGCCGACGCCCCCGCCCTCTACGCCCCCGCCACGCTGGTGGCCCATTGGGGCCAGCCGGCCGCGGTGGCCGGCACGGCGCTGACGGAATACGCCGAGGCGCTCGGCACCTGGCCCCGCGCCTGGCCCCAGGCCCGCTCGCGCGCCGAGGCGCTCGGTGCGCTGGCCCTGGCTGCCTGGCAGCGCGGCGAGACGCGCGACGCCGCCGAGGCCCTGCCCGTTTACGTGCGCGACAAGGTCGCCCTGACCACCGCCGAGCGGGAGGCGCGCGCGTGAACGCGGTGGTGCAGCACAGCCTGCCGCCCTTCGAAGTCGCGGCGATGCGCGTGCCCGACCTGACCGAGATCATCGCGGTCGAGCGCCAGGCCTACCCCGTGCCGTGGACGCATGGCAACTTCGTCGACTCGCTCGCCGCCGACTACCCCGCCGAGGTGCTGCGCGGGCCCCGTGCCGAGCTGCTGGGCTACTGGGTGGCCATGCCCGGTGTGGACGAGATGCACCTGCTCAACATCACGGTCACGCCCGCCTGGCAGGGCCAGGGCCTGGCGGTGGCCATGCTCGACCGCCTGGTGGCCGAGTGCCGCCGCCGCCAGCTCACGCAGCTGTGGCTGGAGGTGCGCCAGAGCAACGAGCGCGCCCGGGCGGTGTACGCCCGCTACGGCTTTGCCGAGGTGGGCAAGCGGCGCGCGTACTACCCGGTGGTGACGGGCCCGCGTGAAGACGCCATCCTGATGAGCCTGGCCGTGGCCACCGGGAGCGCGGCATGAGCTGGGACGAGCGCCAGCGGGCCATGCTCGCCGAGATGGGCTTCCGGCTGCCGGCGGCCCGTGCCGCAGGGGTCGGGCTGGCGCCCGGCGCCGCTGACGAGGCGCTGGTCGATCCCGAGCCCATCGAGGTCTCGGCGCCCCCGGCCGCCGCCGTGCGCGCGGCCCTGCCAGCGCCCGTGCCTGC
>JBBIVU010000051.1:0-15633 GCA_037439585.1 Roseateles sp. | reverse complement strand
TGCTGTTCTTCCTCGGCGCCGGGCTCTCTGGCCTGGCCTTCTTTCACCCCAGTCTGTTCTTCCTGAGTGCGCTTTTCGGTGGTGGCACCTGGGCGCGCATCCTGCACCCCTTCATGGGGCTGCTCATGGCGCTGTGCTTCTTCGTCATGTTCCTCAAGCTCTGGCGTCACAACGTGATGAACGAGGCCGACAGGGAATGGATGAAGCACACCGGCGACATGTTGCGGGGTGACAAAAGCCGCATGCCTCCCGTCGGGCGCTACAACGCGGGGCAGAAGCAGGTGTTTTGGGTGATGGTGGTCAGCTTGGCCGTGTTGGTGCTGACGGGCTTCATCTTCTGGCAGCCCTGGTTCGCCGACAGTTTCCCCATCATCGCCCGCCGCATCGCTGTGCTGCTGCATGCTTTCTCGGCCACGGTGCTGGTGCTGTCGGTCGTCGTGCACGTGTACGCCGCCATCTGGGTCAAGGGCACCGTCCGTGCGATGACGCGAGGCACGGTCACCGAAGGCTGGGCACGCCAGAACCATCCGCTGTGGCATCAGGAAATGACCGGTAAACAGTGACTACCACCAAGATCCTCAGCCCCGAAGAGATTGCCGTCCGTGCAGGTGAGCAACTCACCTTCCTGCACCTGCCTGAGCCTGGGGTGTTTGCCGCGCGGGTAGTGCGGCTGCGGCAGTTGGCAGAGGGCCACGCCATGCGGGACTTTCTGCTGTTTGCCGCCGAGCTGGCGGATGCCCAGCACCGGGCGCTCAAGGGTGGCGTCGTGGTGCCGCTGCCGTCTGCCGAGCAGGTAGAGGCCGCGGCCAGCCAAGGCGTCCCGCTGCTGCCTGCCGAGAGCTGGGTGCGGGCACCCGTGTGGCGCGAGTCGTTGCGTGCCCTGCTGCAAGACCTGTCAGGTCATTTGGCCGACGGCCCTGCGAAGGCGGCGGTGCTGCAACTGGCTGCGGCGAGCAACGAGCATCTGGACACGCAAGCTGGCCGTTTGCTGGCGGGCGTGATGCTGGGTCTGGACATGGCTGCAGCGCCGCTCATCGCAGCAGGTCTGCAGCTGCACTGGGTGCGGCTCGTCCAGCAGACGGGAGAAGCCCTTGCCGGTGGTTCCGTCGCGCCCTTCGGGCGCATCGATGACGGCACCGTCTGCCCGTGCTGCGGCTCCAGGCCCGTGGCCTCGGTGGAGCGGTTGGGGGCCGAAGGTGCACGCTACCTGGCATGCGGCTTGTGCGCCACGCAATGGCACTACGTGCGCATCAAGTGCACCCACTGCCAGAGCACCAAGGGCATCTCGTTGCAGAGCCTCATGGCCGCGGAGGCCGAAGCCGCCGAAACCCAGCCGGCGGTGCAAGCCGAGTGCTGCAGTGAATGCGGCCACTACCTCAAGCTCATGCATCCTGCACGCGACAACGGCATCGAGCCCGTGGCCGACGACCTCGCCTCGCTCACGCTCGATCTGCTTGTCAGTGAAAACGGCCAGCAACGCCACGGTGTGAATCTGTTGCTGCTCTTCGGCGAGTCTGACGAAGCACCGCCACCCGGCCGAGAACACTGATGGCTGCGCCCGACGAATCCGTGGTTCACGGTTCCAAGGCCACCGACCAAGCGGCCCCCAAAGACCTCCCCGCGCTGGACAAACTGCTGCGCGACAGTGCGCACCTGGTGGCCGAGCACGGTCACACCTTGGTGGCGCGTGAGGCGAGGGCGATGCTGGATGGCCTGCGCGCCCGGGCCTTGGCGGGTGAGCTGTGCCGCACCGAACTCGGCGTGCTGCCACAAGCCTTGGCCGCGCGCGTCGACTTGCGCATGCGGCCCAACATGCGTGCGGTGATCAACCTCACGGGCACCGTCATCCACACCAACCTCGGCCGCTCGCTGCTGGCCGACGCCGCTCTGCAACAGGTGTTGGCGCTGACCGGTGCGCCCAACAACCTGGAGTTCGACCTCGACACCGGCGGCCGCGGCGACCGCGACGACCTGATCGAAGACCTCCTCTGCGAACTGACGGGTGCCGAGGCTGCCACCGTCGTCAACAACAACGCCGCCGCGGTGCTGCTGGGCATTGCGGCGCTTGCGCACGGCCGGGAGGCCATCGTGTCGCGGGGTGAACTGGTGGAGATCGGTGGCGCCTTCCGCATGCCCGACGTCATGGCCGCAGCCGGCGCCACGCTCGTCGAGGTGGGCACGACCAACCGCACCCACCCGCGCGATTACGAGGCCGCGATCAACCCGCACACCGGCCTCATCGTCAAGGTCCACACCAGCAACTACGCGGTGCAGGGCTTCACCGCCTCGGTGGACGAGGCCACGCTTGCCCCCATCGCGCACGCGGCTGACCTTCCGCTGATGACTGACCTTGGCAGCGGTGCACTGGTCGACCTGTCCCAGTGGGGCTTGCCCGCCGAGCCCTTGCCTCAGGCCATGCTGGCTGCTGGCTGCGATGTGGTGACGTTCAGCGGTGACAAGCTGCTGGGCGGGCCACAAGCGGGGCTCATTGTGGGCAGCAAGGCCGCCGTGGGCCGCATCCGCAAGTTCCCGATGAAGCGGGCCCTGCGCCTGTCCAAGCTGCCTTTTGCAGCGTTGGAGGCCACGTTGCGCCTGTACCTGCGGCCAGAACGTTTGGTGCAGGACCTGCCCATGCTGCGCCTGCTCACCCGTCCCCAGGCGCAGATTGCTGCGCTTGCTCGAGCGCTGCTGCCGGCGGCGGCTGCGGCTGTGGCGCCGCGCTTCACGGTCGAGACCGTGGCGCTGCAAAGCCAGATCGGCTCCGGCTCGCTGCCTGTCGAGCGCTTGCCGTCGGCAGGGCTGGCTTTCACCGCGGTGGATGGCCGCGGCCGCACGCTCGAAGCGCTGGCCCTCGCGCTGCGCGGGTTGCCGCGTCCGGTGATTGGCCGCATCCACGATGCGCGGCTGCTGCTCGACCTGCGCTGCCTCGACGAGCCCGCGCTGCTCACGTCGCAGTTCACCACCCTGCAAGAGGCCCTTGCATGATCGTCGGCACGGCCGGCCACATCGACCACGGCAAGACCACGCTGGTGCGTGCGCTCACCGGTGTGGACACTGACCGGCTGCCCGAGGAGAAGGCGCGCGGCATCAGCATCGAGCTGGGTTACGCCTACCTGGACGTGCCCGGAGAGGCGCACGGCGATCGGGCGTCGGAGGGACTGCCGTCCCTGGAAGGGGGGGGGCGGCTGGCGAGCGCCTCGGCTTCATCGACGTGCCTGGCCACGAAAAGCTGGTCCACACCATGCTTGCCGGTGCCAGCGGTATCGACTTCGCGCTGCTGCTGGTGGCCGCTGACGATGGCGTGATGCCGCAGACCCGCGAGCACCTGGCCGTGCTGAGCCTGCTGGGCCTCACGCGCGGTGCCGTCGCTCTCACCAAGGCAGATCGTGCTGAGCCAGGCCGGGTGGCTGCCCTCAAGGAGGAGGTGCGCGCCTTGATGGCCGGCACGGGCCTGGACATGGCGCCCATTCTTGTCGTGTCGGCACACACCGGGCAAGGCGTTGGCGAACTGCGAGAACTGCTTTTCGACGCTGCCCGCCACCTGCCGCCGCGTCACACGCGGGCGCTGGCGCCCCGCCTGGCGGTGGACCGTGCGTTCACGTTGGACGGCGTGGGCACTGTGGTGACCGGCACACTGCATGCTGGCGAGATCGCCGTGGGGGACGAATTGGTGCTGGCCGGCCGCAGTGCTCGCGTGCGCAGCCTGCATGCACAGAACCGCGTCGTGGAACGAGCGCACGCGGGCCAGCGCTGTGCGGTCGCATTGGCAGGCATCGCCAAGGAAGACGCGCCGCGTGGGGCCTGGCTGACCGCGCCGCACGTGGCGCTGGCGACGGACCGCCTCGATGCCCAGTTGTGCCTCTGGCCCGGTGAGGCCAAGCCGTTGAAGACCGGCGCCCGTGTGCACCTGCATCTCGGCGCCCAGAGCGTGACGGCCAGCGTGGCCGTGCTGGACGGAGAGCACATCGAGCCTGGGGCCTCGGGGCGCGTGCAACTCGTCTGCCATGGGCCGGTGGGGGCCTGGCGTGGCGACCGTCTCGTGCTGCGCGATGCCGGCGCCACGCGCACCGTGGCCGGCGGTTCGGTGCTGGACCCGTTCGCCCCAACCCGTTACCGCCGCACGCCCGAGCGCCTGGCCGAGCTGGCGGCTTGTGCGCTGCCCACGGCTGCGCGCCGCCGCGAGCGGCTGCTGACGCTGTCTGCACTGGGCCTGGACCTGGCACGCTTTGCACAAGGCGAAGGGCTGGCGGAGCCGCTGCAGGGCTGGGCACTGGGCGAGGAGGCCAGCGCTGCGCTGACGGCCCGCGTGGTGCAGGTGCTTGCCGATTTCCACGCCAAGTCGCCCGATGAGCTGGGCCCGGACGCCGCGCGTCTGCGCCGCCTCGTGGCGCCGCGCATGGCCGAGGCGCTGTGGCGCCAGGTGCTGGCCGACCTGCGCACCACCGGCCGCGTGGCAGTGCGTGGGGCCTTCGTCCATTTGCCGGCACATGGTGTTCAGTTGTCGGCTGCAGAGCAGCGCATTGCGCAAAAGGTGGCGCCGCGCCTGGAGACGGCCGGGCCCGAGGGGGCGTGGGCGCGCGATCTGGCGAAGGACTGTGCCGAGCCCGAGCCGCTGATGCGCGCCACGCTGGCCCGCCTGGCCCAGCAGGGCGAGTTGCACCAGGTGGTGAAGGACTTGTACGTCAGCACCCGGACGATCACCGCGTTGGCAGCTACAGTGCGACGCCTGGCGGCGGCACATGGCCATGTGGCTGCGGCCGCCTTTCGTGACGCGACGGGTCTGGGCCGCAAGCGGGCCATCCAGCTGCTGGAACATTTCGACCGCGTCGGCCTGTTGCGGCGCGTGGGTGACGAGCACCGACTGCGGGCGGACAGTGCGTTGTTCACGGAGTCGCAGACATGAAGGACATGGAGGGGCAACGACACCGGTGTGTCGGCCGGGCTTCAAACCCGGTGGGTGGCGCCACGCGCTGCTGGGTGGGTTCGACTCCCACGCCCCTCCGCCATGTGGCATTCATTCGCCTGCTGCGCAGCCCGGTCCGGCGCCTGCGATGCCTGTCGCACCACGGCATGGCTGCGCTTGTGCTTCTTGATGCAGCCTCGGGCTGCTCGCCGCGGCGACGGGACCCTGAACGCCTCGTGGGGGTGTTGTGCTGATCGCCGGCGCCGACATCCCCGACCACCTCTGGTACTGGATCGACGACCAGACCTGGGCGCTGCCGCTGGACGGGGGCCGGGTGCGCGTGGGCATCACGGCACTGGGGTTGAAGGCCTCGGGTGACGTGTACATGTGCCGGCCCAAGCCCTTGGGCAGCGAGGTGCAGCAGGGGCGGTCGCTCGGCGTGGTGGAGCTGTCCAAGTCCATCGTGTCGGTGAAGTCGCCGCTGTCGGGCACGGTCACGCGGGTGAACGACGCGCTGGAAGACCGGCCGGAGCTGGTGCACCGGTCGCCGTACGACGCCGGTTGGCTGCTGGAGCTGCAGCCCACGCGGTGGGATGAGGAGCGAACTCGCCTCGCAGCGGGCGAGCCGACTGTTCGCGAGGCCATGCAGCGCTGGGCCTGGCTCAACCAGCTGGACGCTGCCTGATGGCGCGCACCGGCCTGGCCCTGCTGCTCTGGGCTGCTGACCCGGCGGACCCGGTGCGTCTGGCCACCCCGTTTGCGCACGCGGCGGCGGGGGCTGCACTGGAGCTGGAGGTGGAGGTTTACTTCACTGCACGATCCGTGCTGCTGCTCCAGCCCGGTGTGGCCGAAAGGCTGCGGGCATCGGAGCGCTTTGACAAGACCGTCGCCGCGTGGATGCAGGATGCGCTCGATCACGGCGCCCGCTTCCTGGCCTGCACCGACGCACTGACCGCGCACGGCCTCTCGCATGCGGACCTCATTCCCGCCGCCCGCCAACATGGCGGTGCGGTGCAATTCGCAGCCCGGGCGGCCGACCCCGCCTGGGCCACCCTGGTGTTTTGATCGAACACCGAATTCGTCCCTTCCCTTCAGGAGAACTGCAATGAACTTGACTCGTGTCGTCGCCGGTCTGGCGCGTGGTGTGGCTTCCGATCTCGCCCTCATGGGTGCTGCGGCCCAGGCCCAGCAGGTGCTGCGCGTCACTGCCATCCCCGACGAGTCGCCCACCGAGCTGGCCCGCAAGTTCGCGCCACTGGGCCAGTACCTGGAGAGCAAGCTCGGCATGAAGGTCGAATGGACACCCGTGACCGACTACGCCGCTGCGGTGGAAACCGTCGTGAACAAGAAGATCGACCTCGCCTGGTTCGGCGGTTTCACCTTTGTGCAGGCCAACGTCCGTTCGGGCGGCAAGGTGGTGCCGCTGGTGCAGCGCGAGGAGGACGAGAAGTTCCGCTCCGTCTTCATCACCGACGCCAAGAGCGGCATCGCCAAGCTGGAAGACCTGAAGGGCAAGACGCTGTCCTTCGGCTCGGCCAGCAGCACCTCGGGCCACCTGATGCCGCGCAGCTTCCTGCTGGCCGCCAAGATCAACCCCGACGTGGACCTGAAGCGCGTGGCCTTCAGCGGCGCGCACGACGCCACCATCGCCGCCGTGGCCAGCGGCAAGGTCGACGCAGGCGCACTGAACATTTCGGTGTGGGACAAGTTCGTCACTGAGAAGAAGGTGGACCCGGCCCAGGTCAAGGTCTTCTACACCACACCGCCTTACTTCGACTACAACTGGTCGGTCCATGCCGACATGCCGCAGGCCCTGCAAGACAAGATCAAGGCCGCCTTCCTGGCGCTGGACCCGAACACCCCGCAGGGCAAGGAAATCCTGGGCCTGCAGCGTGCCACGCGGTTCATCCCCAGCAAGCCGGCCAACTACGACGGCATCAAGGCCGCGGCCGAAAACGCAGGTTTGCTGAAGTGAGCACCGCACCGGCCGCGCTCGAGGCGCTGCTGACGCGCTACTCCGTCGGGCCCAAGCACCTCGTCGAGCCCGGGCCGAGCGACGAGCAACTCGCCTGGATGACCCAGGCTGCGCTGCGTGCGCCCGACCATGCCGAGCTGGTGCCTTACCGTCTCAAGCTGGTGCGTGGCGCTGCAAAACAGGGCATGGCCATCCTCTTTGCCGACGCTGCCCGCGCCGCAGGCAAGGGTGAAGAGGGCGCGGCGCTGGACGCCGAGCGGGCCCTGCGCCCGCCGGTCACGGTGGCTGTTGTGGCGCGCATCGACCTGGGTCACCCGCAGGTGCCTGCGCACGAGCAGTGGGCGGCGCTGGGGGGGGCGCTCGCCAACTTCCTGACGGCCGCGCACATGCTGGGCTTCGCAGGCAAGATGCTCAGCGGCGCCAAGGTGCGCGACGCCGCCATCTCGGCCGCATTTTGCGAACCTGGCGAGACGCTGCTGGGCTGGATCGCACTGGGCACGCCCACACGCAGGCCGTCAGGGCCATCGCGCAAGCCAGCACCTGTCGAGGTGCTGGTCCACTGGCATCCCCCTTGCAAAGCGTGACCCCAAGGCACCCAGGTCGGGCGTTCGACGGGCCCCGATGCTGACTTGAAGGAATCGAGCGAAGCGAGATGGAACTGACACCCCGTGAAAAGGACAAGCTCCTTCTGTTCACTGCGGCTTTGCTCGCAGAGCGCCGCAAGGCCCGTGGCTTGAAGCTGAACTACCCTGAGGCGGTGGCCCTCATCAGCGCGGCCATCCTTGAGGGCGCGCGCGACGGCAAGACCGTCGCCGAGCTGATGAGCGAGGGCCGCACGGTGCTGACCCGGGCTGACGTCATGGATGGCATCGCCGAGATGATCCCGGAGATCCAGGTCGAAGCCACCTTCCCGGACGGCACCAAGCTCGTCACCGTTCATCAACCGATTGTTTGAACAGGTCGAACCACCATGCGCGCACTTGTCCTGCTCCTGATCACCGCTACCGCGCTCGCCCACGACGGCCACGGCCCCGCCGGCCCGCACCTGCACGGCTGGGACGGCAGTGCCACGCTGGCCTTGGCCGCGGTGGCCGGCCTCGCTGTCTGGTGGTTCGCCAAGGGCCGCAAGTGATGATTCCCGGAGAGCTGATCACGGCCGACGGCGAGCACGAGCTCAACCCCGGTCGCCGCACGCTGACCCTCAAGGTGGCCAACGCCGGCACGCGGCCCATCCAGGTCGGCTCGCACTACCACTTCGCCGAAACCAATGCTGCGCTGAGCTTCGACCGCGACGCGGCACGCGGCATGCGGCTCAACATCTGCAGCGGCACCGCCGTGCGCTTCGAGCCCGGGCAGACGCGCACTGTCGAGCTCGTCGACCTGGGCGGCGACCGCGCCGTCTGGGGCTTCCGCGGCCTCGTGCAAGGCAAGCTATGACAAGGTCAGCCCCCACGCTCATTCCATTCGCCGCCCCCCGAGCGGGCGCTCGCCGCCGCCGGACGGCCGCGCGGAGGCTCAAATGAAGGTCAGTCGCCGTGCCTACGCCGAGATGCTGGGCCCCACCGTCGGCGACAGGCTGCGCCTGGCCGACACCGCCCTGGTCATCGAGATCGAGCAGGACCTGACGCTGCGTTCAGGCGGCTATGGCGAGGAGGTCAAGTTCGGCGGCGGCAAGACGGTGCGCGACGGCATGGGCCAGTCGCAGCGGCCCAACGGTCCGGGCACGGGTGACGCGGTCGACACCGTCATCACCAACGCCGTCATCGTCGACCACTGGGGCATCGTGAAGGCCGACATTGGCTTGCGCGGCTGCCGCATCGCGGCCATCGGCAAGGCCGGCAACCCCGACGTGCAGCCCGGTGTGGACATCGTCATCGGCCCCGGCACCGAGATCATCGCGGGCGAGGGCTTCATCGTCACGCCCGGCGCCATCGACACCCACATCCACTTCATCTGCCCGCAGCAGATCGAAGAGGCGCTGATGAGCGGCGTGACCACCATGATCGGCGGCGGTACCGGCCCGGCCACCGGCACGCTGGCCACCACCTGCACGCCCGGGCCCAGCCACATCGCGACGATGCTCAAGGCCGCCGAGGCCTTCCCGATGAACCTCGGCTTCCTGGGCAAGGGCAACGCGAGTCGCCCCGAAGGCCTGATGCAGCAGATCGAGGCCGGCGCCATCGGCCTGAAGCTGCACGAGGACTGGGGCACCACACCCGCGGCCATCGACAACTGCCTGAGCGTGGCCGAGCTGACCGACACCCAGGTCGCCATCCATACCGACACGCTCAACGAAAGCGGCTTCGTGGAGGACACCATCGCCGCCTTCAAGGGCCGCACCATCCACAGCTTCCACACCGAAGGCGCGGGTGGCGGCCATGCGCCCGACATCATGAAGGTGGTGGGCGAAGCCAATGTGCTGCCCAGCTCCACCAACCCCACGCGCCCGTTCACCGTGAACACGCTGGACGAGCACCTCGACATGCTGATGGTGTGCCACCACCTGGACGCTGGCATCGCCGAGGACCTGGCCTTTGCCGAGAGCCGCATCCGCCGCGAGACCATCGCCGCCGAAGACATCCTGCACGACCTGGGCGCCATCAGCATGTTCTCGTCCGACTCGCAGGCCATGGGCCGCGTGGGTGAGGTGAGCCTGCGCTGCTGGCAGACGGCGCACAAGATGAAGGTGCAGCGCGGCAGCCTGCCGGGCGATGGCGCCGGCAATGACAACGCCCGCGTGAAGCGCTACCTCGCCAAGCTCGCCATCAACCCCGCGCTGGCGCATGGCATCAGTCACGAGGTGGGCAGCATCGAGGTGGGCAAATGGGCCGACCTGGTGCTGTGGAAGCCCGCCTTCTTCGGCGTGAAACCATCGCTCATTCTGAAGGGCGGCTTCATCGCCGCTGCGGCAATGGGCGATGCCAACGCCTCCATCCCCACGCCGCAGCCTGTGCACTACCGGCCCATGTTCGGCAGCTTCGGCGGTGCGCTGTCGCAGGGCTCGCTGACGTTTGTGAGTCAGGCCGGCCAGGCCAACGTGGAGAAGCTGGGCCTGGCCAAGACGCTGGTGCCGGTGAAGGGCTGCCGCACGGTCAACAAGACCGCCATGGTGCACAACGCCTACCTGCCGACGATGGAGATCGACGCGCAGACCTACGAGGTGAGGGCGGACGGCGTGCTGCTGAGCTGCGAGCCGGCCCGCGAGCTGCCGATGGCGCAGCGCTACTTCCTGTTCTAGCGGGCCTGGTCAGTGCGCCCCGCCCTGGGCGGTCGGCGCGGCGCTGGCGGGCGCGGCATCGGGGCTGGGGCACGCCGCCTGGGCCTGCACGACGCGGTTGCGGCCCCCGGCCTTGGCCTGGTACAGGGCCGTGTCGGCCAGCGCCATCAGCTGGTCGACGGAGCAGCCGGCGACACAGTCCGTTGCGCCGATGGAGGCCGTGAACCGCAGAGGTTCGGGGCTGAGCGGCACGACGGTGGACTCGATCTCCTGGCGCAGCCGGTCCAGCGCCTGGGTGGCCGCGTCGCCGCTGGTGTAGGGCATCAGCACGCCGAATTCCTCACCGCCGATGCGCCCCACGAGGTCCACGTCGCGCAGCGACCGCCGGCATGCGGCAGCGAAGGCCTTGAGCACCCGGTCGCCCACCGCATGGCCATGGCTGTCGTTGATGCGCTTGAAATGGTCCAGGTCCACGACGGCGAGAGAGAACTGCAGGCCGTAGCGCCGCGCCCGCGCCAGCTCCTCCTCCGCGGCGTCGATGAAGGTGCGGCGGTTGATCAGGCCGGTCAGGAAGTCAGTTTCGGCGAGCTTGGACAGCTCCCGCTGCAGGAACTGGATGCGCCAGAACACCACCGAGGCGAGGCAGACAAAGGCCACCGCCAGCGCGGTGGCCAGCAGCAACCCTTGGCGGACCAGAGCGTCGGACTGCTGGGCTCCCTCGTCGACGAACCGGCGCGCGCGCTGCTTCGCAAAGCCCAGCACATGCTCGGTCAATGCGATGATTTCCTCGAACAGTGGCGTGCCGCCGGTGCGCACGGCCTCTTCGGCCATCGTGAAATGGCCGAGCCGAACGTTCTGCAGGATCTCGCCGCGCGTCTCATGCCATTGCCGGATCTTGGCCTCCAGCCGGGCCACCTGGGCCATGTCGCCGAGGAAGTTGGCCTTGATGACCTCCAGGTTGTCGTAGACGCGGCGCTCATGCGCGTCGATGGCCTGCACCGAGGCGTCCCATTGCTGGCCGCGCTCCCTCATCAGCACCACCACCAAGGCCTTGCTGCGCATCTCGTACAGCGCCGTCTTCAGGTCGGCGGCGGCATTGCTGACTGCAAAGGGGTGGATGTAGAGCTGGTTGGCGATGTGCACCAGCCGCTGCGTGCTGGAGAAGAACAGCGCGATGAACGCCAGCATGACAGCGGTCGCACTGGCAAAGCCGAGGACGATCAGCACGAGCGTGTTGCGGCGGCGTTGGGGTGTCATCGGCGGTGTCGGTTCTAACCCTGCATCTCGGGGGGCCGTGCGCCCGAATGTATGCAGCGTGCTGGCGCTGTCAAGCCGGGCGGCCGCGATGCAGGGCAGCCCGTGTGCAGGCCTGCACGCTCGGCATGCCGCCGGGTGTGTCGCCAAGGATTGGTGTGGGCTTCGTACCCAGCCAAGGCAGAGCGCATCAGATCCGGATGCTGTGGGTGGCAGCCCGCAGCACACTGACTGGCATGAGTGTGCCCCTTGCATTGCCCCCGTCACCCCAGGCGCTCGCCGGTCTCAAGGTTGTCGAGCTGGGCCAGCTGATCGCTGGCCCCTTCGCCGCCAAGACCCTGGCCGACTTCGGCGCTGACGTCATCAAGATCGAGCCCCCTGGCACCGGTGACCCGCTGCGCCAGTGGCGGCTGCTTCTGGACGGCACCTCGGTGTGGTGGCAGGCGAGTTCGCGCAACAAGCGTTCGCTGGCGCTGGACCTGCGCACGACCGAGGGCCAGGACGTGGTGCGGCGGCTGGCGGCCGAGGCCGACGTGCTGATCGAGAACTTTCGCCCCGGCGCGATGGAGGCCTGGGGCCTGGACCCTGACGTGCTGCGCGCCGCCAACCCGCGGCTCATCGTGCTGCGCGTGAGCGGCTACGGGCAGACCGGCCCGTACCGCGACCGGCCCGGCTTCGGCGTCGTGGCCGAGGCCATGGGCGGCCTGCGCCACCTGACCGCCGAGCCCGGCCGCGTCCCGGTGCGCGTGGGGGTGAGCATCGGTGACACGCTGGCCGCGCTGCACGGCGTCATCGGCATCCTGCTGGCGCTGCAGCACCGCCATGCCACGGGGCAGGGCCAGGTCATCGACGTGGCGTTGTACGAGGCCGTCTTCAACTGCATGGAGAGCTTGCTGCCCGAGTACAGCGCCTTCGGCGTGGTGCGCGAGCCGGCGGGCAGCGCCATGCCGGGCATTGCGCCCACCAACGCCTACCGCTGCGCGGACGGCGGCTACGCGCTGATCGCCGGCAACGGCGACAGCATCTTTCGCCGGCTGATGCGGCTGATCGCCCGCGACGACCTGGGGCAGGATCCCACCCTGGCCGACAACGCCGGCCGCGTGGCCCGCGTGGCCGAGATCGACACGGCCATCGGCGCCTGGGCGGCGCAGCATCCGGTGGACGAGGTGCTGCAGGCGCTGGACGGCGCTTCAGTGCCGGCCGGGCGCATCTACACGGTGGCCGACATCGCGGCCGACCCGCACTACCGCGCCCGTGGCATGCTGCAGTCGGTGCGGCTGGACGATGGCCGCGAGCTCGCCGTGCCGGGCATCTGCCCCAAGCTGTCGGCCACGCCGGGCAGCCACCACCGCAACGCGCCGCTGCTGGGCCAGGACTCCGAGGCCGTGCTGCGGGAGCTGGGCCTGAGCGCCGAGCAGATCGCGCGGCTTCGGGCCCAGGGCATCGTCAACTGACGGCGGCGGCCCGGGGGCTACCGCCCCACCCTGGGGGTGTGCAGCCCCAGGTCGATGGGCAGGTTGTCTCTGTTCACTTCGAGCGGCCGTTCGAGCCTGGCGTCAGCGCGACAGCACCATCCGCAGGCCCAGGCCCACGAACACCGTGCCCGCCAGACGGTCCAGCCAAGGCCCCACGGCCGGGCGTTGGTTCAACCAGGTGCCGACGCGGCCCGAGCCGTAGCCGAGCAGCCCGAACAGCAGGGCTGCCTGCGCGGTGAACAGCAGGCCCAGCAGACCCAGCTGCACGGGCACGGCGCCTTGGCCAGCCACCACGAACTGCGGCAGGAAGGCCAAGAAGAACAGCACCACCTTGGGGTTGATGGCATTGGCCACCAGGCCCTTGGCAAAGAGCTGCCGCAGCGACGCACCGTCGCCCACCGTGGTGCCCACAGCCACACGCCCCGCATGGCGCCAGGCTTGCACGCCCATCCACACCAGGTAGGCGCCGCCCACGGCCTTCAGCAGCCCGAAGGCCAGTGACGAGGCCGCCACCAGCGCGCTCACGCCCACCACGGCCAGCAGCGTGTGGCTGAGGCAGCCCAGCGCACACCCCAGCCCGAAGGCCATGCCCGCACGCCGCCCGCGCGACATGCCCATGCTCAGCACCATCAGGTTGTCGGGCCCTGGCGTGGCGGTGAGCACCAGCGCAGCAGTGAGGAAGGCGAGGGTCTGGGTGAGCGTCAGCATGGCCGGATGCTACGGGGCCGAGCGTTCTCAGGGCTGGGCCGGCAGCGTCACCACCTGCAGCGCCTGCACGGCTGCTGCGTTCAGCGGGCCCTCCAGCCCGCCCGCCCCGCCGTAGCTGGCGTTGGCCTGCAGGTAGCTCATGTTGAAGAAGTCCAGCAGCTCCACGCGGTAACGGCCTGCGGGCAGCGCCACCCGGAGCTGGGTGGACAGGCGCAGCGGGTGCGTGCCGCCCTGCGGCTCGATGTGGGGCATCTGCACGATGCCGCGCGCCGCCTCGCGGCCCTGCGCGTCCAAAACCCGCAGGATCTTGACGGCGTTGGTCACGCCGGTCTGCGTCTCGTGGGCGTGGTTGTCGTACACCAGCTCCAGGCCCACGGGGCCGGCCGCGTCGCGAACGAAGCCCTCGTCCAGCGCCAGCCGCTGCACCGCGCCGGCCTCCAGGCGCAGCGGTTCGCTGAGGTGGGAGTGGTGGCCCGAGGCGGCGCCCACGGCCTCCACGGCATAGACATGGGCCACGCCCGGCTGGGCGCTGCGGTCCGTCCAGGCGGTGGCCTGCTGGTCAGCAGCCACACGGCGCCCGTCGCGGTAGATGTGAAAGCGCAGCGCCTCGCGGCTGGCCGGCGCCGTGAAGCGCAGCACCACGCCATCAGCCGTGGGCGTGGCCGACAGCGCGCGGGGCACGTCGGGCGCGAACACGCGGGGCTCGGTGCGGTCCAGCGGGTCCACGGCGGGCACGTGGGTGATCCGCACATCGCCGGCCTCGGCGGGGCCGAAGGCCACCTCGATGCGGTTGATGCCGGCCATCAATTGCTGCGCCGTGATCGTGCCGCTGACCGGCTGGCCGTTCAGCAGCAGCTGCCGCACGGGGTAATGCGCCGGGCCTGCGGAGGCAGCGGGCACCGGCGGCAGCACCAGGGCGATTTCCAGGCGGTGGCCGCGCCAGTGCAGGCCGCGCAGCGTGGCGGCCGGGCCATCGCCCAGCGCGCGGCGGGAGGCGGTGGTCAGGAAGGGCGCGATGCGCAGGCCTTCGGCCGTGACCTGCCAGCCGAACACGCTCTCCGCCACGGCATTGACGTAGGCCGCCACCGACCAGAGCTGGCGCCGCGAGTTGATGACCGGGCCGTCGTCGAAGCGCGGCCGGGCAGTCAGCCACTCCAGGTTCTCCATGTTGGACAGGTTGAGCGCGGCGGCGCGCCACAGCGAGTCGAAGGCATGGCCGGCGATGGCGCTGTTGCCGGCCCGGGCGGCGGCGCGCAGCGCGTAGGCGCTCACGAAGGGCCAGATGGCCCGGTTGTGATAGACCGGCACGTCCGGCTGCTGGGGTGCGATGACCGGTGCACCCAGCGGCGCGTGCGGGTAGCGGGCCAGTGCCTGGGCCGCGCGCTGCGGCGGCACCACGTCGCCGATGACGGCCAGCGCCGTGCCCAGCAGGTCGAACTTGTGCAGCGCGATGGGCGTGGCGTCGTCGCTGGTGAGGCTGGCGTACTGCTGGGCGTCTTCCAGCCAGAAGGCGCGGTCGACGGCGGCGCGCAAGTCGTCGGCCCAGCCGGTGTAGCGCGCGGCCATGGCCGCATCGCCTTCGGCCGCGAAGAGCCGGGCCAGCAGCCGCAGCGCCTGGTGGTGCGACACGTTGGTGGACAGCGCGCGCGACCCCGCCATGCGCGAGAGCTGGTCGGTGATCCAGGGCGCGTAGCTCTGCACCCGCCAGTCGAGGAAGGACTGCTCGCCGCCGTACAGGCCCGAGGCCGCGTCGAAGGCGGCGAGGCGGTCGGCCTCCACCGTGCCCTGCAGGGCCGCGCGGGCCTGGGCGGCAAAGGCCTGGCGCTCGGCGCCGTCGAGCGTGTCCAGCACGGCCTGGGCGGCCCAGGCCCAGCTGACGCGGTCGGTGCTGACGGGCCAGCTGCCGCCCGAGCCCGTGTCCTGCACGATCTGGCGGCTGCCGGCCGGCAGGCCCGGCACCGGGGCCAGGCCGTCGCGCCAGCCACTGGTCTTGAAACGCAGCGAGGTGACGGTGCGCTGCGGGTCCAGCCAGGCCAGCGCCAGGTCGGCCGCGTAGGACAGGTCACGCGTCCACACGTAGTGCCAGAACTCGCCGGTCTGG